>CAZUQA010000159.1:0-9695 GCA_964622375.1 uncultured Erysipelotrichaceae bacterium | reverse complement strand
AACATGTTGAGGATTGTGGTTTTACCACAACCTGATGGCCCCAGTAAGGCAATTAATTTACCACTGGCTAGTTCGATACTTAAATTTTCTACAGCCACCGTCGGCCCGTAATGCTTAGTTAAATTTTCTGTCGTAATTTTCATATTGTCACCTGAGTATTTCGCTGACTACTTTGCCGTCAACCGCCTTCATTTCAATTTCTAACATTTTCGCCAAGGTCGGCGCTTCATCGACCATACTTGCCCGTTTAACACATGCTGACGGCTTTACTGCCGGGCCGCAAGCGATAAAAGTTGTCAGTTCTTTTCTAGTGGGAGTGCCACCATGGGTAGCTAAACCGATTTTATGGTCGCCGACAATCTGGGAAGCCCAGATACCGCTGTCACTGAATTGTTCGCCAAAAGCTAAAGGTAGCGAACTTTCAATCACAAAATCAAAAGGCCCCTTGATTCTAAATTCTCTTTCTGCCGCCTCAGCATCTAACACCAGTGATAAAGCAATCTTCTCATCATATTTTAGGCTTTCTAAGAAAGTTTGCACTTCTTTTTTTACAAGCAAATCATTTGGTTCTTTCAGTTCGATATATGCTGCCAAACCGGTAGAGTGGCAAAGTGCTTTGTAATCTCTTATCTCATTATTTTCCCCAGTCTCGATGAACCCGGCTTCTTCTAGTACCTGATTCATTAATAAGATATCTTTAGTATCGGTCATACCGTGATCACCCAAAATGACGATATTGGTTTCTTCCAGTTCTCCGCGAGCTTTCAGAATATCCAACAAAGCGCCTAATTCCATATCGTGTTTGCGCAATTGATCATCAACTGCTTCATGGTGTACTCCATAACTGTGACGTTTACCATCTAAATCGCACATTTTCACCAACATGACATCAAGTTCCGGGTAATCTTCCAGGACATCCAGAGCCAAAGCCATGGTAAACAAATCTAAGCTACGATCCGGTCCTTTAATATAACGTGAATGTTTGGAAAAATAGCGTTGCATTAACTCCGGGCTGGCGGCATCACTCAACCAAAGCTCCGGCTCATATCCATGATAACTATAAGGCACAATCATCGGCATATTCAAATCAATATTAGCGCCGGCGGAAACCGGCCAACTGATACAACAGGTTTTTAAGCCGGCATCCGTAAAATAATCAAGTAAAGTTAACCCTTTGATATCACTGCGTTGATTATGCCAAGGCGCTCCCAACAAACCACCGCGTTTTAGTATTTCATTATGGTAAATCTCATGTTTCCCGACATAAGTGCCGGTCAAAATCGAAGTATGACAACAATAAGTTAAAGCCGGAAAAACCGGCTCAATCTCTTCAATTAAAGAACCTCTTTCCAAAACATAGGAAAAACTAGGCGATTTTCGCATAAAATCAACATCACCACTACATAGGGCATCGATACAGAATATCAACAGTTTCATAAGTCTGCCTCTAAAACCAAGTTGTGGTCAACCAAGACATAGGTCTTATAAAGTTCCGGTAGCAATTGCACCCCATCCTTAGGCAGTAAACGTTCCGGGTTAAAGGAGTGACAGGGAATTAACACTTTAGGATTTACTTCATCGACAAAGTATTTAACCTGACAGGGATAACCATGACCAAAGTAATTCTTTTGAAAGAAGGTGGCATACTTAAAGCCGGATTTTTCCACTAGGTTAAGCATCTTTTGATAAGCCGGATCAAATTCACCAATTGGTATGCCATCGGCGTGGACATACACCGCTTCTTCAGACGGCAAAGAAAACAATTCTAAAATATGCGGATAGCTGTTTTGAAGCAGGTAACTCTCCGGTTTTTCTTTGATTTCTTGTAGCTTAACAACATTACAGTTATCAAGAATTTTCCGATACCAAGTCAGCTTGTTTTCACTATTATAAACTGCCACATCAGGAATATAAACATTAGGCTTAATGCCAAAGAACTTATGAATTATATAAGCAGCATCCGGTTCAAAGATACAGATTCGGCCTAATTGTTTCGCCCAGTCGATAAAACGTTGTGCTTGTGCCATCTCTCTTTGATAGTAGTTGAAAACACAAAGTTTCTTGGCACCTTTAACTATTTCAAAAACTGCGGCATCATAATCACTATCACTCATCATACCCTTTGGAATTTCAACAGCAGGTATTATCGCTTTAGCGTCCATAGTTTGATACATCATTTGCATGACATCATCCATGAAGGAAGTGCAGTCACACAGTAAAACATCGATATTACGCTCTTTAAGTATTTCCAACTGTCGGAAGTTTAGCGCAACATTATCGCCATGTAATGATAAATCTCCGGTCCAATGGATAGTACCATCGGGTGTGGTAATAAGAAAAGCGAAATCGCAATAGCTCTCTGCGTTGGTCAAAATCGGATAAACTTCGATTTCTCCTACTCTTATTACCTCATCCGCTACCAAGTCACAATAATCACGAGGAACACCATCAACCCCCTGCCCGACAACCTCTAAAGCTTTTTCAATGATTTGGGCATTTTTGTGCATATAAATGGGAACAAGCGGTGACACCGCGTTAATATGAGCCATGTGGTCAAGATGTAAGTGGGTGATGAATATTGCTGTATTGTAGTCACTTTCTTCAGCGCTTAATAAAGGATAATCCCCCAGGTCCGCTTTAGAGAATATTCCAGGGATTTTTGGCAAGCTTCCTAACTTCAATTTATCAACCAACCAATTCCTATTTCGCTTTTCTACTATACCGTCAAAGACTTCAGTCTTGGGATCATAAGCTGCCCCCATTTCAAAAATAACCCGGTCCTTACCATAGATAACTGCCGCGTTGACACCCCCGATAGTATGTAAACCGGAATACATGATAAATTGTGTTTTCCCCATAATATAAGCCCCCCATGATTTAAATAAAGGGGTGCCTAAAGCACCCCTTGACAAACAACAATTACGGTTTTAATTCAGCATTAGCTGCTTTGACAAAATCGTCAAAAGCGGTTGCGGCATCAGCCGTGCCTAAGGCTACTTTTTGTACCATCTCATCCAAACGGATTCTAACACCGGCAGTACCTAAGATGCTGGGCAGCATTCCGGCATAGTGCAGGTTTTCTGCCAAAGCTTTAATCGCGATATTAGTGTCAGCGAAATCTTTAAATTGGTCAGTTTTTAGGGCGTCCAAGTAGTAAGGAATAGCACCGAAATCAGCGCCCCATTGAATCAACACTTCGTTTTGACGATAGTATTTCAAAAATTCATAAACCCCACGAGCTTTTTCCGGATCTTTGGTCAAACAAACATCACCAATACCCCAAGAGGAGATATACTTAACCGGTCCTTCTTGCGGAATCGGCACACAACCAACTTCAAATTTGTCACCAACCGCCGCAAAAACATAGCTGACTCCGGCACTGGAGCCGATATAAGAAGCGACAGCCTGGCTACCAAAAGGATTGGAGAAATAGTAATCATCCCCTACCAAACGGAAGTAGCCGTTTTTAACGCCATCACCAAACCAATTCAGTTTTTCAATAGCGATATTGCGGTCCATATTGATAACTACATTTTTAGCATCGATATAGTCGCTGCCGGCTTGTTTAATCAGGCACAGGAAAGTATCGGTAATTGAGTCAGACCCGAAGCCTGGAATACCTTTCTTCTCTTTGATTAACTTACTGTAAGCTTCAACATCGCTCCAAGTCTTCGGTGCCGGAATACCTAATTCATCAAACATGGTCTTGTTGTAGAACAACACTTCTCCGGTTCCGGTTAAGGGGAATAAATAAATCGAATTCTCTCCCCATTGGGTAATCTCTTCATACAAGCCCGGAGCTAAACTCTCTTTAAAGCCCGGAATTCCGGTTTTCGGATCATTGATAAAAGGCGCAAAATCCGTCAACAAGCCTTCAGTAATATACTGAATAGCGGTGGTCGGCCACATACTGGTAACATCTGGTCCGGTCCCGTTACGGGTAGCCTGCATCAACTTGGCATCAAATTCATTCCAAGGTTGTTGTTCGGCAACTACCACATACTTGGTCTGCGAAGCGTTGAAACCATCAATAACCTTTTGAAAAGCTGCTTCATGCTGGTCGGCTAAAGTATGCCAAACTACGATAGTGATCGGATCGCCTTCTTTAACTTCAGGTTTCGTACAGCCACTCATCGAAGTAACAAGCATTGTCCCCAGCAACAACAATACAATAATCTTTTTAATTCCTTTCATATTTCCCTCCTTCATTTTATTTGAATAAACTACCATTACTAATTAGAAAGCAGTTTATTTAGGAACATTGTCAGTTCATTTATTGAGTTAAGCTGTAAATCATAAGTCGGCTCATTGATGCCTTTATAAGGATTTATCCAAACAGTTCTCCCGCCAATACTCTGTAGCGGCATTAAGTCATTGTAGCCATGGTCACCGATACTCAATATACTTTCCGGTTTTTTTATGATATCAGGATCAAGTTTCTCTAAGTTCAGAAGAAAATCACGAGGCTTGTCGGCTTGGTAGACGATATGAGTAAAGGCTTCCTGAAAGCCCAGAATGGTTAAATAGGAGCTACCTAGGAACTCATCGGTATTACTAAACAACATGGTTTGGTACTGCTCTTTAGCTTGCAAGAGAGCATCCAACAGCTTTTCATCTCCTTTGGTGGCGTAAGCTTCCATATCTTTGCGAGTAGCCTTAAAAACCTCATAGCCGTTCTTTACTTCCAGCATGCCGGAAGTTTTTCCTAACAAGTTCAATACTGCCCAAAGATCGCCCAAGTAAATCAAGTTACTAGACTTTAGAGCTTGATGATAACTAACATCTTCAACCAATGATTCTTCCAGCTGACAGAAGTAGTGTGATAAATCATCAGTTTCCAGTTTATCGGACAAATAAAAAGCGTTCATTTTTAGATGCTCGCCTTTTAATACTGATTCTACAAAGTCGATAAAAGAACTTTCCCAATCTTCTCTTCCGGTATTTTCCAGTAAATTATGAAGATAATATTTGTGGTAGTTGTCGTCTTGATACAAAGTACCGTCTAAATCGAAGATGATAGTTTGAATATTCTCAAACATAACTTTAACCTTGAACCAAAATCGTTATTATGCTTTTATAGCCACAGACTTCCATGCAATAAATATATCATAAAAAATAGTGTCAAGGCACAGCATAATTCGCTATTTTTGATTTCGCAAACTGAAAACTAAATTCCAGTTTAGGCAGGCAAAAACGGAAGTAAGTCATTCAGCTCTGTTTATATAACGAATAGTAACTCGATTCTGGTTTTTGTTATGATTCTGAAACAAAGAGTGTATCTCGGGTGCAAGGAGTGATTAATATATCAAAAAAACGCCGTTGTAATAGTCCTCATCTTTCTTTTAACCAAAGAAAGATAATTGAGACAGATCTTAATAATAGGTCTACTAAAACCGCTATAGCTCAAACCACCAGTAAAGATGCTTTGGTATGGTTATGCTTTTCCATACAGTTTTGAAGTAGGGTGCTTTGTACTCTGCCGATGTCAAATAATTGAGCGCCCATGCATTCTGATATTATTACACCATGTATGCGTAAATCATCCGTGGTATAATAAAATACGATTCAAAGACTGGTACAGAGGAAGAATAATGGAATTTGTGACCAATATCCCCGTTGACGAATATGAGAATTTTGTCAGTCAACATCCCTTAAAATCCCATTTCATGCAGAGTTATTATTTCGGCGAGTTAAAAAGCAAATTTGCCGGTCAAGTGCACCATGTCGGGTTAAAAGAGGCGGGAAAACTAGTAGCGACAGCTTTACTGCTAGAAATGAAATTGCCTTTAACCTACACTTATCTCTATAGTCCCCGCGGCTATGTCATCGACTTTAACGATGTTGGATTATTAACTGCTTTTACTGCGGAGCTAAAACGTTTTGCGAAGACCAGAAAAGCTATTTTCATCAGGATTAATCCCGATATCAAACTACATCAAATTGATGAAGCGGCAAACAAAATAGCAGCTGGACCGGACAACTATGCTATCGTTGAAACTTTATTAAACCTCGCTTATACACGAAAACCACTCTATCGCAACTTTGAATTAGCGGAACCTCGTTTTACTTTCCGCCTCGACCTCACCCAGCCTTTAGAGGAAATTAAAGCTAAGATGCATCAAACTTTAAGGAACATCATCAATCGGGAAAACATTTTTGATGTGGAAATCGCAAAAACGACGGCTGACGAAATCGTTGACTTTTATCGTTTGATGCAAGACACTGAACAACGCGACGGCTTTACGGCCTTCAGCTTAGCTTATTATCAGGAATTCTATCAGACTTTACATGACCAGCAAATGAGCGATCTCTACTTAGCGAAAGTAAAAAAGTCAAAAATCAAAGAAACGTTCAATCTGGAGATTACTAAAAACAAAGCTTTACAAGCTGAGCTTTCAGCCACGGGAAAAAACAAAGGTCGGATTAAAGACCTCAACGACCAACTAAATAAGCTTTTAAAACAACAAGCCGAGTTTAATAAAAGAGCCGAGAAATTACCAGAAACCATTTGCCTGTCCGGCATGATTACTACTAAATATCACGATAAAACCTGGAATGTCCACGGTGGAAATAACGACGTTTTACGTGACCTCAACGCTAACTACTTAATGTACTACAAGATTATCGAAGATTATAAAGCGGAAGGATATAAGATTTTAGACCTCTTTGGCACTACCGGTAATCCCGTCAAAGAAAATAGTCTCTACGGTTTACACCAGTTTAAAAGGCGCTTTGGTGCTGAGTATATCGAGTTTATCGGCGAGTTTGACTTAGTACTAAATCCCCCGCTTTATTTTATCTACGACCGCTGTCTGCCATTTTATCGTAAAGTCTTAAAACTTATAAGAAAAATCAAAAAATAATACTATCCTTCCAATTTTCAATCCCTAGATATTATTAGTTAAATATGCTAGAATAACAAACGCAATAACAAGCTCAAGGAGAAGAAATATGCCATTAGTAAATTCTAAAGAAATGTTTAAAAAAGCTTATGATGAAGGTTATGCCATTGGTGCTTTTAATGTCAATAATATGGAAATTGTCCAAGCAATAACCGAGGCTGCTAAAGAGGAAAACTCCCCAATTATCCTTCAAGTGTCTTCCGGCGCCAGAAAATATGCCAAGCACGGTTACTTGTTGAAGTTAGTCGAGGCAGCAATCGAAGATACCGATTTACCGATCGTTTTACATCTCGATCATGGTGACACTTTCGAATTATGTAAGTCTTGTATCGACGGTGGCTTTACTTCGGTTATGATTGACGGATCGCATTTATCTTTTGAAGAAAACATCGCTTTAACGAAACAAGTTGTCGATTATGCGCACGAAAGAGGAGTTAGCGTCGAAGGCGAACTAGGTCGCTTAGCGGGCATCGAAGATGCCGTTAACGTCGCTGATGAACATGCCCAATTCACCGATCCCGACCAAGTTGAAGAATTCGTCAAGAAAACCGGAGTGGATTCCTTAGCTATCGCCATCGGCACAAGCCACGGCGCTTATAAGTTCAAACCGGGACAAAAACCGCAATTGCGTTTTGATATCCTCGAAGAAATCCAAAAACGTTTACCGAATTTCCCTATCGTCTTACATGGAGCTTCTTCGGTTATGCCGGAATATGTCGAAATGATTAACGCTAACGGCGGAGCAATGCCTGACGCCATCGGTATTCCTGAAGATATGTTACGCCAAGCTGCCGCTATGGCTGTCTGCAAGATCAATATCGATTCCGATTTACGTCTTGCGATGACCGGTTCTATCCGCAAACATTTCGTTGACCATCCCGATCACTTTGATCCTCGGCAATACTTAACTGATGCTCGTAACAACATCCGTGAGGTAGTGCGGCACAAGATTAAAGACGTGCTCGGCTCTTCGAATAAAATCTAGTTCTAATAAACCCGTGATACTAATTCCGGGTTTTTCTTAACGAAGTCCGGTCCCGGAAACCTAGCTTCTTGTTTTTAAATAAAGTAGAATGTTTCTATGGACAGAAAACAAATTATCACCGACTATTGGCTACAATTCGCCCAACAGAACTGGGATAGTCTTTCCTCCTACTTTCTAGCGGAAGCAAAAATCAGCTGGCCAAACACCGCTGAAGAATTTAAGGTTGACGAGTTTATTAACGTCAACCGTTATTACCCGGGAAATTGGTCAATTGAAATTGTCGCCCTTTATGAATTTAACGAGCTGTTAATATCGATTACCAGAATATTCAATGAATCGGCCGGTTGGCGCGCTGTTTCTTTTTTTAGCTTTTGCGCTGACAAGATTAATTACCTACAAGAGTATTTCTGCGAAGATAGCTCTCCACCCAGTTGGCGAGCAGCGGTGTTGAAGAATGAATAGAAACAGACTTAAGCTTCTTATTAATGTAAGCATGAAATTCATTATAGGTTTTATCTTAATCACCTTTCTGATTTTTTATACCGCCGGTACTCTAAATTTTATTAATGGCTGGTTATTCATTTTTAGCCTAATGTTACCTATGTTGGCTTATGGTATTAGTTTGTTTAAAAATGATCCGGAAACTTTAGCAAGGCGCCTTGACACTAAAGAAAGAGAAAAAAGCCAGATCCTTGTGATAATTCTTTGTTCATTCGTCTTTATCGCCTCCTTTGCTTTGGCCGGTTACAGCTATCGCTACAACATCCTGCGCCTTCCCTTAGTGGTTTCCTTGATTTTTGTGGTCATTTTTCTCGTTGGTTACTATTTATATACTTTGACAATCAAACAAAATCGCTATGCTTCACGTACCATTACTGTGGTAGATAAACAACCGGTAATATCTGATGGTTTATATGGAATAGTGCGACATCCTTTATATTTTGCTTCGATGCTGGTGTTTCTTTCGCTACCCTTAATCCTAGGCTCAGTGTTGTCTTTATTTCCTATGTTGTTGTATCCGGCGCTTATGATAATTCGAATAAAAAATGAAGAAGCTATTTTGTTGCGCGATTTGCCTGGTTATGATGAATACTTAAAAAAGGTTAAGTATCGACTGATTCCTTATGTTTGGTAACTTTAAATAAATCAAGAGAGGTTTTTACGCAATGAACAATAAGAAAAAATCTATAATAGTTCTTCTCCTGGTAATGCTCTTTTTTCTTATTGCTTTTTTGCTGACAAACGGCTATTTAGATTTCTTTAATAATTTAATTTACTCCCAAGTCGCAAAGCTCATTCATCCTTGGCTCACTGCTATCTTGCGTGTTTTCACTGAGGTCGGTGGTCTCTATGGTATAGTCTTCATAATAATTTTGTTATTAATATACAAAGAAACACGCAGTTTTAGTCTACCTGTGGGATTGACCGTCCTCTTTTCTCATTTGCTTAATCAAGTTTTGAAAGACTTATTCGCCATCCCTCGGCCTAACGTTCTGAGGTTAATAGATATTACCGGTTTCAGTTTTCCTAGTGGACATGCTATGAATAATGCTACATTGTATTTCCTTTTATTATTTATCACTCTGAGGAAAAACATCACTAAAAACCAGCGAATATTCAATATCGTTTTCTTTAGTTTCATGGTTTTTATTATCGGTTTTAGTAGAGTCTACTTAGGTGTACATACCGCTAGTGATATCTTGGCAGGGTGGCTTTTTGGCCTTGCTTTAGCTTTGATTTCTGATCTTGTCATTAGCTTACGCAAAAAAAGAGTTAGTTAGCTCTCTGCCTTATAGAACATTGCTGCC
>CAZUQA010000158.1:0-4256 GCA_964622375.1 uncultured Erysipelotrichaceae bacterium | reverse complement strand
TACGGTGTTAGCTAATAAGGAAAAACGATAAGATTGTCTAGTCCCCTCGGGGTTTCCGGCGCCAATAAACTGCGCCGTAAAAATCGAACAAGCCGCTGTCATTCCCGCCATAACAAAAAGAGCGATATTATACATTCTGTTGACTGTCGCCACGCCGGCTAAAGCTAGCCCTTTTTCGCCACCCGTTATTATGTTACCGACCATGATATTATTAAACATCCCAATCCCGGCACTTACCAACTGTTGAAGCATCAAAGGCAGAGCTATCGCTAAAACGCGCAAATAAAAGGGTTTTCTTCCCCTCAGCTTATCTAAAAACATAAAGCCATTGTAACATAATCCCTCTAGCTACAGAAAAAAATTAAGTTATAATATTATATATGGATATCGCAAGTCTTTTAGAACAAATCAAGGCTATTGTACAGAAAGCTGGAGTGATAATTCTGCAAGCGCAGAATCTGCGCTTAACCCTAAAAGCCGGAAGTCAAACTTATATCACACAATACGATTGGGAAATCGAGAGTTTCCTGATAACCGAACTTCAACAACTGCTACCGCAAAGTGCGTTTTTAGCTAAGGAAAGTAACCCATTGTTAGCCACTAAAAGCGACTGGGTTTTTATCGTCAACCCTTTGGATAGCACGGCAAACTTTATCAACCGGGTTAATTTTAGTGCTATTTCCGTGGCTCTGGCTTATCAAAAAAAAGTGGTGTTAGCTGTAATCTACAATCCTTTCAATGGCGAACTATTTAGTGCCCTCTACAATCAAGGTGCTTATCTGAACGATCAGCCCATTAAGGTGAGCAATCGTCCTTTTAGTGAAGCAATGATTGGCTTTGGCACCACACCTTACAACACCTTCTTTCACCCTAATACCCTTTCCATGCTTGCTAAATGTTTGGGCACAGTAAGGGAAATTCGCCGAATGGGTTCAGCAAGTTTAGATTTAGCTTACTTAGCATGCGGACGTTTCGATGGCTTTTTTGAGTTTCAACTTCAAGCTTGGGATTTCGCTGCCGGGGCCTTAATCATCCAAGAGGCTAAAGGTTTAATCAGCTCGATGACCGGCTCCCAACCGGATTGTTTCCAAGCCAGTTCCATAATCGCCGGCAACAGCACCGTTTACTTCAACTTAATTAATCTTTTGGATAACTAAGTTTTATCAAAACACAAAGTTAGTCAGTCTTTCTGTTGATGACTTTCTCAAAAAGCAAAACCTCATTTTTTCCCAGTTGCCGGAATAATGAGGTTTATTGTTTTAGATTACCAGAAAGCTTAGCGTATCCTGGTAGCTGTTAAGCAGCACTATGCTATTATCTTTTTCTTTAGGAAAAATGTTACAATACCAAAAGCTAGACCGGCTGCAGTGACTGTTACCACAGCTGGTAGTAGCCACTTTCCAATATTGAAATCATTAACTGCGGTTTTGGGATCATAAGTAATCAGTACCACGTTGCTTTTTTCTGACCGCAAATCATGAGAAACGGCAACCACAGCATGCTTGTAAGTGGTGCTATCTACTACTACCAACAGATTTATCCCACCTTTTACTATAAGCACTTGTGCTTCCTTCTTATAGCTTTTAAGGTTTGACAAACTACAATAGCTCCTTGTATTTTGACTAATGGTTGCCGAAGCCGTTGTTTCACTTTAGTATAAAAGAAATAAATCGCGCACCTTTAAAAGATTTTGAATAACCATTGCTGAAATAGCTAAACTGGTATACCCCTATCAAACTCTCTTCACTATCATAATACGCTATTGTCATAGTGTAAACTTTAGTTCTACTATTGTACTGCAGCTTCACAAAGCGATAATCTAGCGAGTCTACTCCCGTCGGAGCGCTACAATGTACACAACCAGCCGGTAAATACATATTCAAGTTGCCAAGAGTTTCAGCATCATAATCAGCATATAACTGATTTTTGATTAAATCGCGGCCAAACATCTTTTTGAAAAGCTGATTGACATAGTTTTCTCTTACTATGAAGCCTCCCGATCCTCCAATCCAAACATCTTGGTCAGCAAAATAGTCATCTTCATTGACAAAAACATTATTGCCGCCGCCATATACGGTATAAGCACAGAGAAAGTTCAATTTCGTTTGTTCTGATAAGCTATCATAAATTACACTGCTCATATTTTCGTATTGTAGTGGGATTGAGTTGGCATAAGCCAATCTTTCCAAGTCGGCTTCGATACCTCTTTGTTCTCGCGGGCTTAAAGTTATCTCCGAGCCTGCACCGAATATCCCACCTAAGTTATACCAAGCAAGCAATGACACTATAAATATTGCTGCTGTCAATACACCAACAGACACAACGACATTCTTCCTCTTTCTTCTTAGAAAAAATGTAGCCACCCCAAAAGCTATGACGGCAACCGCAAGACCTGAAGCTGCCGGTTTTATCCACTTGCCTTGATCACTGTTACTAGAGCTTTTTAGGTAAGTTATAGTCACCTCATTAGAGAAACTGGAAGCTCCGGCTTCATTTTGCCCGTAAACAAAGTAAGTATAAGTACTGCCATCTTCTACTTCCGTATCAAGATAAGTCGTAGTATTAGACGCTACTTCAAAGATATAACCCGGACCGTCATTGCCTTCTTCTGATCTTTCGATAGTGAAAATGTTTTCATTATCCGAATTATCTGTCCAGCTTAACTCGATACCCTCTGCTACTACTGTTGCCTGTAAATTCGTCGGTTTATCGGGAAAAGCATAGTAGGTGATAGTCACCGTATTGGACTTGTCGGAATCAACATCCACATCTTGCGCGTAGCAAGTATAATGATAGGTCTTACCGTGCTGTACATTAGTATCGATAAAACTTATGGCATTCTCGACGGTTTGAAACGGTTGTAGTGGTACCGGTAATGGTTCATCATCTTCTCTTTCAATTCTAAACCAATAACCGCCGCCAGTGTTATCTTGCCAAGTCAGTAGTACTCCGGTATCTACAATTTCCGCTTGCAGATTAGTCGGAGCCCCGGGCTTCTTCTTCAAATATTTAATAGTTACCTCATTTGAAGATAAATTCCAGTCTTCTCGACCATCGCGGCCAAGAACCACCAACTGATATTGGTAGGTCACTCCATTTTTAACAGTCGTATCAACAAAACTTGTTGACGTCTTGGAAACTTCAAACTCTTGACTCAAAGTGTGGTCTTTCCCCTCAAATCTTAGAATTCTGATGTTGCCGTAATAGGGACCATTATTCTGCCAGGTTAACTTAACGCCATTGTCTACAATCTTCGCTGTAAGCTTGCTTGGCCCGGAAACAGATGGTGCTGCACTAACAAAGGAAATCGCAGTAAATAAATTCCAGAATAAAGCAACAATTGCCAACATCACTACAAAACTTTTTCTTTTACTTATAAACATGATTAAACCCCCCTTTACATAATATAGATGCTTTATCTTTCTTTTAGGTTCAGATTTATGTTAATCTATCATTTTACTGAGCTACTTACTATTCAACTTTCGTGCCACACTTACCACAGAAGAGCGTGCCTACTTTAAGCTGCTTGCCGCATTTTCTGCAGAAGAAAAACTCAGATGCTTGCTCTTCGGAAACAGTTTCTGCTTCTTCATCTTCTTTCTCAGCTTTTGCTTCTGTTAAATCTTCTTCAACTTTAGGTTTTTCTTGTGTTTTGGCTTTTTTGTCTTCTTTCAGTTCAGGATCTTTAGCCTTCTTTTTACTAAGGGCAAAAGCCCCACCACCGCCTACTCCTAAAGCTGCTAAGCCACCTAACAAATATAAAATCCAATTATTGTTTTTTGGTAAATCATCGTTTTTAATCGGCTCTTTTTCTTCATCAAGCGGGTCATCAAGCGGCTCATTTTCACCGTTATTTGTCGTTTCACCTGCCGCTACCCACTTAGCATGAACCGTTATTGGATCTTCAGCGATATACTCTTTATTAAAATCAAAGAGTGTTTTTAAATCCGACTTAGTATACCAGCCATCAAAATCAAAGCCATCCTTTGTTGGATCCGTCGGTTTTACCGGTTTTTTACCGACATGCACTTCCTGCTTAGGAATTGAATTACCACCATCGGAATTAAACTTTATGATAGCAACAACGCCGACAAGCTTCGCATCCTGTATGGCATAGAAACCGGTATTATCGCCATTTTTCCAGTAAATTCCGTTCTTCCCATCTTTACGATACCAATAAACCGTTGAAAGTTCAGTATTATACTCCAGATAATCACCCATCCAAACTTCGCCGGAATCGCTGTCCATCTGGGCTT
>CAZUQA010000157.1:0-13073 GCA_964622375.1 uncultured Erysipelotrichaceae bacterium | reverse complement strand
CCGATACAACGGCCACAGCCAGTACAGCGATCATTGATCAACACTTTCCCGTCAGTCCCAAACTCAATTGCGCCGCTGGCACAGGCTTTCAAACACTTACGACAAGAAGTACAGAGATTGGCTTTTACTTTAGGCTTGCCGTCTTGATGCATCTCCATCTTGCCGGCTCGTGAACCACAGCCCATTCCGATATTTTTAATCGCCCCGCCAAAACCGGCTTCAACATGACCTTTGAAGTGCGTTAAGGAAATAAAGATATCGGCATCCATAATCGCTTTACCAATTTTTGCTTCCTTGACATAATCTAAATCAAGGGGAATAACTTCTTCGTCCGTGCCTTTTAAGCCATCCCCGATAATGACATGACAACCTAAAGTGAAAGGATTATACCCGTTTTCATAGGCGGTTTCCAAATGCTCTAAAGCATCTTTCCGGCGACCGACATACAGCGTATTACAGTCACTAAAGAACACTTGTCCGCCTAAGGCTTTCACAACATCGGCTACCACCTTGCCGTAGTTTGCTCGAATATAAGCCACATTTCCCGGCTCGCCAAAGTGAACCTTAACCACGGCATATTGTTTTTTAAAATCAATGTCGCCGATACCGGCTTTCCTAATTAAACGTTCCAGTTTTTTTAATAAGTTTTCATTAGCTACGGTAGAAAAATCCGTAAAGTAAACCTTTGATTTCGTCATGTTATTCTCCTTGGTTATTTTATTGAAAATCTAAATATAGTCTGGTGACTATAGTTTTCCCCCTTAAGTAACAACGGTTTAGTAAAAGCTGGTTGATTTATGGCGTCCGGATGAAATTGGGTTTCCAGACACAAACCGCCGTATTGTCGATATATCGTAGCTTTGCCCACTACCTCATCCAGAAAATTACCGGTATATAGTTGCATAGCTTCACAAGTGGTGAATACTTCTAGCAGACGACCGCTATCAGCACTGTAGAGTTCTGCGGCTTTTTTCCCGACACAATAACTGTGGTCGTAGCCTTGGGCTAAAAGTAGTTGTTGGTCCTTTTGTTTGATGTCTTGGCCGACTTTTTTTGTTACTCTAAAATCAAATGCTGTGCCTGTCACCGCACTTTTGTAGCCTAAAGGGATGCTGGTTTCATCAATGGGGATATACTGGTCACTATAGATAGTGAGATAGTGGTCTAAAACCTCACCACTGTCATGTCCGTTGAGATTAAAATAGCTGTGGTTAGTCAAACTCAATAAAGTATCTTGGTCACTGTTACCGTGGTAATCGATGATTAACTCATTATCCTGTAAAGTATATGTTACTACGATAGTTAAATTACCAGGATAACCATCCTCACCATCTTTAATTCTCGTTGTAAACACCACTTTATCGTTGAATAAATCGTAGGTAAATAGCCGGCGACTAAGTCCGTTTTTTCCGCCATGCAGATGGTTTTCGCCATTGTTAGTGTCCAACTGATAGTCTATACCATTTAGCTTGAACTTCCCTTTCGCTATGCGATTAGCTACCCGGCCACAAACTGCCCCAAGGTAAGGGCCAAACTGGTCATAATCCTTAGGTTGGTCATAACCCAAGACAACATCGGCATAATTACCTTGGCGATCTTTGGAAAAAATGGACACAATACTGGCGCCAATATTGCAGAAAACTACCCTAATTACCCCATTGTCGAGTACAATGAACTCGGCTAAATCTTTTTTCAATTGTTCGTCCATCAAGTCCCTCTGTTAGGTAAATAATAACACAATTTCTTTTTTTAAAGAATGACGTTATGCTATAATTTTACTAATATAAGGAGCTCTGACTATGTTAAAAGTGTACAATACTTCTACCTTAAGCCAAAAACAACGTTTTTGGAACGCTGTCTTATTTGGCAGTTTAGCGAGCATCGTTTTGGTTATTGCTTATGTGATCATTTTCAATTTGATGATCAGTATCGGCTTTGAATTTGCTATTGCTTACATCGCCGTTGGTTATGCTATCGGTTTAGTTGTGCAACATAGCGGTCATGGTGTTCAACTCAAGTTTTCTATTTTGGCCGCTGTACTTTGTGCTTTAATAATCATTTTTGGTGATCTTTTCACCCTGCGACCTGACTTAATTTCGCAACTCCAATTTGGGGAAGCCGGCCTTTGGTTAATTCAATTCTATTTCGCTGGTTTCTCCAATATTATAAGCTTAGCCTTCCGCATCTTCGGCATTGTCTATGCTTTCACCAATGCCCGTGTCTTGTAATATGGCTTACCGTCAAACTTATCTCAAAGTCGACCTTGATGCTGTTACCCATAATATCAAAGCAGCAAAATACCGTTCCGGTAAAGAAGTCATCGCTGTCATCAAAGCCAACGGTTATGGTGCTGGTGATGTTGCCTTGGCTCAAGTATTAATCAAGGAAGGTGTTGCTATGTTGGCTGTTTCCTCCCTCGATGAAGCTTTACATCTTAGGAAAAATAACATTCGTTGTGATATTTTGGTTTTAGGTTATACCGCCCCCAAAGATCTGACTGTAGTCATCAAAAACAAACTGAGCGTCATTGCCCCATCCTTGGATTGGGTAAAACAAGTATCTTCTTTAGACCCCATCGGTCTAAAAGTCCATGTTAAGGTTGACACTAAGATGAACCGGCTGGGGATTACCAATATTGATGATTGGTTGACCGCTTTAGTCTTGCTGAAAAAACTCGGTGTCAATATTGAGGGCGCGATGACCCATTATGCCAGCAGTGATGATGATGACAATATCATTACCACACAACAATACCAACTCTTCGAAAAGTATCTACGAGCTACTAACACCAAGTTTAAGTGGATTCATGCCTCAAACTCCGATGCTTGTTTTCACTTTCATCAAGAGCAAGTTACCAATGCCGTCAGAGTCGGGGTTTCCTTGTTGGGTTATGCGAAATATGATGAAGATCTACTACCTTCTCTCAGTCTCTACACCCGCATTGCTTTGGTCAAACATGTGCCCAAAGGTGAAACTATCTCCTATAATTGCACTTATACTACCAGCAAAGACGAAATCATCGCCACTTTACCGATCGGCTATGCTGACGGCCTATTTCGCCGCAATCAAAATCGTTATGTCTATGTCAATGGCGATAAAGCTCAGATTGTCGGCGTTATTTGTATGGACCAATGTATGATTCGTTTAGAGAAAGAAGCCAAAGAAAATGATGAAGTTGAGATCTTTGGTCCACACATCAACCTTCATAAAATGGCAGAAGAAATTGGCTCGACCGCTTATGAGTTTCTTACTTTAATTTCCCCACGCGTTACTCGCGTTTATTACCATGGGAAAAACATCAAGAAAAAACCAAGCAAATAGTTAACGCAGCTAACTATTAAGTTCGCCAACAAAAAAAAATCAACGCCAATCAGTTGATTTTTTTGTTCTCAGTTTATCGCTTGTTTATTTGCTAAAGGTCAGTTTCACCGAACCACTGGTTACGCTGATATCCAAAGAGTTAGCTGCTTTGAAATCAACATGCCCGGCGCCATCTCTTTTACCGTTTATTTTGACACTCCCGCTTGTCACTTTGATATTGCGATTATAGTCTTGTTCAGCCCCGGCTAATTCTAACACAACCCTGCCGGAGGTTACACTGATATCTGAGTTCCCGTTTAATTCCCCGCTGATAGAAATATCACCGCTTAGTGTTTTGGCTTTCAAATCTTTAGTTTCAAAGTTTAGCGCTCTAAAATTCCCTGAAGTGATATTTATGTTGAAACGCTCAGCTACAACCTGGTTGAGAGTAACATCACCACTGGTATTATAAACAGTGATGCTGCTGGCCTGTATCTCCGACATTTTCATATTGCCGGATAATTGATGGACATTCAGCGTCTCACATTTGAGCGCTGTGGCATCAAGATTCCCACTGGTATTCCTGATGACAATTGAATTGATCGTAGCATCTTGTGGTAGGTAGATATTCACATATTCTTCCTTCCAATTAAAATTGAAGATATTAAAGCTCAGACTTTCTTTCTCTTTTACCAGCAGCTTACCGTTGTTGATAGAATACTCAAAGTTGACAATATTATTGTTATAAATCTCTAAACCGTAATCATCCGCTATGATGAAATGAATGTTAGCTGAGATGATATCGATTTCAATTTCTGTTACTTTTTCTGTAGCCGTAAGCTTAGCTGTTGCCATATTTTCATCGCTAAGATTTAAGCCATACTTATTGATATATAAACCCCGATGGTTTGCCCCTAAGCTCAAACCTAAGGCGATAAATGCCAAACCGCCGGCTAATAAAACAAGCGCAATTTTCCAAAGTGCTTTCATTGATTTCCCCTCCTTATTAGGACTTTACCTAAGCCCTGTTGCATAAAACGATATAACAAACTAAGTAATAAATTTATAGCGCCGGCTAACGCTAAGCCTATTGCCATAACCACCATCCCCATTCCCAAATAGAACAGACCGGTAGCAAAGCCGTAGGTAAATGACCAAAACCCAACAAACAGGGCAACTACTCCGGCTCCGGTTACACTGATGCCGACAAGCACCAAAGAAAACACGACAAGGCCTAAGGCCAAGATCAGGACAATGGCAGTAATCATAAGTGGAGCCCCCAAGGGTAAGGCCAGCGCAGCTAGTAGCGCAATCCACAAGGGATTAGTTCCCTGACGTTTCTCTTTCTTGACATCTTTAATCGCAAATTCTCCGATTATTTTGGAAGCTACCATCGTCGGCGAACCTAAGGCAGCAATGGTTGCTGCTTCATTTTCTAAACCGGCTTCGTCAAAATACTCTTCATAATAGTTGAGCGCCTCTTCCTTTTCTTCCTGGGGCAGTCTCTTTAGGCGTTCGCTTAATTCTTTCATAAACTGTTTTCTATCCACTTTTCTTTACTCCTTTCAAAAAAGTATCAATGTTAGCTTTAAATCGTAACCACTCGTTTTCATACTGCTTTAATAGCTCAATACCACTGTCGGTTATCTTGTAGTAACAACGATTTCTACCGTCGTAGGTTTCATTGTAGGTTGTTAAGAAACCGTCTCTTTGTAAACGCCGTAATACCGGATATAAAGCAGATTCCGATATGTCCAGGATCGTTTGGGTTTTTTGTGTCAGTTCATAGCCGTAGGCTGGAGCTTTAGCCAAGGCTCCTAACACACAAGCGTCTAACAAGATTCCTGCTACTGTAAACTTCACTTTCTACCTCCTTTATTATTTCAACAACAATACTATATAATGAATAGTATTATATGTCAACTATTATTTGCGTTTTCTTTTCTGTTTTTCGCATAAAAAAACACCCTTAATACCAATTAGTGAAAGGTTGGTTAAAGGTGTTTTTTCTTTTTAGTTGGTTAGTGTTTTATTCAGCGGGGATAACTGAACCGTCAGTCCAAGTTTTGATAATGAAATCTTTGACTTCTTGAGAACCCATAACTTCAATCAAGGCTTTGATCTTTGCCAAATCAGCAGTGCCGGCTTTAATAGCAACGATATTAACATAAGGGTTATCGGACGTGGCCTTTTCCACCATTACCGCATCTTTGGTCGGTGATAAGCCAGCCTCAAGGGCCTTATTGCCGTTAATCGCCACAATGTCACCTTCGCCATTTTCGTAAGCTGTAACCAATAAGTCATTCTTAATTTCTTTAAACTTCAGGTTCTTCGGGTTAGTAACAATATCTGCGAAAGTTACTTCTAAGGGATCTAAGCCCGGTTTCAGGGTAATTAAGCCGTAGCTTTCAAGAATCTTGAGGATTCTGGCAAAATCAGCTGCTGCATCAGAGATGATGATTGTTGCGCCATCTTTGATGTCGGCCAAAGATTTCACTGTTTTGGAGTAGAAGCCAAAAGGTTCAATGTGGATACCGATGGCGTTTTCGATCTTGTAACCATTGTTGGCTACTTCGCTTCTAAAGAAAGGAACATGTTGGAAATAGTTGGCATCAACTTCACCGACATCCAAAGCCTTATTGAAGACGAAATAATCATCCAATATGACGATCTCCAAACTAATACCGTATTTTTCCTTGAGAATTGGTTTCACAAATTCCAATATTTTGGAATGAGGATCCAAAGTGCAGGAAACAATAAGCTTTTTGTCATCAGTCGGTTTTTCTTTACCCCCACAACCAACCAACAACAACAATACACATAATGCAATTACCAGTTTTTTCATTTTTTATTCTCCTTTATCTTTTATCTATTTTTTTAACAGTCAAATCACCAATTGACTGTATGATAAACACAATTGCTAATACTAACAAAGTCGCTACATACATAACCGCCGAATTTCTTCTGACAAAGCCATAAAGATAAGCCAAATGACCCAAACCACCAGCCCCGATTGCTCCTGCCATCGCGGTGTAACCCACCAGGTTAATCCCGGTAACGGCAATACCCGCTACCAGTGCCGGCATAGCCTCCGGCAACAAAGCTTTAGTGACAATTTGCCAATTAGAAGCTCCCATTGATTTACAAGCCTCGATTGTTCCACCGTCAACTTCGTTCAAAGCAATTAAACTCATACGGGCATAAAAAGGTAAGGCGGAAAACACTAAAGAAGGAATCGCTGCTTTGGCACCTAAGAAACTGCCGACCAAAGCTTTGGTAAAAGGCACAAGAAGTATCAAAAGAATAATGAAGGGAACGGCACGCAAAATATTGACTAACAACTCCAAAGTTTGAGAAATCCAGACATTCTGCCACAAGCCGCCCTTTTTCGTTATATAAATTGTAATACCCACAATAAAACCGATTATCACCGCAAAAAACAGTGACACAAAGGTCATGAACAGCGTATCCCATAAAGCGACAGCCATTTGACTCCAATTAATCATGATAACACCTCAATTTTCACGCCTTCATCTTTCATTTTATCTAAAAAATCTTGATAGTCTTTGCCGCTGGCTTTAGGCAAGTGAACATAAAGCGAGCCGGTCGGTCCCTCGTGGGAATGCAGAATCCGCGAGTTCACGATACTGATAGGCAATGTGGTTTGCCGCATAACTTGGGAAATAATCGGTTTATGGGAAATATCAGCTGAGAAATACAAACGTACTAACTTACCTTGAGGATACAAACTCTTTAGTTCTTCTTTGATGTTACTGATATCAAGACCATCAAGAGTTTGGACAAAACGCTTGCTGACACTATGGGCCGGGTTGCCAAAGACTTCTTTAACGCTACCGGTTTCCACAATACAGCCTTCACTCATCACCGCCAGACTGTGACAGATTCTTTTTACCACTTCCATTTGATGGGTAATCATTACTATCGTAATACCAAATTTCTTATTTATTTCTTCCAGTAATGCTAGGATTGCTTCTTGGGTTTCCGGATCTAGAGCACTGGTAGCTTCATCGCTTAATAAGATATCGGGGTTGTTAGCTAAAGCGCGGGCAATGCCCACTCTTTGTTTTTGTCCACCGGATAACTCCGCCGGGAAAGCTTTCTCCTTACCTTGCAGACCAACCAAAGCAATCAATTCCTGAACGCGTTTTTGGCGTAGACTTTTCTCGACTTTAGCTATTTCCAAAGCTAACTCAATATTCTTTTCTACGGTTCGCGACCATAATAAGTTAAAATGTTGGAATATCATCCCAATCTTTTGCCGTTTAAGACGTAAATCATTGGTCTTTAGTGTACTGATGTCTTCACCAGCGATGATAATTCTACCACTATCCTGTTTTTCCAATTGGTTAATCAAACGAATCAGTGTACTCTTTCCGGCACCGGAGTAGCCGATGATACCGAAAATTTCTCCTTTTTTGATAGTTAAAGATACATCATTGACTGCCTCTATGATATTCTTTTTATCGCCAAATGACTTAACTAAATTCTCCAACCTGATCAAAGCTTTACCTCCTTAAAATAAAAAAACTTGCCCTTATAGGACAAGATATCTCTTGTGGTACCACCTAACTTCGTAATCTACTGATTACCTCTCTTCAAGTACATACATACTCTAGCTTTTTAACGGTAGCTCCCGGGGTACCCTAATTTTCGAATACCCAGCTCCCAGACCATCTTCATTTTGTTGCCTTTTATCCTTTTTCACCAACCGGATTCTCTAAGAAAATTTCACAAAACTACTCTTCTGTTCACTGCCTTTTGTTTATTATCATCCTCTTTGTGATAAATGTCAACAACTAATTTTCAAAATCGCATTTTGCTGACTGTCGAGTATTATTCCAAATCAATGATTATCTGGCCGTTAGCCTCATAGCTTACTACATCTTTTTCCATAGTGAAATTCTTAATTGTTTCAAAATATTCCTCTTTACTGTTGAAGATTACTTTTTTATTGGCGATGACCTTTTGCGCTAATACCGCCTCATCTTTTAATAATTCATAAGCAAACAAGGCTTGGAAAATTGCATTTTTCACTATTGCCGTCTCCCCGTCTGTTATCAAGTAATCGGAACCGTGAGGCGTTCCAGTGGCTCCGCCGACATAAGGATGTAATATCGGCATCTGCGTTGATAAATCACCCATATCAGTGCTACCGGTACTCCAAGCCGCATCGGTTTTTACATTCTCCGGGCCTACTACTTCAGCCATACAACTGGCGGCAATCTCTGCCATAGTTTCATCGTTTCTTAAAGGCATGTAGCCAAAGCGATCATTAATATGCAATTGCGCTCCAATCGCTACTGCGCCGGCAGCAAAAGCGCGATTAATCTTCTTGTTTTCTTTTTGCATAGTTTCAACTTCAGCAGCGCGGACAAAACTCTCAACTTTTACTTTACTTGGTATCGCATTGACCGCACTACCGCCACTGGTAATAATCGGATGTACCCGAATATAATCCTTTTCTTTAAAAGTTTCCCGTAAAGCATTGACTGCTGACATTCCGATTTCGGCGGCATAGAGGGCATTAATTCCTAAATGCGGTGCCGAACCGGCATGACTTGATTTCCCACTGTAAGTCAAGCTCTTTGTAATACAACCATTATTACCCCGGCTGATGGCAAAGCCCCCCGGACAGTTTGAACTGCTGTGAACCATAAAAGCTAATTGAACACCATCCAATAAGCCCCGATGTAAAAATTCAACTTTACCGCTGAAGTAGCTGATAGCGCCGGCTTTCCGTAAACCTTCACGATACTCAATTTCAATCAATTCTTCGGCTGGCACAATCGCAAAACGAACCTTGCCACTAAGTTGTGAGAGAACATCTTTTTCTTTTAAAGCTGCCGCTACCGCCAGAATAGCTGCGCATTCGGTATGGTGGCCACAAGCGTGAGCAGCCCCGGTAGCCGCCACCGCTTCAGGGTGCTCCGGGACAATCAGAGAATCCAGTTCCGCCATGATACATAATAACGGCCCCGCTTTACCACTATCGAGATCGGCAATAAAGCCCGGGATATTCCCGGCTGATTTTACTTCATAACCCAGCTCGATAAACTTAGTTGCCAAGTACTCACTACTTTCCTGTTCGCGATAGCCACTGGCTGCATGGGCAACCAAGTATTTCTCAGCCGCAAAAACCAGTTGCCGCTTTCCTTCGATACTTTTGATGATTATTTCTTTGCTGTTCATAGATTACCTCGCTTGTCGCAAATTAGGCTGTTTACTAACTGCTTTAATTCTACCATAAAGCAATTTCTGAACCAAGCTACCATTTCTATTTAAATAAAAAAAGAACGATTTCTCGCTCTTTATTTTTCGTTATATTCGTTCAGCCGCTCTTTTTTCTTAACAGCCAGCATCATACCAGCGCTGACGAAGGATATAGCCAACAAGAAATATAAAGCCGTATTAGCCACATCACCGGTTGATGGTTGACCATCAACATTACGCCAGTTGGCTCTGACGGCAACATCTTTTTCCGGCATTATGAAGCTGGTTACTTGATTTCTTCTGTCGGCGAATATTACTCCGTCACTTGTTGTCCAACCGTCAAAAACAAAGCCTGCTCGTTCCCCGGCATCAATAATAACAACAGCTCCTTTTTCATAGTCACCGGCTCCACTATTAGTTGCATAACTATCAACGACCGTTACCTGATATTCTTGCGCATCCGGTCCCCTTAGAAATTTAAATTCCGTTCCGTTGACTTTACTGTTGATCATCGTTTCATCGCTTAAGAAATAAGCTTCCCCACTGCTACTGTTCACCGGGAAGATAACCAGACTTTCATCATTAAATACTTTTCCATCTTTGCCCCAGAAACGCGCTTTACCGATTTTGTCATTCAGACCCGGTTCCAATATCATATTGCTGGTTAAAACAATAGCCGTTCCGTTTTTGCCCCAGAATATTCCACCGCTTATCGTACCTAAAGTTCCATTATTACTTCCGTTATTATATACTGCCGATTGATCGCCAATAAATACGCCATCAGAAATCAAATCTACTTGTCCTTGGTTCAGCAAAGCATAACCGCTACGACCCCCGGTTGATGTGATGGTTCCCCCACTGATTTCTAAAATGCGACCACCCGGCCAGTTGAAGATCCCATAAGAGGTCGTTCCTTTAATCTCAACATTGCCCGTAATTTTCTTGATGAGCCCTACGTTGAATAAGCCTTGAGCACCGGTAAATCTACCACCGGAAATCTCATCGACAGTACCACCGACATCGACTTGTACGGCCACTGTTCCTTCGAAGTTCCCACCAGTTATTTTATTAACCTGAGTATTCTCCCCAATAAGAATTAAAGCGAAGAAACCACCATGCATATAACCACCGCTGATTTCACCAATCCCGGTTTTCTTCCCATCAGAATAGCCAATATAAATACCACCTTTTGGCCTTTCGCTTTTAAGTGATACGAATTCACCACCGGAAATCTTATCTAACCAAGCTCCACGTACGATACCAATAGGGTAATTTGCCGAAGTTTCAAAATAGCCGCCAGAAATCTCACCGATATAGGAGTCGTTTTGCATAAATATCGCTTGACCATGCAAAGGTATATCCGGTTCAATTTGGTAGAAAGCCCCGCCGGATATTTTTTCAATACGCGTGCCTAAATCTGTTACGTGAAGTGCCGTTTCACCACCGGTAAATACTCCACCACTGATTTCAATTATTCTGGCAGCCCTCTCAATTTGTATAGCATCATTTCTTGCTTCGTAACGCCCACCGGTAATAGTTGCCGTACTTCCGCTTCCGCTAATAAATAAGGGGTTCCCACCATTGCTCTTTAAGAAAACACCATCATTAGCCAATAGATTACCGTTAAGAACTCTGACAACATTGCCACCAGCGATAATCTTCACAATGTTAGTGGTATTTCCATCGCCCAAGGTTAATTGTCCACCACCAGAAACACTAATTGAGGTAGAGCCGGGCATGGTCATTGTCGTTGTTCCATTTTTTCCAACAATGGTCACATCTTTGGTGATACTCACATTACCACTCTCATTAAAATCATCATATACTTCGATGACATATCGATCTAAATTCGCAGCATCGGCTGCTAAAATAGCTTCATTGATTGTTAAGTGCGTAGTTGCCGTTTCAACCAACTTAACCGGTTTTTCTGCTGCCGGTCTCCCTGCTTCCGTACTACCCCATTTGACAGTATATTTACCATTTTGGAAATTAATTGTCGGTTTATCGTCGGTGAAATCCCACTTAACATTCCCCTCAAGGGCTACACCTTTGATTCTTGTCAAACCGTCAAATGTACCGGCTGCTGTTGCCGGGATTGACAATGAAGCAACTTCTAATATAATACCGGTCCCGTTGAGATAGGTTACCCCTTCAATCGTCCCTGGCAAATAAGCTGCTAAGCCGCCACTAGACAAGCTTATTACCATATTGCCATCGCTTACAGCACCTTTTGCAGTAACTTTCCCCCCCGTAATTTTCAGAGTTCCAGCACTATAAAAGTAAACGGCGTAACTGTAATGTCCAACATCGGCATCTGCCGTGATACTACCTCCGGAAATATAGATGTTGCCTTTGTCGACTGATATTCCTTCCGCATAATCGCCAAGTGCTGAGATTTCACCACCACTAATGGTGATATTGCCATTAGTTACCTTAATACCTCCGGCATCTTCTCCTTTGGCTTCAATCTTACCGCCGGTAACGATAATATTGCTACCGTTAGCTACGACAGCTCTTTTACCATCTTCAGCGATACTTATTACTCCATCATTAACTTCGAAAGTACCGCCCCCTTTGATGTTTAGCGCTATCCCTTGGGTATTCGCTTTCCACACTACCTTTATATCTTTAGGGATATTGAGGCTTATGTCGGCTTTTTCGTTGGTCTTAGCACCATTAATAATGACATTGTAGCCATCTAAGGCTTCGTCAATAGCCAGTTGAATTTCATCTTTAATTTCTGCTGCAGTTTGGGTGTTGTCTATTGTCACTATGATATTACTGGCAAACAAACGTTGTTCCAGACTCACAAACAAGGTAACAATCATGCTCACTACAATCAGAAAGCCGATAAAATGCTTACTGTTTAGTTTTTTTCCTTTCATTTAGTCCTCCTTTTATTGCTCCCTTACAAATTTTTCTCGTTAATCTTCAGTTTTCTTCAGATACACAAAACGCAGTATCCCTGATTGAATACTATCCGTTAACAATTGCATTTTAGCATGGGCAAAAATATACCAACAAACCACATGACCGAAAGTCAGTAAAATTGGCCAATTATACATCCTTGTCTAGCAAAATAATTATACTTGTCCGTCGAAAAAATGTTTTTTGTATGATTGGTTTTTTCTTGATATTTCTATATTCATTCGCAGTAAATTAAAAAAACTCAGAGCCACTATTAACCTTGATTCTGAGTTTTTCTTGTAGAAATTTCCGCTCTAATGCAACATATATTTGCGGTCTTAATTAGTTCGTGGTGGAGCCAAGGGGTTTCGAACCCCTGACCTCTTGAATGCCATTCAAGCGCTCTCCCAGCTGAGCTATGACCCCATTTATCCGGCACCAATATTCTATCATTGTTTTATAAAAGAAAGAAGCCGGATTTTCTCCGGCTATTTCTTTGTTCTTCCGTGTCTTGATGCTAAACGTTTCAAGTACTCTTTTAGTTCTTTGAAAGCGGAACGCGGATCTATTTCATCTAAGGATTCAATCAGTAACTCAACTTCCCGATCTGTCAAATCACTTTTCCCTTTTACCAG
>CAZUQA010000156.1:0-10778 GCA_964622375.1 uncultured Erysipelotrichaceae bacterium | reverse complement strand
CTAAGACCGGAAGGGACAGCTGGCATCATGCGCTCTTTTGTCGAGCATAAACTTTACACATTAGCTGACCAACCCTATAAATGCTATTACCTTTCACCAAATTTTCGTTATGAAAGACCGCAGAAAGGCAGGATGCGTATCCACCATCAATTTGGAGCGGAGGTGGTAGGTGTGAAAAATCCTCTACTTGATGTTGAATTGATTACTTTGGGTTATTCTTTTGTCAAAGCCGTCGGTTTAAAAGATTTGAAAGTACTAATTAATACTTTGGGCGATGAAAGTTCACGGGCGGCTTATCGCGAAGCATTAATAGCCTATTTTCAGCCTTTAATTACCAACTTATGTCCGGATTGTCAAAGGCGCTACAAGCAAAACCCTTTACGAATACTCGATTGTAAGGTGGATAAAGATTCAGATATCTTAAAAAATGTGCCCCGCTTAAGCAATTACCTTAATGCGGAATCAAGCGGGTATTTCACAACAGTTCTACAGGGTTTAGATGAATTAGCTATAGATTATGAAGTTGAAGAAAAACTGGTTCGTGGTTTAGACTATTATACTCATACCGTTTTTGAAGTAGTTTCAGTAAACCCGGAAATGGGAGCGCAATCTACAGTGTTTGGTGGTGGGCGTTATGACAATTTAGTTGAGTATTTTGGCGGTCCACCCATCAGCGGTATTGGTTTTGGTATGGGTATTGAGAGGTTGTTAGTAGCTTGTGAAAGCGAAAAGATTGAGTTTCCTGTTGGGGCACAGTTGGATATTTATATTATGCCTTTAGCTGCGACTTTTCAGATGAAAGCTCTGCAATTAGCTACCGAATGTCGCGCTAATGGTTACAGCTGTGATTTAGACTATTCAGGGCGTTCTTTAAAAGCGCAATTTAAAACCGTAGAAAGAAAAAATGCCAAAGTAGTAATTATCTTAGGGGAAGATGAAGTCAGTAAAGATGAAGTAACTCTAAAGAACATTGCGACTCAGGAAAACTTGAGTATAAAAGCCGACAAAATGATCGAACAGTTGGATAGCTGGATTAACCAGGGGGAGAAATGATAATGAAAAGAACACACAATAACGGCGAACTGCGAATAAAGAATACTGATGACGTTGTTGAGCTTATCGGTTGGGTAGCTAAAAGGCGGAACCTGGGTTCACTGGTTTTTATTGATTTGCGAGACCGCTACGGTATTACCCAACTGGTTTTCGCTGTCCAGCTGGCAGAAAAAATAAAAGATGTACGTAATGAGTACATTCTTGCAGTAAGTGGGGTCGTAAGAGCACGGCAGAGTGTCAACGCCAATTTGCCGACTGGGGAAATTGAAGTTGCGGTTTTTGAGGTTGACATTGTCAACAGTGCCGAAACTACACCCTTGATTATTGCCGATGTGACAGATGCCTTAGAAGAAGTAAGATTGAAATATCGTTATCTCGATTTAAGACGACCGCTTATGCAAAAAAACATTATCGATCGTCATCGCATAGTCAAATGTATCCGGGCTTATTTGGATGCTCAAGATTTTATTGAAGTGGAAACCCCGATTTTGACTATATCAACGCCGGAGGGAGCCAGAGACTATTTGGTGCCGGCTCGGGTTCATCCCGGACAATTCTATGCTTTGCCGCAATCACCACAGTTGTTTAAACAATTGTTGATGGTAGCCGGTTTGGAACGTTACTATCAAGTTGCTCGTTGTTTCCGCGATGAAGACTTGCGAGCTGACCGCCAACTGGACTTCACCCAAATTGATATTGAAACTTCATTTCTTGAAGCAACTGACATTCATCAGATGATTGAAGAAATGATGGTCAAAGTGATGAAAGAAGTAAGGGATATTGAAGTTTCTATGCCTTTTACGCGTTTGACTTTTGAAGAAGCTCTAAACAAATATGGTAGCGACAAACCGGACAACCGCTTTGAACTTTGTCTTCAGGATGTCAGTGACATCTTTATTGACAGCGAGTTTAAAGTCTTTAGTGAAGGCTTAAAGGTCGGTAAAGTAATCAAAGCTTTATGTGTCGCTGATTTTGGCGAAGTGTCGCGTAAGCAAGTGGATGATTATGGCGAGCTGATTAAAAAGCACGGAGGCAGTGGTTTAGTCAGTTTGAAGTTTAAAGATAATACCCTTGAAGGAAGTGCTGCCAAGTATATCACCGCGGCGGAAAAAGAGAGACTTTGTGAAGCTTTAAACCCCAAGGATAACGCCATGATATTTATCGTCTGTGATTTTTGGGAGAAAGCCTGCAATGCTTTGGGCGCTTTACGCAGTGCACTAGGTAAAGAATTGAAACTGTATGATCCGCAAGTATATTCTTTCTTGTGGGTAGAAGATTTTCCTTTATTTGAATATGATGAAAACGATCAACGCTATTATTCGCGCCACCATCCTTTCACTCGTCCGCAAACTGCCGATGTTGAAGAAGTGAAAGCCAATCCGGCGGCTATTATAGCACAAGCTTATGACTTGGTACTCAATGGCAATGAGGTAGCCGGTGGCTCACTGAGAATCTATAATCAAGAAATGCAAAAAGCAGTATTTGAGATTTTGGGTTTCACCGCTGAACAAATCCAAGCGCGCTTCGGTTTCTTTGTTGATGCCTTTAAGTATGGCACTCCGCCTCATGGTGGCATTGCTATCGGCTTGGATCGCTTGGTTATGGTCATCCTGCAGACAGATTCCATCCGGGATGTCATTGCTTTTCCTAAGAATGCTGCTGCCCGTTGTCCGCTGACTGATGCCCCAAGCGCTGTTGATGCTAAACAACTGGAAGAACTACATATCAAAATAGTTTAAGTTGATAAAAAGAGTACGGCTAAAGTACTTTTTTTGCGGGTTTTTCAATAATCTAAAACATTATTCGTTATTACCGAACATCGATACAAAAAACTAAATTGTTCGAAAAGTTAAAAAAAACAACTATTTTTTAATCTGCTAAAAGTTTATAATGTGATTAGAAATTCCATAAAAGGGGAAACATATGAAAAATAAAAATCAATCAATCGGATTACGAATACTTGGTGTTTTTACGGCGCTTTTGTTGTTGGTAAACACTCTGGGTATCTTTCCGATTAATGCCGGTGTAGGGTCACAAGTCTTAGCTACATGGCGCTTTACAGAAACAAATCCGAATGTAGGCACGGAAATCAAAGCAACAACGGTAGCTGCTACATTTAATCAAAATGATTTTATTTTGACAAGCTCCGGTGGGGCAACGTTAGCGACAACAGCAAGTAATACCTCAGTGTGGCGCGGACTGCCAACTGGTCAATATTGGGAGCTGCGTTTTTCCACTATAGGGTACCAAGATATCAACTTGAGATTTAAGACATTCTCGACATCAACCGGTCCCAATGAGTATGAAATGCAGTACAGCGTAGAAACCGGTCCATTTGTTGAGCTGGCAGAGAGCCCGCATGTTGTTTCAAGAGATTCGGCCAATCCAAATACAATTTCTATCGATCTTCCTTCAGCTGCCAATAATCAAAGTTTGGTAACGGTCAGGCTGATATCTCGTAATGGAGCAAGCGGCGGGAATAATAGGCTAATCAATATTGATTTAACCGGTGAAGTTGCCGGAGCGGTGACAAAAGTTGCAACACCGACAATCACTCCAAGCAGTAGTAATCAAACAAATGATTTTTTAGTTACGATAAGCACGGCAACAGCTGATGCTGACATTTACTATACTACGGACGGCACCACACCAACAGCCGCCAGTACTTCATATACTGTTCCTTTTGAAATTAACACCGAAGGTAGCACGACAGTCAAGGCAATAGCTGTAAAGGCAGGACTGGATGACAGTGAAGTAGCGACTATAACCTACAACTTAAGCAAAACAATCAATGTTATACCATTTGCGGTTTTTAGAAAAACTGCTCATCCCTATACCTATGGTCCAAATACCTTTGTTGAGGGAGTTATTGTAGCGAATCCTTCAGCGAACAACTATTACCTACAAGATGAAACCGGGGGTATGCTTTTATACACTAACCCCACAGGTTCAGGGAATTTCTCAACTTTAAGTGGCGGGACAAATGCTAAAATTGGTCAGAAGATTCGCGTAAAAGTGGATAGAGCCGATAATTACGGAAATCTGACACAGATAATTCCGGCAGCTGCAAGTCCCGGAAACCCCACAATCTGGGTGCTTTCCGAAGATAATGAAATAAAATATTTTGAAGTTACTTTGCAGGCTATACTCAGCGGCACTTATGAGTATGCTCCGGTAATAATTCGCGGAGTAACTCTCACGCGAGTGAGCGGTACAGGAAATGTCAGCCATTCAATTACCAAAGACGGGCTTACCGTTACTTATCGGGGTTCATTACCGACCGGAATAATTAATGGCATGTATGATATTTACGGTGTTGCCAGTCGCTACGGTACGGAAATTCAAGTAATGCCGACAAATACCCCAGCAAATACCACAGTCGATTTACAAACACCAACGATAATCAACGAGATGCTTGGTGACAATAAAGTCATTGCTCAATGGCAGCCAACAGCACCCGTTGCCCCAGCAACTACTTGGAATCCGGCACCGGCAAGTGGCGGAGTGAACAAAGATGCCGCTGTACTAACTACAAGCGCTAAACCGGGAACAGGTGGTAATGCCATGTCTAATGGTGGCTATAGTACGGACACCTGGAATGGGACTGCGGGTAGCAATATAAGAACAAAATATTGGCAGTTTACTATTTCCACTTTAGGTTTTAGAAATATAAATATTAATACAACACAAAGGAGCAGCAATACCGGACCTAGTGACTTTATGGTGGAGTATAGTGTTGATGGCGGCGTTAGTTTTAGATATGTACCAACAACGCTTCGCTCTTTACCGGGAAACACTATAGTTACTGACTGTTATAAGAACATTATTTTACCAGATGATGCCAGTAACAAGGCGGAGGTTATTGTCAGAATCTCATTGTTCTCCGATGCTAGTGCTAACGGTGGAACGATAGCCAGTGGTGGGACTTCACAAATCATCAGCCTAATTGTTAAGGGGGATGAATACTATGGTCCTGATGATGTAGCTCCGGTTATTGCCACGCCGGATAGCGGCAGATTAGCTATCGGGGCAACTATCAGTTTGGCAACTATGTCAAGTGGAGCCGATGTTTACTACACAACGGATATCGACAGTCCAACACCAACCTGGGTTCTTTACAGTACGCCGCTAGTATTTAATGGCAATCCGCTATCAATTAAGACCAAAGCGGCTAAAGGTGCAGCGGAAAGCCCGGTAAAACTTTATGTGTATTTGCCGGCAGCTTTACCCCAGGTGCTGGCAACACCCCCCAGCGGTAGTAAACTAGCTTATTATGATGAAGTCTATCTGACAGTATACAACCATCCGGCAGCTACGATTAAATATAGCGTAACCAAGAATTTCGGTGAAACCGGAGAAACTACTTTGCCAGAAGCGGTATATAGCACAGCTTTGACTTTCTTGGAGTCAGAATTCCCGATTCGCATTAGCGCTTTTGCCGAAGAAAGCGGGTATGATGATAGCCCGGAAGCCGTGTTTATTTATGAGTTTAAACCCAGCGGGGGTGAACGAATTTACTTTGGGCAAATTCACTCCCATTCTAATAATTCAGATGGCTCCGGCTCGCTCAATGAAGCCTACGATTGGGCTAAGAATAATGCTAAACTGGATTTCTTTGCGGTAACCGATCACAGTAACAGTTTTGATGCCAGTTCTAGCGATCCGGTTTCCGCTCTTAATCTGACTTCGTACAATGCGGCTAATCCCAGATGGCAAGCCGGCAAAACCACGGCAGCCAGTTATTTATCACCGGATTTTATCAGTGTATACGCTTATGAAATGACGTGGTCCGGTGGTCCGGGACATATTAACACTTACAATACGACAGGCTTTGTTAGCCGAAATAATTCACCGCTAAATGTCAAAGCTAACGATGCCGGTTTACGAGCTTACTATGAAATACTTAAGGCACACCCTGATTCGATTTCACAGTTTAATCATCCGGGGCCAACCTTTGGCAACTTCAACAACTTCAATTATTTTGATCCGGTAATCGATCAAAGAATTACTTTACTGGAAGTCGGCAATGGTGAAGGGGCAGTTGGCGGTAATATGTATTGGCGTTCTTATGACCAATATGATTTAGCGCTGCAAAAAGGCTGGCATGTAGCACCAACCAACAATCAAGATAACCACTTAGGCCTCTGGGGCAATTCTAATACCTGTCGCACGGCGATTTGGACCAATGACTTGTCAGTTGACGGATTATACAACGCCTTGCGTGATCGCCGGGTTTACGCGACCGAAGATGAAAACTTAGAAATATACTACAGTCTTAACGATCGGCCATTAGGAACGATAATCAATGTCGTACCGACTCAAGCTCATTTTGTGGCTGAAATCTCCGATCCGGATGTTGCTGACAGAATTGTCAAAGTGGCAATAGTTACCAATAGTGGGGAGATTTACACGGTTAATCCTAATGCTCAAAGCTATATTTTAAATTATACAATTAACAACCCCAGCAGTGGGTACTACTATATCAAAGTTGTACAAGCTGATGGTCATATTGCAGTTACGGCACCAGTTTGGTTAGGTCAAGGAGCGGCAGTAGGTATCAACACGGTGAAATTGAGCGTTGACATGCCGGTTACCAATGAGAGCCTAAATATTATCACTGAGCTGTTCAATGCCGAAGATGAAGTAGCAGTTGTTGAAAAGATGACATATGCTCTAAAGGGACAAGCACCTTTCTTGGTGAATAATACAGCCAGCAATATTACAGCTAATTCTAATTTGACATTAACTGCAGCTTATACACCACTGGTTGCCGAAGAAACCTTTATTGTGGTGACAGCAACCATCAGAGTAAAAGGTACTACCAAAGATTACAGCTATGAAATTCCACTCAATGTCTTTAATGAGGCGGAGCTGATTTATGTGGGCATCGATGGATCGCATCATAATGAATATGTCAGCGGCTATTATGCCAATTACATGGGGAACTTTATTACTATCGCGGCTAGAAGCGGTATTCGTGTTGTTGTTTTGAATACCAGCAGCGAATTGATTGCTGCCTTAAATAACCCGAAATATCAAGCTGTCCTGTTTACCGTGCCGAGCCGTCGTATCGCTTCCGGCGGAAGCAGTACCGGTCGGGTACCTTATGATACCTACAGTAGTACTGAACTGGCAGCGGTTAGTGCTTTTGCGGAAAGAGGAGGTATGGTAATAGTAAGTGGTTGGGGCGATTTTTATGAGAGCTATGCTAATGTCATGGCTGCCATGTCACCAAGTGATCATATGGCGGCCCAACAAAATGCTTTGCTACAAGCTGCCGGTTCCAGCTTACGTGTTGGCGATGATGAAGCCAAGGACAATGTAAGTCATGGCAGTGATTCGACCGCCCGTTTGTACTTAACTTTCTACAATGGTTTTACCAGCCCCTTGTTAGCCGGTGTTCGCAGTGAACAAATCTTTAGTCAATATGCCGGAACCACAGTCTATGCTGTTGATGGAAGCGGTAATCCCTTGGCAACTTTACCAAACTCGATTACTCCAGTAGTTAGCGGACACTTAAGCTCATTCTCCTCAGATGATGATGGTGATGGTTTCGGTTTAGGCTTAAGCGGGGGCACAAAGATTCCACTACCAAAATATGACAGTAGAATACTTCTGATGGCTCACGAGACGGTTGAACACAGTAGTGGTGAGCGTTCGATAGTAATCGTTGCCGGTGGTGCTTTTATGTCCAATTATGAAGTACAGGTAGAGCTTGAGAACTATGCAACCTTACCTTACAGTAATTACAACATAGTATTAAATATGCTAGAGCTGATTAAGCCGGTAGTAATAACGGACATAGCTGCTGCTAAATTGTTGCCACCTGGTACTAAAGTTATCATTGAAGGTATTGCGACAACCAACGTCTACAATGGCCTCGATGAAAATGGTAATACCGGTTTCTTTGACTGTATCTATGTCCAAGACAGTACCGGCGGTATCAATCTGTTCCCGGTATCTTCCGGCGTCAGTGAAGGCCAAAAAATCAGAGTTTACGGTACTGTGAGTTCTTACCAGGATGAAATTCAATTGGCTGTTGAACGAGTGGTAATACGCGATTACAGTATCAATAAGGTAACTCCGACAAATCTCACGATTACCGAGGCATTAGAAGCTGAGAATACCGGAAAATTGATTAAAATTGAAGGTATTGTCACCGCTGTCTATAAGGATGCAACAGGCAATATTACGCAAATAACAGTCGTTGATCCTGCGGATGCTACCAAAGAAATTGCGATTTACATTAACAGTTATATTACCAAAGGCGTTACGATTGATCCGGTGACTATCGGTGATCGGGTAATCGCCAGTGGAATTGATTCCATCGGTGAAAATAAAACTTCCAATACCGACTTTTTACCGCGACTGAGAATAAGAGATCGCAGTGAGATCACAGTTATTTCCAGCCGGGTACTGCCAACGGGAGTGACGCTCAATGTAACAAGCATCAACCTGGCGATAAATTCAACCTATAATTTAATCGCAACTTTATCACCGGATACAGCTACCGCAACTTTGACTTGGGAGTCAAGTAATCCAACAATAGCTACAGTTGACAGCGCCGGTTTAGTTAAAGCCCTGAAGAAAGGAAAAGTGACCATTACCGTAAGAACCGAAAATGGCTTGACTGCTAGCGCCATTGTGAATGTAAACAATAATGGTGGTCCGGGAACCGGCGATACTAGTGCTGTGTGGCTAGTATTGACACTAATGAGTTTGTGTGGCACTATCTTTGCGGTCAGTTCAAAAAAACGCATTTTTCAAAAATAAGCTAGAGTTTACTTAAGCTCTTGTAAAGGTGGATAGAGATATTCACCTTTTTGCGTGCGCTTATCCTAGGGCTGTTACAGCCACTGTTGAGTTCTTGTATAACTTGTGCTAAAATGCTTGGCATAAGGGGTCAAGAAAAGGAGAAACTATAAATGAAGAGACTTATTGTTTTAATGTCAGTTCTTTTATTGCTTAGTGCCTGTGGACCTACAGAAGAAAAGAAAGAAGAAATTTCAATTGATAGCCGCGTGTATGAAGATACTTACTTTCCCAATCAGCGCGATAGTCTGATTGAATTGACACGCGAACTGGATAAGTATGATTTAATCTTAATTGGGAAAGTGGCAGTTTTTGGGTTTGAACTTGCTGAAGGTGAATTTCTTGTTTTACAGACTAGTCCTGTTAGAGTAAAGGAAGAAACACCTGAAAGTTTTATCGTCAGCTGGATCTTCAAGGCGAAAGCCGGGGTGCGATTAAAAGATTCAATTAATAGCTATCATCTTGCGGAGTTATTTAATACTTTAGCAAAAACTAAGATAAGTCAAGAGTTGATAATTGATTTTCTTGAAAGTGAATCGGGATTTCTCGAAGTTGACAGCGCTAACTATTCTAAGTATGTTAATTATCTTGCCGGTGATCAAACTGTCGTCTCCGTTAAGGTAAACGGTGATTTAAATCAGGATAATAAATTCTCTTTGGTAGAGATGAGTGATGGTGAAATACGCTTAATCCTACAAGGGAGTAAGGCTGAGCCGATTGAGACGCTACGCGAGCAAATAGGAAGAGTTATTCCAACGATAAATAAACTGCAATTACCAATGATTAATTTCATGGTTTATGAAGATTATTGTTTAGTGCTGGATGCTACCTCGGCTATTGAAATCACGTTTTTTGATTATTTCGCTGACAAAAATAGCGATTTTCCCGGTAGTGACTGTGAAATCAACATATTTTATCACAAGAAATTCACTTCTTCCGCTAAAGTAAAGACTATTGTTGATACTGCTTTATTCACAAAAATCATCAAGCGCTTAAGCCCGATTGAAGTAACAGAAAAACAAGTAGTGGCAATCACTACTTCAGAAGTTGATTATTGGTGGGGTTACACTGGTCAGGTTTATTTAAGCTATCACTTAGATAAAGAATCTGAGAGTGAGGAATTACAGTTTAGGTATTATCCTACAGTAAGTAAATAAGGGGACGAAACTACCACATATTTAGTACAAAAGAACTTGAGATTAATTCTCAGGTTTTTTTAGAAGGGGAGGTATAGTTTAAGGCAAATAAACCAAGAAACTCATAAAAATTACGACAAATTAAGTAAAATTGCTTTTACTTGACGATTTAAGTAAATTCACGCTATGATAAAGCTACCTAAGGAGATAAAATATATTTCCAACATTTTGATTTAGGGAATTCGGATGTGCTTTGTTTGTGTTGAATACCTGCTATTCTAGTAGGGATCCTAATAATGAAGACAGGATACCCACCTGTATGTAACAGGGAATAATCGACTCCTTAGGTATTATTTAAATGAGCATTATATGCTATAATGCTTGGTAATGGAGGTTTTATACTATGAATAATTTTTGGTTTTCGGTTCTTTACTTTGTTTTGGGGTTGGTAATTGGTGGTGGTGCAGGTTTCTTTTTGACCAGAAAATTCATGATGAAACAAATTAAAGAAAATCCCCCGGTCAATGAGAAAATGATCAGGGCGATGTTTATGCAAATGGGTCGTAAACCCAGTGAAGCACAAATCCGACAAATAATGAAGACGATGGGACAATAGCACAAACGTGCTATTTTTTATGGAATAAGCAATATGGAAAAAATTAAAATAGGAATGTTAGGCGCCGGTGGCATCAGCAGGCGCGTAGCTCAAGGCATAATCGAGAGTCGACAGGCTGAGTTGGTTATGGTCTGTTCTCGCGATATCGCCAAAGCCAAAAA
>CAZUQA010000155.1:0-22248 GCA_964622375.1 uncultured Erysipelotrichaceae bacterium | reverse complement strand
ATAGGGATGTTTAGGCTGATAGAATATTTCTTTGTCGGTGCCAATTTCTACGATTTTCCCGCCGTACATGATGGCGACGCGATCACAAAGCTTCGCTACCACCCCTAAGTCATGGGTGATCATGATGACGGAAGAATTGATCTTTTCCCGCATCGCGTTAATCAACTCCAACACTTGGGCTTGAATAGTGACATCCAAAGCGGTTGTCGGTTCATCCGCGATAATGAGCTTGGGGCTGCAGGCTAAGGCAATAGCGATGACGATTCTTTGGCGCATGCCACCGGAGAATTCAAAAGGATACTGGTTGATGCGTTTTTCCGGTGAAGGAATACCAACCTGGTGCATTAACTCCAAAGCTTTGGCTTTGACTTCTTTTCTGCTTAAGTTGGTATGATTCAATAAAGGTTCCATCAATTGGGTGCCGATTTTTAATACGGGATTTAAGAAAGTCATCGGGTCTTGAAAAATCATCGTCATGGTATTACCCCGGATTTTATTCATTTTGGCGTCGTATTCTTTTCTTGACATCGCTTTGGTCAAGGCGATACTTTCACCATCGAAGATTATGTCACTACAGCTGGTCGAACCGTTACGGGCTAGCAAACCCATAATGGAATACATCGTCACACTTTTGCCACTGCCGGATTCCCCGACAATGCCTAAAACTTCACCGTTATCCAGTTGAAAAGAAACATCCCTAACCGCTTTGACTATGCCTTGATCGGTAACAAATTCCGTATTAAGATTTTTTACTTCTAATAATGGCATAATGTCCTCCTTTTAGCGCTTGGCATCGAGGGCTTCACCTAAGCCGTCACCGACAAAGTTTAAAGCTAAGATCGATAAACAAATGAAAACTACCGGCCAAACTATTTGAATCGGGTAAGTAAAAATCATATTTCTTCCTTCATTGGCTAAAGCTCCCCAACTAGCTAGTGGTGGTACGATGCCGACACCAATGAAGCTCAAGAAGGCTTCGGTAAATATCGCTGACGGTACCATCATGGTTAAACAGACGATAATCGGCCCTAAAGCATTGACAATCAAGTGTTTAAACAGAATGCGACGACGACTGGCGCCAATAACCGTAGCCGCCAAAGCAAACTCCATTTCTCTTAAAGACATAACCTGGGTTCGAACTTGTCTGGCCATTTGTACCCAAGTGGTCACCGAGATAGCTAACAACATACTGCCGATACCGTTGCCAAAAACAATCAATATCATAATGACATATAACATGTCAGGCAAGGCATAGATAATGTCAACAATACGCATCATCACAATATCAATCTTCCCGCCAAAATAACCGGCAATACCGCCATAGATGATGCCGATAGTTAGATTTATTGCTGCTGAGGCAAAACCGATGGCTAAAGAGATTTGCCCGCCAACCATCACTCTGATAAACATGTCACGGCCGTGTTTGTCGGTGCCTAACCAATGTTGCAAACTTGGTCCGGCATTACGTAAATTGATATTTTGGCCGTCATAGGTATAACGGGAAAATAACGGAAACAAGAAACACGATAGTATCATTAGCGTAATGAAAATCAAACCGATAAAAGCTAAACGGTTAGCTTTAAAGCGCTCCCAAGAATCACGAAGAAAAGTTTTACTCTCTAAGGCAATAAACTCGGAGTTCTTTTCACTTTCCGGTAATAATTCAAACATCTCTTTCGTATATTTTATATCACTCATAGGGCACCTACTTATCAAATCTGATACGCGGGTCAACAATAGCCGCGACAATATCGCTTATTAAATTTAAGGCCAGTATCAGAATTCCCATAAAAACCGTTAATCCCATGATTACGGTATAATCACGATTCATGACACTCGTTACATATTCCGCTCCGATGCCGGGTATCGTGAAAAGGTTTTCCACGACAAAACTACCGGTCATTAAAAAGGCAAACAAGGGACCACAATAGGTAACAACCGGTAATAGAGCGTTGCGCAAAGCATGCTTAATGATGACCATAGTTTCTGAAGTGCCTTTGGAACGAGCTAGGGTAATATAGTCTTTATTCATGACATCGCGTAAACTACTGCGGGTAAGCCGGGTAATCATTGAAATAGGATAAAACGACAAAGCCATTGTCGGCATAATATAGTGCAGGGGGGTCTTTAGACCTAACACCGGTAGCCATTTCAATTTGACACCAAAGAGTATCATCATCAACAAGCCCAATAAAAAGCCGGGAATGCTGACCCCTAAAGTTGCCATGACGGTTATGATATCGTTAACCCAACGTTTATTACTCAAAGCGGAAACTATGCCCAGCGTGATTCCTACCGTCAAAGAAAAGACAAAGGCAATCAAACCCAGTTTCGCGGTTGTCGGTACTGCCCGGGTAATTATTTGCGGTACGGTTATTCCCACTCTTTTAAAGGAAACCCCAAAATCCCCTTTAACCGTATTTTTTAAGTACATGATATATTGATCAAAAATCGGTTTATCAAAACCGTATTTTTCATTTATCGCCTCCATGATAGCCGGTGGCATCGTCTTATTGTCCCGGGCAAAAGGATTTCCCGGAATTGCTTTCATCATAAAAAAAGTCATTGTCGTTAAGACATACAAGGTTAAAAGCCCCATTAGTATTCGTTTCAAAGTATAGCGATACATAGATTCTCCTTTCAAACTAAATACAGCTCTTGTTGCGGTGGGATAATAAATTCCGCTTTATCTTGACGTATTACAACATTTTCTTCAATGCCGATACGACCCCACGGCGTTTCGATTCCCGGTTCCAAAGTGAAGACAAAACCTGCCAATAATGGTGAGCGTATCAAATCATCGCGATCATAGCGAGGTCGAGCCGGGCCTAGTAAAGGTCCGCCATCGTGAGCTACTCTACCTAACTGGTGACCCAAGGAAGCATTCCAATCGGAGTAGCCTTTGCTGATCACATATTGACGGGCAACAGCATCGACATCAATACCTAAGGTCCCGGGTTTTAGCGCAGCAGCCGCTAAAGCGATGGCATCCCTAACAACATAGAAAGCCTCTTTTACCTTTTGTGGGGCCTCAGTTTCCCCAGCCTTAAGCACATAATACATTCTTTGCAGATCACAGCCATAGCCGTCGACTATCACACCAAAATCAATGTTAACTAAATCACCGGCTTTTATCGGGAAATCCGGCGCTCCCATATGACCGCTGGGACAGCCCAAACCGGAAAAAACTCCGGGATTACAAGACTTAGGCCATGAGTAAGCGTAACCGCGAGCTGCTACTTCATCCTGGAAAAACTTGTAAACATCCTGACAATTCATCCCGGCTTTTATAAAGGAAACAGCAGCTTCAAAAATCTCTTGAGCAGCCTCACAGGCTTTACGTATGCGGGTAATCTCAGCTTCCAGTTTGACACCGCGAACAACATTAACAATGGGCTGTGCGGAAACGACTTCTCCGGTAAAACCGGCTTCTTCAAAAGCCTGCTGTAACTGCTTATGCATACCTACGGTTAAGCCGTCACTGGCTGGATTGTTTAAGGAGTAGTTCAAGGCAATCGTTTGCGGTTGTTTTTTGCTGATGTAATCAGCTACCGATTGTACAAAAGAAAGTGGGAAAGCGATAACTTCATCAAAGACACCATGATGGATGTAGCCGTTGGCATCAAGCGGTGTACAAATAGCAGCGCTGGTTCCATCACGATTAAAAATCAAAGCCGTGCAACCGATAAACTCGCCGTCAGTCATAACTGCCAACACCGGCTCGCTGTTAGTTGCCGACTCTTGTCCGGCTATAATCCACATATCGATGTTTTCTTGTTCTAGAACCTGAATTGCTAAAGCTATTTTCTCTTGATAGAACGCCATGTCCCTCTCCCCTAAAATTCAAAATATTTTGACTATCATATCATGAAAAGAAAATATTTTCAATCATTAAGTTTATTTTCATAAAATTTTCATAAACTGTTTTCCTTCGTACCTTTGGCGTTGCCCTCTTTTTAAAAAATACCTAAACTGTAAGTACCCTACTCAATTCCCTGCCATCGTCCATTTAGCAACATTTTTTTCTAAAATTAAAAAACGGCACTATTTGCGCTTTCAATTAGTAGCCGTTATTCATCTATTTTTCTTGTTGTGTTTTACTGTCCTGTTTCTAGCAAATGGCAAGCAACTTGGTGGTCGGGTCTTATCTCCCGCAAACTTGGTTTTTCTTTCAGACAGATTTCGCTGACCTTGGGACAACGCGAGGCAAAAGGACAACCCGGCGGCAAATTAATCGGGCTAGGTACATCGCCTTCCAGGATAGCTCTTTTTCGCTTTGCTTCAATTTTCGGATCCGCTATCGGTACCGAGGCTAACAAAGCTTTGGAGTAAGGATGTATGGTGTGTTCATAAATTTCTTTACTACCGGCAACCTCCACAATGCTGCCCAAATACATCACCACAATCCTATCGCTGATATATTTCACGATATTCAAGTCATGGGCGATAAAAATATAAGTTAGGTTGAGCTTTTCTTGTAAATCCTTCAACAGGTTGATGATTTGACTTTGAATTGAGACATCGAGTGCGGAAATCGGTTCGTCACATATGATAAATTCCGGTTCAACTGCCAGGGCGCGGGCAATACCGATTCTCTGTCTTTGCCCACCTGAGAATTCATGAGGGAAACGATTGGCATGTTCGGTATTTAAACCAACCAGCTCTAAAAGTTCATAAACTCTTTCGCGCCGCTTTTCCGGCGTATACATATCATGGACTTCCATGCCTTCCGCTATTATAGAACCTACTGTCATCCGGGGATCTAAAGAGGCATAGGGGTCTTGAAAGATAATCTGCATTTTCTTGGCAATCTCTTTTCTAGCTTTTCCCTGAAGTTGACCAATCGATGCTCCATCATATTCAATGGTCCCATTGCTTGGTTTATAAATTCCAGCGATTACCCGGCCTAAAGTGCTTTTCCCACAACCGGATTCACCAACCAAACCCAAAATTTCACCGCGGTAGATGGTAATGTCGACGCCATCAACCGCTTTTAAGAATTTCCGACCACCGACATTAAAATACTTTTTTAAGTCGGTTATCTTTAAAAGTGGTGTTCTTGTTTTTTCGTCTTTCATACTATCTCTTTTCCTTTACCGGCTTTGGGCAATCGGGATGCAATAACCAACAAGCAGCCTCATGTCTACTTCCGGCACTAAAGAAAGGTGGTTGTTGGTCTTTGCAGACTGCCATAGCGTAACGGCAACGCGGAGCAAAGGGACAACCTAACGGCGGATGCAACAAGCTTGGCGGTGTGCCGGGTATGGCTATGAGCTTTTTGTTGGAATCTGTCGAAATCGTCGGTAATGACTCCAGCAGACCTTGGGTATACGGATGCGCTGCCTGATAGAAAATATCTTCGGCATCACCACTTTCCATTATTTTACCGGCATACATCACATTTATTCTTTTAGCCAATGAAGCCACTACTCCCAAATCATGAGTAATTAGGATTATCGCCGTTCCTTCCTTTTCATTGATTTGTTTAAGCAAGTCAATTATTTGGGCTTGAATGGTGACATCTAAAGCGGTAGTCGGTTCGTCGGCAATCAACAGCTTAGGTTGACAAGCTAAAGCCATAGCAATCATCACCCGTTGCCGCATCCCCCCGGAAAACTGGTGGGGATACTGATTGATGCGCATTTCGGCATTTGGTATTTGAACTAATTTGCACAAACGTAGGGCTTCCTGTTGGGCTGCGGTTTTGTTGAGTTTTCGATGTTTAACTATCGACTCGGTTAACTGTTTGCCGATTTTCATCGTCGGATTAAGCGAAGTCATTGGATCCTGGAAAATCATCGCCACTAATTGACCCCGAACATTTTGCATTTCCTCTTCGCTGGCTTTGACAATATCGACACCACACAAATCGATCTCTCCGTCCTTAATAGCACAGGGCGGTGAAGGATTTAATTTCATAATCGTTTGCGCGCTGACACTCTTGCCACAACCACTCTCCCCAACAATAGCTAGAACCTCACCGGCAGCAACATGAAAATTAACGCCTCTTACGGCTTCAACTTCACCCATATAGGTATAAAACGAAACTTTTAAATCTCGAACATCCAGTACGCGATTTTCCATGCTCACCTCCGCAATTTCGGATCCACTGCATCACGCAGGGCATCACCCAACAAATTAAACGAAAGCATGGTTATACAAATTAGCAGTGCCGGGACAATCAGCATTTGCGGTTCCCGCATATACACCTGAGCTCCATCGGATGCCATTATTCCTAAACTTGTTTGTGGTATCGGAACACCAAGGCCAATATAACTCAAGAAAGCTTCAGTGAATATCGCCCCCGGAATCGATAATGTCATGTTTACTATCACTACTGAAAGAGTATTGGGCAAAAGGTGGCGCCCGATAGTACGACTGGCACTGCAACCCAAAGTCTTCGCCGCTAAAATGAACTCTTGTTCTTTAAGCTGCATTACTTGACCGCGCACCAAGCGAGCCATGGTTGTCCAGCCAACAGTGGCATAGGCAATAATAATTGTCATAATGCCGCGTGGCATTACCATCATCAACAAAATAATGATGATTAAGTAAGGAATGCCATCGAGAATCTCGACAAAACGCATCATCAGGTTGTCAACCAAGCCACCAAAGTAGCCGGCAATTCCGCCATAGATTGCTCCCAAGGCAAAATTAACAGCCACAGCAGCAAAAGCGATAATCAAGGAAACGCGAGTTCCATCCCATAAGCGCACCCAAACATCGCGACCAAATTTATCAGTACCAAAAATGTGAAAATTCCCTAAAGAATCTTTCGAAAAAAGCTTAAGATAATTCTCGGCAGTATTCATGGCCTTTGTTGAATAAGGCGAGAGAATCGGCACAAAAATCGCCATTAGTATTATTATTAAAAGAAAGCCTAAACAGATGCGCGCTGTCTTATTTGCCCACAAACGGCGCATACTATCCCGCCAAAAACTTACTGATGGTGCCTCTATTTCTTCACTTTTTTCACGATCCGGGCCAACCCAGGTAAAATCCGGTTGATATCCACTCATCAGAACTCACCTCCACCCAGCCTTATTCGGGGATCAATAAAAGCGTAGGCGATGTCCACCGCCAAAGAAGCAACTACTAAAAAGGCCCCGTAAAAAAATGTCGTTCCCGCTATCATCGTATAATCTTGAATATTGATTGATTGCACAAAGAATTTACCTAAACCCGGTACATTAAATATTTGTTCGACAATGAATGTTCCGGTAAGAAGAGCGGCAGCAATTGGCCCCAGTACGGTAATAACCGGAAGAATGGCGTTTCTTAAGACATGACGCCAAATAATCACACGCTCTGACAAACCCTTGGATTTCGCCGTTTTAATATAATCAGAAGTCATAACATCCAAAGTACTGCTACGCATTAAACGGGAAATCATCGCTAAAGTACCGACTGATAGGGCTAAGGATGGTAGTATCTTGTGCAGCTCGGTTGTCCAACCTTGTACCGGAAGAAACTTGGTTCCCGGAAATATTGAACTAAGCAAATTATTCAATTGTAAAGCAAAAATAAACTGTAATACCGTTCCTAAAATGAAGCCAGGAACCGATACTCCGATAACTGATATTAAGGTCGAAGTCGTATCCCATTTAGTCCCGCGACGGATAGCGGCAATCGCCCCTAAGCTGATACCGATTGACACGGCAAAGATCATGGATCGCATGCCCAATTCAAAAGAATAAGGGAAAGCTTGTTTTATGATACCGCCAACCGGCCGATTATAATGGATGGAAATTCCAAAATCCCCTTTTGCCAGATTCTGAATATAGATTTTGTACTGCTCAGATACCGGTTTATCTAAACCATATTTCTTCGCCAGGTTCTCCATCGTTATCGGTGATCTGACTCTTTCTCCAATAAATGGATCCCCGGGTAACATTCTCATCATAAAAAATGTTAAGCTGCTTAATAACCACAAGGTTATTAAGGCATAAAGCAATCTCTTGAGTATATATTTTATCAAACTAAAATCCCCTCCTGATAAGCGTTAAACTATTTGAAGCAAATAATAGCGGCTTATTTGCTTCAAACATTAACACTGGCAACTATAAAACAGTAAAAAATAGTGAGGCTATCCTTTAGTAGTATAGCCTCACTATCCTGAAATTTCAAAGATTCTTACTTAATAGTCGCAAACAATAAGTTGAAGTCTTGTAAAGATGTCCGAACTACACCGTCAAGTTTGTCACTAGTTACATAGTCACGCATACGGAAGTAAATGTAGCCCAAAGCAAAGTCATCAGCAAGAATGTTTTCGCATTCAACAAATAGTTGCATACGCGCTTTTTCATCTGTTTCAATAATAGCTTTTCTGATGTTTTCATCAAATTTTTCATTGCTGAAGCCGGTAATATTGTTACCTGCATTGGTCATCCAAATGTCTAAGAAAGTCATCGGATCATCATAGTCCGGACCCCAACCATAGATTGACAAATCATAATCTTTACGATGTTGTCTTTCTAATCTGTCTTTAAAGGGAACTTGTACGACATCTATCTTAACACCAATTTCTTCAAAACAGCTTTGGAAGAAGGTAGCGATATCGCGAGCGACGTCGCCTTCATCAGTTAATAATTCTAGTTTAATATCCTTAACATTAAGTTCTTGTTTGGCCAGTTCAAGAGCAGCTTTAGCTCCTTCAACATCATGGTCAGCCCATTTACCTTCACCTAATTCTGCGGCTAAACTCTTACCATTTTGTTTTACATCAGGGCTAGTCCAGTAGAATGACGGTACTGAGTGATCCTTACGAATATCAGTAATATAGGCTTGACGATTGATAGCTAAAGTTAAGGCTTTACGCAAGTTCTTGTTCTTTAATAAAGTACGCGTTTGGTTGAAAGCAATCGCCCAAGATGAACCATCACTATATTGGGCAACTTTGGCTTTGTTATCTCTTAACTTTTCAACCATTTCACCACGTAAACCACACATGTCAAGTTCGCCATTTTCAAAGGCGTTTACTGCGGTGTTGGAGTCGGCAATCATTTCAAAGATAATCTTATCAATAGCTACTTTTGTATCACCAACATAATTTGGATTCTTTTCCAGAACAATCTTGTCTTCATGATCCCATACAGTAATTACATACGGGCCATTGTACAACATATTGTCTTTTTCTGTGGCATAAGCATCACCGGTATAAGCGCTTTCCAAAACCGGCATAAATACACCAAAGTTCAGCATACTTGGGAAATAAGCGGCTGCTGACAACAAAGTAACTTCTAATTCATAATCGTTGATAACCTTGATTCCAACATCTTCCCATTTAGCTTTGTCGGCGTTGAATTCTTCAGCATTCTTGATCAAGAATAATAAGTAGTTGTACTCAGCGGCATTTTTCGGCTCAAGTACTTGTCTCCAAGCAAAGGCAAAATCATTGGCTGTAACTCCAGCACCATTCGACCATTTTGCATCATTACGCAAATGGAAAGTATAGACGGTTCCATCAGCGGAAACATCCCAACTCTTCGCAATTGCCGGAATTGTTTTACCACTCTTGTCGGTGGTAGTTAATCCTTCCATAACGTGACGCAATACATTAAACGAAACTACGTCAGTAGTCAGGATGGAATTTAGTTTTGGCGGTTCAGAACCTAGATTAATAGTAACTGAATCTTTTCCTGGGGTTCCTGGATAGTTACCAGCAACAACCGGTGTTTCAGTTTTACAACCTACTAATGAACCAACCAATACTACTGCAATAATTAGAGTAATAAGTTTTTTCATTTTTTCCTCCTTAAACTCTGTATACATAAGTATACGAAAGTAATTATACCAAATGCCCATTCACTGTCAACCCAGCCTGCTTTGCGCTTTCATCAACTCAACTTTTTTTCATTAGTTTTTCAAAGAAAGTCGCAGTCCAATCTGCGTTCTAAATAGGAAGTTAATTCTAAAGTTCCTAAAGCAGAAAAATCACGATTCCGGCACTGTGCCGCTTTCTGCTACGGCCTGGCGCAAAGTGCGATCGATAAACAGGACGATAAATACGAACATACTGCCCAGCGTTCCCCCGACTGCTACCGGAATTATTGCGCTCTGTTCAGCCAAAAAACCGTAAGCTAAAGTCGAAAGTGCAAAGCCCCCCACACTGCTGGCTTGAATGAAACCTAATAGCGTCGCTCTTTTATCAGCCGGCATTAACAATAGCATCGTAGCATTGAGTAACACATTACCGATGGCATTGCTAAAATGACCTAGCAAATAGCAACAAGCCGCTACATAAAAACTGTTCGTTAACAAAGCCAGCAATATCAGCACTTCGCCCAATAAAAAGCAAGTAATCATCACTCCGGGTCGACTTTTATTTTTGAACTTTATCAAGGAAGTAACCACCGCTCCTAACATGCTACCTAAAGATATCAACGAAAGTAAATAACCGTAGTGTTCAAAGTCAAATCCTTGGGCTGTGGCGATCAGCAGAAATAAACTAAAACTACCGGCAGAAAATAGATTTATTAAAATGGCACAAATAAAGAAACGGTTTAGCGCCTTTGTCTTAAGTAATGTAAGAAACCCCTGCTGTAAATCACGAATAATGGTTGAAAGATTAACCTTGCTTCCTTGCTTCGGTGTAGGCGGTATGTCGATAAAGACCTTTGTTACTCCGCTAAAAAAGAAACAGAAAGCATTAAAGAGAATTAAACTGGCCACCCCAAAATTTACCAACAAAATCCCACTCAAACCTTTACAAACTAAATCAACGATATTGTTGAGACTGGAGTTAATAGAATTAGCCCGGACATATTCACTTTTCGGAACAATATCAACCAAAATCGTGGCTATTGCCGGCTGATGTAAAACGGCAGCCAAGGCTATTGGTAAGGTAATTAACAACAACAATTCTAAGGTCAAACTGGCTTTTAAACACAAAAGTCCTATAACCAACATCAAGCTACTGCGCAGGAAATCCATGCTGCAGATTATCAGCTTACGATTTGAACGATCGATGATCACTCCGGAAATCGGACTTAAAAACATCGTCACAAACATACTCAGCGAAGTAAATACCCCCATTAGGGTCTCAGATGCTGTCAACTGGTAGACATAATAGCCGATAGCCATGCTATAAAGCACATCACCAAATTTTGCGATGATGCTACCCTGAATAAGCAACAAAGAATTCTTGTTGAATAGTTGTGTTGCTTGACTTTCTTCCATACTATGCTCTTTTTTCTTATTTAATTTATCAAAGGTAAGTCTTCAAAGCATTGATAATAATGCCACCCAGCTGTTCTTTCTGCTCTTACCAGAAAAAGTTCTCAGCTGGCAAACCCCAAAACAAAAGCCCTTCTTTATGTCTTTATTCTTTGAGGGTTCTGGTTAAGAAACTGTTTAAGACTGAAATGACAATACTTGCCCACACACAAGTCCAAAATCCCTTAATGTAAGCACCATCCACCATTTTAAAGGCAAACCACAGCATTAGACCATTTATCACAAAAGAAAACAAGCCCAAAGTGAGAATGGTGATGGGGAAAGACAGAATTTTTAAAATCGGTCGGATAATGGCGTTAAGTAAATAAAAAACAACAGTCAATAACAATAAGGAATCAAGACGTATTTCTATTCCGGAAAATAGTTGGCTTATCAGAAAAAGCGAGATTCCGTTGACAATCAAACCTAAAACTAATTTTTTCATGCGGTTCTCCTTTATTTAGTATTGTAACACAATAACAACAATCTGATTGCCCACTCTCTATTACCCATTGATGTTTCATTGTTTCTATTAATTCCGCTCATTACGCTTTCTAATTACTGTTGGTTGGACTATGTTATACTAGTTTTATCAATTTTTAGTATTAGTTTTCCGTTTCCAAAATATAACTCAAGTTGGCTATCAGCAAGTGAAAGTAGGTGATTAACCTTGGCAGAAACGGCAACCTGGCCTTATCCAAATGAAAGTAATCAAAGCTGCGCTTTTCAAGCTGATGTTATTGTGCTGGGTGCCGGAATCTCCGGTTGCCTGGCTGCGATTGCAGCGGCTAAAGCCGGTCAAAGTGTCATCGTTGTCGAAAAGTCGGGCGCTGTTAGAAGCGGAGCCGGCGGCTCCGGTTGTGATCATTGGGAACAATGCGCAACAAATCCCTGCTCGACAGTTTCGCCACTTGCTATGCAACAAGCGCTGATGGATTATACTAGCGGCTACAACAACGCTATCTCGCACTACATTGAAGCCCGAGAAGGTTGGGATCGTTTACTTGATCTTGAAGCCATGGGGGCGAAAATCCGCGACACTGATGATATTTACGCCGGGGCGGATTTTCGTGATGAAGCTTCCAAGTTGCTCTTTGCCTACGATTATCAAAGCCGCACTACCCTACGTATTTGGGGAACGACCTTTAAACCGGCGCTGATTAAAGAAATGCGACGCTTAAAAATCAACATCATTGAACATGTCGCTATCACCTCCTTACTTACACAACAAGGCAAGATCGGTAGCCCTTGTATTGGGGCGACCGGAATCAGCAGTCGTAGCGGAAAATTTTACACCTTTAACGGCAAAGCGGTAGTTATGGCTTTATCACGGCCGGCGCGCTTGTGGTTGTTTTCCGCTGCTTATCCGGGGCTTTGTGAATTTCGCCCCTTATCTTGTAACGGCAGCGGTCATGCTATTGGTTGGCGCATCGGCGCTAAATTTACCATGATGGAAAAATCGGTGACCGGAGAATTCTCCGCAGCTGGAAAGTCTTTTCCGCCTTATGGCAGTGGTAACAATCACAATACTTGGTACCCGGCTACCCTAATTGACGCCCGCGGCCAAGCAATTCCCTATGTTGATCGCGATGGCAATGTGCTTACCGATTTCCGCAGTCGCTGTTTACCTGTCGGGGATCAGGCTTTCTTTTTAAAGGGAGGTAATATCGATAAACCATACTACCCCTATGATGGTCCGGAAACCCTCGACTACCAAAAACTCCAGGCTTTAGGCTATAAGTTGCCTTTTTACGCTGATCTCAGTGATTTACCCAGCCAAGAAAGAGCCATTATTTGGGGCATGATGGTTGGTGAGGAAGGTAAAACCCGTGTTCCCATCTTAGATAATTATCAAGCTTTGGGCTTTGACCCCAAGCGCCATGTTCTGCAGTGCTATGGCGAGGGTTGGAAAAGTGGCAGTTTTCTGCCGCAAGAACGTCAGCTTTTCGGTTTGACCGGGGGTTTCTTCAACGACTGGCACTTGATGAGCAGTATCCCGGGATTATTTGTCTGCGGCGATGCTTTGTTTTCCAGCAATTGTTATGGCCATGCGGCAACTACGGGTCATTATGCCGGTCGTCATGCCAGTCAATATGCCGCCACTCACCCAAGCTTTGTTACTCTTGATTCGCAACAAATTAATAGTGAACAGCAGCGCCTATCCGGCTTCTTAAAGCCCGAATTGGCAAACTGCTACTCTTGGAAAGAACTAAATCAAGCTATTGCTAAAACTATGCAAAACTACTGTGGAGCTATCAAAGAAGACGGTTTACTGAAAGCCGGACTGCAAGTTCTGCAAGAATATGAAACCGCCATCGTACCGCAATGCGCTGCAGCTAATCCCCATGAACTGGTTCGTCTATTGGAGGTTTGCGACATTTTGACAGTCGCCCAAATCGTCTTACAGTCCTGCTTAGCCCGAAAGAGTGACTGTGACCCCCTTGAGTTCTACCGCAGTGACAATCGGGGAGAAACTGAAGCTTTAATCATCATCAACCATGATGGTCATAGCGTTAATACCGAACATTTATGTTGTGATTATGCCGGTGATGTTGAAGCAAATTATCAGAAATATAACACTGAGTATATTAATGAAAGAGGTGATTTCCCTGAGTAAACCTAGAAAAGATTTTATTTTACGCGATGTAAAACCCGCTCAACCGCTCAGTTTTGACCTTAAGAAATGCACCGGCTGTAATATCTGCGTCGATCTTTGCCCCAGTGAGTTGTTGCTACCCAATCTTCACTCAGGTTTAGCTCCTACCGTTGCTTATCCCGAGGAATGTTGGTATTGCGGTTGTTGCGTTATGGATTGTCCCAACGGCGCTGTCACACTACAACATCCTTTGATGAATCGTGTACGCTGGGTCGAAAAAGCATCATTGCTTAAGAAGGAGGATGAATGATGGAATTATTGGAAAGACTAACTCAAACTTGGGGGGTCTCCGGTCGCGAAAGCAGGGTCAGAGAACTCATCATCAAAGAAATCGGCGATTTTGCTGATGAACTTCAAATCGATACCTTAGGCAACCTGATTGCCTTAAAGAAAGGTAACGGTCAAGGAAAAAGAATAATGTTGGCTGCCCACATGGATGAAATCGGTATGCAGGTCACGAAAATCGAAAACGATGGCAGAATCAAAGTGCGCAACATCGGGTGGATTTGGACAGCTGCCCTGTACAATGATAAAGTCATCTTCCAAAATGGCATAGTCGGTGTGGTAGGCTGTGACAATCCTATTGAAGAAATTAAAAACGACAGCTCAAAGCTCTATATTGATATCGGTTGCTCCAGCAAAGAAGATGTCGAAAAATATGTTAAGGTCGGTGATTATTGTGGTTTTAGCGGTCCTTTCCATCAATTGCAAAACGGTCGGCTTTGTGCCAAATCTTTTGACAATCGAGCTGGTTGTTGGTTGCTGATTCAAGCTTTAAAACAAAATGACGGTAAAAAAGAAAATGATATTTACTATGTTTTTAGTGTTCAGGAAGAAATCGGTTGTCGGGGAGCGCGCACTGTAGCCCAAGCGATTACTGTCGATATCGGCATTTCTGTCGATGTCAGCCCTGATCACCTTTATCCTAATGACTCCGACGGCTCCAACATTGTCGGAGCTGGAATTGGCGTAAAACTCGGTGATCCCTCCGCCGTCAGTGACGAACAACTGGTTGAGCTGCTACTAAAATGTTGTCAAGACCATGATATCAAATATCAACGCGATGTTATGAGTCGCGGCGGAACCGATAGCTCCAGCATTAATCTCGCCGGTTGTGGAGTGCGGGTAATCGGCATTTCCGTTATTGATCGTTACGCTCATAGCCAAAGCTCAGTAATTTCCTGGGATGATTTGCAGGAGGGAGTAAGACTTATCGACAAGTTCATCTCGCTGCACTTTGATTTTTAGATGTTTATAATTTTCCTATTTTGCTTTTACTGTTTATTAATATCATATTAAACCCAAAGAAGACTCATGTACACAAATCAGGATATTAGAGAATACTACAACCGCGACAGCAATCAAACAAGATATAGCCAAGCTATTGAAAGTCCCGGGCTTTGGGCTGCGGAAAAATACGTATTTGCGAAATATGTCAACATTCATGATAGAATACTTGACTTGGGTTGTGGTGCCGGAAGAACAACAATCAACTTGTACAAGTTAGGCTATACCAACATCAGCGGTTTAGACATCGCCGAAAAACTCATTGAACTTGCTTCAAAGTATGCCAAAAGTAATAAACTAAAAATTGATTTTGTGGTAGGTGATGCGACCAAGTTAGACTTTCCTCCGGCTAGTTTTGATGTAGCTTTCTTTTCTTATAACGGTATCATGTGCATTCCCCAACAAGTAAACCGCGAGAAAGTATTAGCCAATGTACAAAGTGTGCTAAAACCCGGAGGTTTATTTATCTTCACCACGATTGATCGTGAAGCCGCTGGCGCGTATCGGCAATTTTGGCTACAAGAAAAACAAAGATGGTTGGTCAATAAACCCGACCCTAATCTTTATGAATATGGTGATTTAATCGTGACCGATATCACCGGTGAACCCAGCTTTTTACATTTTTACAGTCGCCATGAAGTAGCAACTATGCTAAAAAAACACAGCTTTAAAATACTGGAATGTCGTAGCAGAAGCGCTATTGCCGCCGAACCCAAAGAAGTGACAGATTTTTCTGCAGATACCGTCTTTTGGATAGCGAAAAAATGATGGTAACAGTATTGTCAAGAAATAATACCGGTGGCAACAGAATTACTTTAGATACCGGCAGACCAGTACAGAAAACCCCGGCTTTATTTTTTCCGTGTTATAATTTCCTCAAGGAGATTTTATGGCACTAGACGGACTCATATTACACCAAGAGCTAAAGACCTTGGAACATTTAGTTCCGGCGCGAATTAACAAAATAAGCCAACCCAGCTCTGATGAAATACTGTTAAGCTTGCATCACCATAGTCAAAACTATCAGCTTTTACTTTGTGTGCACTCGCAATTCAACCGCTTAAACCTAACTAAAACGAGTTTCCATAATCCGGCTAGCCCCAGTGCTTTTGTCATGCTGTTGCGTAAATATCTGGATAACGGACTAATCACCAATATTCAACAAGATCAACTGGATCGTTGTGTTAAATTCACTATTCAAAGTCGCAATGAGTTAGCCGAGTTGAAAACCTCTTATCTTTTTCTGGAATTAATGGGAAAATATGCCAATCTGATTCTTACCGATGAAAACCTAATTATTCGCGATGCTATCAAACGCATCCCCCCTTACCAGAATACCAAGCGCATCATTTTTGCCGGCGCTCTTTATCAGGTAAATCCCCGCCCGGCACGACAAAACCCTTTTGCCGTTTCGGCAGCAACGCTTGGTGACTCCTTTTTAGAACAGTTTGAAGGTTTTTCTCCCCTTTTAGCCAGAGAAGTCGAGTTTCGCTTGGTTAATGGGGCGAGTTTTGGCGACATTATGCAAGAACTGCATAATTCACAAAGCATTTTCTATTATCCCAAAACAAAAAACTATCATGTCATCCAGCTCAAGCACCTGCAAGAAGACTTCTTGGTTTTTGATATCAATGCCGGTTTTGATTTTTTGTATAGTGACATTCAAGCAAAAATTCGTATCGAAGAGCTTACCGGTAACCTCTTTCGCTTTATCAAAAGTGAGTTGAAAAAGAACAACAATAAACTGCCAAAGCTTCAAGCCGCTTACCAAGAGGCTTGCGCTTGTGAAAAATGGCGTATAGCCGGCGACTTAATTTTCATCAATCTGGCAACAATCAATAAAGGTATGACTAATGTCGATCTCTTTGATTACGAAAGTCAACAAAGAATCAGCATAGCCTTAGACCCTAAATTGGATGGTAAAGGTAACGGTAATAAGTATTACCAAAAATATCGCAAAGGTAAAAACGGTCAAATTCATCTGAAAGAACAAATAACGCTCTGCCAACAGGAAATCACCTATTTCACCGCTCTACAAGAACAATTGGAATTTGCCGACTTACAGAGTGCCAGGGAAATTAAAAACGAATTATACCAACAAAACTATTTGCGCCAGCCTGTCAGTAAAAGAAGAACAAAAACCAAGAGTCGACCGCAATACTTAGAATTAAGTTGCGAAAACGATAAGGTGTTTGTTGGTCGTAACAATCTGCAAAACAACTATGTAACTTTTATCTTGGCACAAAAAAACGATACTTGGTTTCACGCTCAAAGCTATCATGGGGCCCATGTCATTATCCAAAGCGCAATTCCCAGTGAAAAACAAATTCGTTTTTGTGCCAACTTAGCAGCTTACTATAGCCAAGGCCGACAATCAAGTTCCGTGCCGGTCGATTATACTTTAGTGAAAAATCTAAAAAAAATACCCCGCAGTAAAGCCGGGCAAGTCAGTGTCACTAACTACAAAACCATTTTCATAGATCCCCAAGTTCCGCAATAATACTACTGCTTTTCTAGTAAAGCTTGAGCTAAACGTTCAAAAGCCGTGATATTAGCAGCTTTGAGATATTCATGTTTTTCCAGTCGATACTTCTTCATGGTAGCAAGTAATTGACTATGAATGTTATTCATGAGGTCATGAAGTTTTCTATCAACCTGGACAAAAGGCCAAGTCACTCCCAGCTGATTTTGTTGCATTTCCAGTACCGAAGTAGCTACGCCACCGGCATTGGCAGCTTTCCCGGGAGCATAGAGCACGGCGTTTTGGTGATAAACCGCCACCGCTTCGCTATCCGAAGGCATATTTGCCCCCTCGACAATGATGATCGCTCCCTTACCAAGCAAATTTTGCGCTTGTTTTTTATTAATCTCATTTTCTTTGGCACAGGGCAGAATTATCTCAGCTGGCACCCCGGCATCGTAGATGCTTCCGCTACCATATTGGGCATCAGGATAGTAAGCCAGATAAGTTTGTAGTGTTTGCCTTTTGGCCTCTTTAATTTCCTTTAATACCGCTAAATCTAACTTATCACTTAACAGATAGCCTGAAGAGTCGGAAACCCCGACAACCTGCAAGCCCGCTTCTTGGGCTTTCTCAATAGCGTGTAAAGCTACATTCCCGCTACCGGAAACCAGCGTTCTTTTTCCCTTTAATTCGATGGCATTAGCTGCTGCCATAGCTTGTACAAAGTAAATTAAGCCATACCCGGTTGCTTCTTTCCTTACTAAAGAACCTCCCTGGTCAAGCGCTTTACCGGTAAAGACCCCCAGGTCATTATCACCGGTAAAGTCTTGGTAAGCCGCCCGGAAATAGCCGATTTCCCGAGCCCCCACCCCCATATCGCCAGCCGGAACATCGATTGTAGCGCCAATATAAGGCGCCAGCTCTTTGATAAAACTGCGACAGAAGCGTTGAATTTCCGCTTCACTTTTACCTTTAGGGTCAAAGTCTGAGCCGCCTTTAGCGCCACCGATGTTTAAAGTCGTCAGGGCGTTTTTAAAAGTTTGTTCAAAAGCCAAAGATTTCAGAATACTCAAATTGACCGAAGGATGAAGGCGTAAGCCCCCTTTATAAGGACCGAGGCAATTGTTGTGTTGGATGCGATACCCTCGGTTACTCTGCAATTTATTATCATCATCCAACCAATTGACAGTAAACTGCAGTACTCTTTGGGGTGCAGTAAGTTTTTCTAAGATACCCTGAGCTTCATATTCCGGGTGCGCTTCAAAAACTTCATCTAGGCTAAGTAGCAGCTCAGTTACGGTCTGAATGAATTCTGTCTGTTCAGCCATTGTAGCCTGCAAGTTGGTAAGTACCCGCTTGGTTTTATTCATTATTTTTTTCCACCCTTACTTCCGGCTCTATAATTTTTTAGCACATTGGTACTATGGGAATAGGTCAACAGCGACTTTTCCCGAAAGTTATCCAGCGCAATGGCAATCAAACGATCCATCAATTCGCTGAAATTGATTCCGCTTTCCTGCCACAAATAGAAGGATAATGAACCCGGCATCGTATTTATTTCATTAACATAGATTTTTTTAGTTTTGTTTTCCTGCAGGAAGTCAACTCTGACCACCCCACTGGCATCCAGAGCAATAAAAGTTGCTTCAGCTAAATCTTGCACAGTTTTAGTATCCGCAGCTGACAAGCGCGCCGGAATAATCCGCGAAGTGGCTACCATGCCTTTAGCTTTGCCACCACCCTCATATTTATCAGCGTAAGAGAGTATCTCTTCGCTTTTTGCGACTTCTTCGACGACTGAAGCCTGATGTTGCCTGCTATTGCCTAAAACCGAACAATTAATCTCTAAAAAGTCGGACAACAGGGTTTCCACCACAAGGCGTCGATCATAGGAAGAAGCCTCAGTCAAAGCGGCAATCAACTCTTGGCGATTTTTAGCTGTGGCTATACCAACGGAAGAGCCGAGACTTGCCGGCTTAACAATTAGGGGGTAAGGTAATTCTCTTTCAATTTTAGCAAGCGCCTGTTTGGGCCCTGAAGTGAAAGCGCTGCTGTAAAGCCAAGTCCAAGGCAAAAGCGGTAAGCCTGATTGTTGTAAGATTTGTCTCATAAAAACTTTATCTTGGCCAACAGCCGCCGCTTGGACATTACAACCGACATAAGGCACCTTCAACATTTCTATAAAGCCTTGGAAAGTTCCGTCTTCACTGTTAGTACCGTGCACTATTGGCAAAAGGATATCTAATTCTATTTCTTCATTTTTGAACAACTTACTTTTTATAGGCAAGGCTTTCAGTTTATTAGCTTGCTTAACCAAACTTACCTGTTGGCATTTGGCAATAAGTTGATCTAGATCGCGATAATTGCCTAAATCGTATAACAGCTCACTGAAATAGATTTGCCGATTCTTGCCGACATATAACGGATAAACATCATACTTATCCCGATTCAAGGCATGTAGCACCTGATTAGCCGTTATGATGCTGATCTCATGTTCCACACTTTCACCACCAAACAATATACCTAAACGATATTTCATAAGTCGCTCCTAATCATAGAAAATATCCAGATTTTCTTGCGCAATTTTTATTGCCGTTAACAGCTCTCTCTTACTGTTTTTCTTTGACAATTGTGGCAAACTATTTACATCATAAAAACCTACCGCCAGTATCTCATGGTTGTTCTTCATAGTTCCGCCAATTAGTTCAGCTAAAAAATAATGTACCTGTTCGGAAATCACTGTCGGGTAGTCTTTATAACGTTCTCTTTGAAAGATAGCCAACAGTCGCTGGACTTTAACATCCAAGCCACTTTCCTGTTTGACTTCCTTAACCGCGGTCTCCTGCAAAGTATCAAAAATCTCACACCAGCCCCCCGGTACCGCAAAGTCACCATCTTGTCGCTCTTGCACCATCAAGAGTTCACCCTTCTCATTAAACACTAAGACCCGTACTGAACAACTGGGGGTAGGATAAACATCATGTTCGAATATATTAATTATTTCTTCACCACAAAGCTCACTCATCATCGTCGCGCTGAGTTTTTCCAGTTCTTCATAGTTTTCTAAGGCATAAGGATCCTTGGAATACTTTTTACCGATTTTAGCCAATGCCTGACATTGGGCGACATATTCGTGATATTTCATATTATTCTCTCGTCAATTATAAAACAAAAGCGCCCCATTGAAAACAAGTAGGGTTTTTAGCGCAGCTAGGCAAACTCAATCGAACTCAATTTATTCTTTTCATGCATTTCTACGCGCTATCTTTCCCGTAATTTTTTCTTTATTCTATGCTTTCAATTTGCGATTAACTAAACTTTAAATAAAGCAATACAAAATGTAAAACACCAGTCAATTTTCTCTTAGTCTATTCAACCCAACGCCAATTATCAAGAATACTAAGACTAAAGCATAACTCTTCTGAAAGATCATCTTTGAGGAAATAATACAAGGTACAGGGGTATTGTCCCTCTATTACTGCTCGCTTAACTACGACATAGCCAGGTGGCCAATATAGGTAGTAGTTTTCCTCACTTTCTAGAAACTCTGTTAACTCGCCGCTGGTAAGCAGCTCAGGCACCAGTATTTCAAGAATCTGCAGGAAAATATTTGGATCTAGGTATTTTCGTTCATCGGCTAATCGTTCTAGTTTATTCATGTAATTTAAGTGAAAACTAGTTTTATCAGGATCGAGCATAATAGATTTTGTAGCATGAGGACTGGAAATTATCAGTTCTAGTTGGCTGTTTTCTGCTAATTGGGCGGTGTAGATCTCCGTAACTTCATAAAACCAATTCACACAAGAAGCGGACTCTATCAGATTAACGGCATTTTCTACATTTTTCTCAATTTTAGTTGCATCCAATTTAGAAGCGATGAGCAATGTAGCCCTTGTGTTATCCGTGGTAATCAAAGACATATAGTTATCCTTATCTACAGCACTATACTTATAGGAACTAACAATTGTTTCACCGTAAGAACTTAAAGTTTGCCCCATGATTTTCTCATAATCTTCCGCTCGATATTTACTATCATCCGCTAAAAAGAAATCAACAAAAAACATTGCATCAATCTTGTTCTCACTGAAGCAATTAAAGAGTTCGGTAATAAAGTTAACATCAATATTTAGTGGTAAGGTTTGTTGTTTAGCAAAATGCAGGTAACATGTAATTTCAAAAGAGTTATCCAGCAGATCCATATCCAGCCAAATACTCGCCATAATAACATTATAATCGTCAGTGAAATTGACATTAAAACGGCGACGTTTCTCTTGGCAGCGCAATAAACTACTACCCTTTCTGGCTAAGTACTTATCTATCTCCTTAACAAAATAGGAATAGTCGGATACTAACTCTGGTCTGGTATCATTGACAAAACCCCCTCTGCTCTGGCAGCTCTGCAACAACAGAATTATCAAAAAAATCAGCATTATTTTTTTCATTTAGTTTGTACCTTGAAAGTAAAAATAGCAAATTGCCGATAAAGCTCGACGAGAATAAATCGGATAAAGAGTTTAACAATATCGTTATAATAATCTCTACACTTCTTAGCGGTTATAGGCATCAGGCAAATCATTTTCAATCAGGAAAGTTAAGCTGCGATTTTTCCCCAGTTCATCGATCAAAG
>CAZUQA010000154.1:0-10720 GCA_964622375.1 uncultured Erysipelotrichaceae bacterium | reverse complement strand
CTGGCATATAAAAAAGAAGTATATGTTCCGTCACTGTTTTCGTAGGTTGTTGAGTATTCATCTCGCAACTCTTCCGCTTCTCTGACTATGTATACTTCTTCAGTTTCTGTATCTTTCTTTTTATCTTTGGGTGGGTTGTCTTTACCCGAGGCTTCTACAATCGAAATACCATAAAGCATCAAAAATACTGATAGCACCGTCTTGGTCAGTATTTCAAAGATACTTTGTTTTTTCATTCTATTTTCCCTCGTTTCTTAAACATATTATATATTAATGAGGGGTTTGTTTCAATGGGTTATAGAGCCAGCGTTTTTCTGTGCTTTTTCTGACTTTTTCATTTCTACTTTTGTTTCGGTAGTTCACTTAATTTTTGTAGAATGATATAAATTATTGTCTGTTTTTTGCTAAAATAGATTTAGATTTATTAGGAGGAAAAGAATATGAAATTTGGTATTATCGGAACTAATTTTGTCTCAGATTTTTTTATGAGTGGTGCCTTGCAATGCCCTGACTGTGAAGTTGTAGCAGTCGCCGGAACTTCAAAAGAAAAAGCTGAAAACTTCGCCAAGAAATATGATATTCCTTACAGTTTTGGCAGTTTTGAGGAAATGTATGAAGCCGGTATCATTGAAGCAGCCTATGTCGGCGTACCTAATGGCAAGCATTTAGCCATCAGCGTTTATTTCTTAGAACGTAAGATTCCGGTTTTCTGTGAAAAACCGCTAGCCAGCAACCTAAGAGAAGTTCAAGAGATGATAGAGTGTGCCAAGAGAAACCAAACTTACCTTCACGAAGGCTTAGTACCCTTATTTAATCCTAACTTTCAAGCGCTAAAAGAAGCATTGCCATTAGTGGGGCCGATTCGCCAAGTTACTTTTAACTTCTCAAAATATTCATCACGTTATGATGCTTATTTAGCCGGGGAAAACCCCACCACTTTCCGCAGTGATCTTTCCAATGGTGCCATCATGGATCTTGGAGTTTATCCGATAGGTTTATGTGTCGCACTTTTTGGCATTCCGGACAAAATCCTCAGTGCTTCTTCGCTGCTTGATACCGGAGCTGATGTCTCCGGCACCAGCATCTTCTGTTATCCGAGTTTCAATGCTGCGATTTCTTATTCAAAAGCCAGCGACACTAACATAGTCAATGAAATTTGTGGTGAAGCCGGTACCATCTATGTCGACTATACCAGTCGTTTAGGCTCTATGTACTTCATCAATCGGTTGACCAAAGAAAAGATTGTCATCGGTGAAGAATTGAAGGAAGGTTTCTACTACCAAATAAAAGACATGATTGAAGCGGTAGCTAGCGGTGCTATTGAGTCTAGAGGTGTACCTTTTGCCACCAGTATCGCGGTTCACAGTGTAATAACGGAATGCCGCCGCCAATCTGGCATCATCTACCCGGCTGATCTGTAATTATTGAATTTATTATGCTTAAGCAAGCTCACAGTCTGTCAATGTGAGCTTTTCTTTTGTGCTGCGGTCATATTATTTGTCGGAAAAGCCTTCTTTTGTTACTATACAATCGTATTACAAGATAAAAAAATATTACAATTTGCCGCAGTTGTAAAAGGTTGTAACTGCTGAAAGGACTTAATTAGTATGAAACTATGGCGCTTTTTAACCGTTTTACTTATCAGTTTAGGTTTACTGGGCTGTTTTTCGACAGTAAAAGCTTCCGTTGATGTTATTGAAGCTGATTTCGCGACTAAGTTTCATGTTAGTGAGTTCACTTTATTGAATAACATTATTGATGATATCAATCTCAATAATCAAATTCCGGGTAATTCGTTTAAAGAGTTGAGTTTGCTTAATAACTATGACGGCCGACTGCAGTATGTGGTAATCGAACATGGCAACTTAGCGACGAATAATAAAGATAGCACTATTTATTACTCTAGTAAAAACCTGCATTTTTATGAAATCCCAGATAATCTTCAAGTAACAAACCTGATTAAGAACATTCCAATCGCTAGGGAAATCCGCGATTTTGTTAGTACTGACAATTTTACCCTATACAGCCTATGCGAACAAAGTGGCGACTATTTCATTTATGCCCTGAAAAACGGTAAAACCGTTCTCCTATTAAACGGTACTGCTGAATTATCTTACTTTCCGACTTTCAGTTTACACTTTCAAGATGAACTCTACATCATGGCAGAAGACATACAGGAATCTGCTTACTATATTTTCCTAAAAAAATATGACGGCAATAAACTACAGACGATTTTTGAAATTGCTCAGGATTACGTTTTTGACGCTAATCTTCAAGATGATAGTTTTGAATTTCTCAGTAACAGCGCTGCCACTAAAGTCAATAATAAGTTTCTCACTTTCAGCACCTTAAGTGAAAACACTTTAAATATTTATTACTATGATGGTGTTATGGCTAAAGTCAAAATACACAACGGCTTAGACTATCTTTTAGTCGGTAATAAACTCTTATACAGCGTCGTAGGCGAAGACAAGGAAATCACTTATGGTATTTATGACATGAGTGAAAAGGTTTTCTATCCTACTAATTTTACTGACTACAATTTCAATCGTATAAGTGCTCCGGTTACCATCAATGATAAATATACCAGCTTTTACACTCCGGCTTACTCCAAAGGCGAACGTTTACATTCTTTCCTGTTGGAAGATGGCGGAAATACCATCAATATCTATGAGCTGTCTTTTTCTGATTATCTTACTATCCCTTATTTACTAGACGATCAAACTTTGATTTTCTACACTTTAAAACACAAATTGTTGGGTGAACAGCTTATCTTAAGCGATTTCTATTATCACCTTAGAATAAATGACTAGTTTTGATTTAACTTTTCTCCTTAAGAAAAAGGCCCTGTGACCTTTTTGAGCGTGTTGACAAAAGTGTCAATATTGGCTAAAAAACAAACTCAAAAGCCACAGAAAAAAGTAGCCTTTTTCAGACTACTTTGGGGTGTACTCTATTTCCACAAATTGACTCAATCATGTAAATAGAAAAATAAATATCAAAAATGCTTCCAACTAATCGCATCCATACTCAGCACAAAATTCTTCTAACGCCTTGATAAACCCTTCTAGTTCTTCTAAAAAGCTTTGAAATGTATACGCATTTTCTTTTGGCATTTGGAATATCCCTGGATCACCAATCAAGAATAGATTGTCATCTCTTCTGTACATGAGTAAAAAGGTATTTCTAAACTGCAATACACTATAATTACTCACGCTAGAGTCTTTTTCTAGTTCTTTTTCATAAATTCTAATATAATCTGCCAAATAACCACTTCCGCCAGTAGATTGTATTAAGACATCGTCTTTCATTATTAGTCCAGTTCTCATTTTTCCATCGCAATACAAATAGTAGAAATATTTACCATCAGTGACAATTTCATGCTCAGCGTTTAGGTAGTATACCAACACTCCTTCACCAACAGTAATTGAATTCAAATCATCATTTTCTTCAAAACCCCACATTTCCTTTTCTTCGGGTTTAATAAAATCAATTAGACTTTCTATTTCCATATCCAAGCTTTTATTGTTTGAGTATTCTTTCTTTGCTCTTACACACCCTGTAAACGCCATAATTGACACTAAAAGAATAATCAATAATTTAACCCAATTATTTTTCATAATGTTCTCCTTATTTTTTGGTTGGTCTATAGAGTATATTATCTACATACCAACTAGAATTATCCTTAAACTCATCATAACCCATTGTATAATACTTATTGTCCCAGGGATCCCAATATACAAGTTGTTGTGTTCCCGTAGAAGTTTTATACCCAACAAGCAATACTCTATGGCCTCCAGTTCCGTTCTTATATCTCAAACCAACATTATATATTTTACTCAATGTATATAGCTCTGATTGAACTGAAGAAAATGCATGTACATTAATTCCAGTAATTGTGGTTACACCAAAAGCATCTAGAGTATTCTTAATAGATGTGCTGCTCAACGCAGGGAAATTCCCGTACATACCATTATATGCTTTCTTTACTACATCCGCCTGAGTAGGCGCACCTGATGTTCCTTTGTACTTTCTTACAGTTTCAACAATTGTTGCAGCCCAACACAACAGAGTGTCAGCTTGTTTGGTTGTTGGTGACACTAAGCTCACTGAGTAATCAGCTGGGGCAGCAAACGTTATTGAAAGTGTGCCAATGAACGAAATGGCTATCACTAATAATACAATGATTCTTTTTTTCATTATTCTCATTCTCCAAATAGATTCAAAATAGCTCTTGACAGATCTTTTTGAATACGCTTTTTCCTTTCTTCCAAGCTTCGAAATTGCCTTGATTATAATATTTTTGGAGCCTGTTGTTACTAACCTATACTCAGTACTAGGCATAGCAAATAGCCTTAAGCTCCTAATTTTTAACGCTCCTTTCTATTTTTATAGTTCATAATAAAGTTCACTAATTACTATTTTAAATCTAATCTATGAACATATTGTGTATATTGTATGAAATCACTGTGAAAATTTGCCATAGTGTCAATAATTTTGTGTAAACAGTCAACGGAATCCAGTAATGGATTAAACGCTTCTTTTTGTTTTTGGGGAAAATTCCACCGTTTCTTACAATCCATGTTTTTTCAAAAACAAAACCCCTATTTTCTTTTTAGTAACAGGGGTTTGTCAACAGTCTGAAAAAGGCCCTGTGGCCTTTTTCATTTTCTCGATGTTAACAATTATTCTTAGAAATTTTCAGCATTAACTTCAAAGAAAGCTTTAGCGTGTTGACAAACCGGACAAATCTCCGGTGCCGTTTTCCCAAAATGGATGTGCCCGCAATTGCGACAATGCCAGGTAGCCTCGTAGTCTCTGGTAAATACTAAGGCATCCTTAACCCTGGCTGCTAAAGTCAAGTAACGTTCTTCATGATTTTTTTCCACGGCGGCAACTCCACGCATTAAGGCAGCGACATCCGCAAAGCCTTCACTATCGGCTTCTTCTGCCATGCGCTTGTACATCGTTGTCCACTCGAAGTTTTCTCCGGTAGCAGCTGCTGTCAGGTTAGCTACGGTATCTCCTACACCATCATGTAATAACTTGAACCACAGTTTGGCATGTTCTTTTTCATTATCTGCTGTTTCCAAGAATATTGCGGCTATTTGTTCATAACCCTCTTTTTTTGCGGCGCCGGCAAAATAAGTATACTTATTTCTTGCCATCGATTCACCGGCAAAAGCTTCTTCTAAATTCTTTTCTGTTTTTGTTCCACTGTATTTTGACATAAATTTTCTCCTTCTTTCTTTATTATAAACATTTCTTAAGTATTTTAGTAACAAAAACGACTTTGTTACCCCTAATGTTGACTATTCCCTATTGACGTTACGCTTTTCTCTTGTTAGAAAACAAAATTCCCGTCTTGGAATATCACCACTGCTTCAGCATCTTTGGTATAACCTGTTATTTTTAAATCAGCGGTGCCAAACATGAAATCTTCATGTTCCAAAGATTTGTTATAACCTAACTCAATCATTTCTTCTTCACTCAGGTTTTCAAAACCGCGAATATTCATCGGATAGGCGCTTCCTAAAGCCAAGTGACAACTGGCATTCTCATCAAACAAGGTGTTATAAAACAAAATTCCGGTATTGGAAATCGGAGAGTCAAAAGAAATTAAAGCCACTTCGCCTAAATAGGAGGAGCCTTCATCAAAATTAATTAAGTTGCTCAGCGCTTCCTTCTCTTTTTTTGCATCAAATTCCTTAACTTTCCCGTCTTCAAACACCAGGTAAAAATCTTCGATTAATTTACCTTGATAGTTCAAGGGCTTGCTGGCGACCACTTTGCCGTAAACTTTCGTCTTGTAAGGCATAGTAAAGCACTCTTCACTCGGTAGGTTGGGATTGAAAGTCAAACCTTGTGTCGTCACTTCACTGCCCCCGGCCCAGCGATGGTTTTCTGCCAAATAGACTTTTAAATCGGTGCCGTTGCTGCTTTTGAAGGTCAAATACTCAAAGCTGTAATTATTCAGTATTTCATTGCGCCGTCTTAAGTTGGCATTATGCATTTTCCAATTTTCTTGCGGATCACTATCTTCATCTACTCTGACGGTCTTTAATATATTGACCAATAACTCTTTGACAGCGGCTTCATCATCAAGTTGCGGGAAAACTTTCTTCGCCCAGGCTGCCGTCGGATATGAAAGTAGGCACCATTGTACTTTGCTGGCCATGGTGTGTTCTTGTAGCGGCTTTAGGTTCTGTGAGTTGGCAATAGCAACTGCCTGCATTTTCTCAGGGTCGATGTCTTTCAGTAAACCCGGGGTTTCGGCGTAAATACTGAGCAGCGCCACATTTTCCTCAATCATGTAGTGCATCTCGGCTTCTTTGTATTGCGGAAACTCACAAAGAACTTCCTGTTCAGCCAATTCCAGCTCGGTTTTTCGAGCCAGCTCATCACGATAGTCCATTATTACCTTGCGTGCTCCGGCTTGGTACGCTGCTTTTTGACAAAGTCGACCAAAAGCTGCAGCTTCCAAGGGGCAGGCGATGCGCAGAGTCTGTCCTTTTTGAATATTAACACCAATTTTTACTGCTAACTCGGCATATTTTGTAAGTAGTTTTTCGTCCATCATTGACTATATTCCGAAAGAAACCGGCAACATAGCAGCGCCCACCAAACCCGGTTCTTCCAGTTCGGCCTTAACAACAACCATATCATGCATACCTTTGTGAATTCTTTCATAGAGTTTGGTAACAAACTTATCATACCAAACATCACCGGATTTCAATAAACCACCACCAACTACTAAAGCTGCCGGATTGACAATATGACAAATTGCCGAGAAACCGATAGCCCAGTCTTCGGTAATTGTTTCTAGCATTTCTACCGCTGTCGGATTACCGGCCCGAGCTAAATCAAAGAAATCACCGGCATGGTTGATCTTATCGGCGCCAAAAATCTCTTTAGCTCTGATAGTTAATGCTCGACCTCCGGCTTCGGCTTCCATAGCTCCGCTGTTTAAACCTAAACCGCGATTCGGCCGCGTTCTGTCAACTATAATATTACCGATTTCACCAGCCCAACCCATACTGCCGGACATAACCCGACCATTGACGATCATCGCGCCGCCGATTCCGGTAGATATGGTCGTATAGTAAATAACACTCTTTCCTTTGCCGGCACCTAACAAAGCTTCAGCTAAACCGGCGACATTGGCATCATTATCGACAAAAGTCGGAATACCAAACTCCTTCTCAAAAGTTGCTTTTAAGGGAAAACCTTTAAATCCTTCAAGATTGGTAGACATTGTCATAACACCCTCTACCGTCTCAACCGGTCCTGGTACTCCGGCACCAATACCGGCAACTCCCTGATAATCCGTAATTTCTCTGATTAAATCAAAAATTTGGGGTAAGACATTATCGCGCCCTGACATACCGTCAATCGCCCGCTTAACGACTTCCACAATCACCCCGTTTTCGTCGACTTTAGCCACCCGGGTGTTACTGCCACCGACATCAATTCCTAAATAGTACTTCACTGTTTCTCCTCCTATTTCACTTCAATGATTTTCATCATGTTCGCAGTGCCTTCTCCTGTTGGATAGCCTGCGGTAATTATAATTAAGTCGCCTCTTTGGCAACCGTTTTCCAAAGCTACTTTACTGGCTAATTCGTCATCATTATGCATGTTGTTTTGCACAGTCGATAATATAGCTTTTACTCCCCAATGCACTGCCAAATTGTGATAGGTTTCTTGAGTAAAAGTAACTGCCAAAATCGGCACTTTTGGCCGGAATTTAGAAATTCGCCGGGCCGTCGAGCCCCCTTGGGTAAAAGCAACAATGGCTTTTACTTTGCTCAAGGTTAAGCAGGCATTAGCTACCGAAATGCCGATAGCATCCTGGATTGTTGACTGCGATGAGATAATTTGATGATTGAGAACTTCACGAAAATCGATGATCTCCTCCGAAGCTAAGGCAATAGTCGCCATCGTTTGTACCGCCTCTACCGGATACTCGCCGGTCGCCGATTCACCACTCAACATAATAGCATCACTGCCATCCAATATCGCATTGGCAACATCACTGGCTTCCGCTCTGGTCGGTCGGGGGAAAGTGATCATCGACTCTAACATATGGGTAGCGGTTATTACCGGTTTACCAAACTCGTTAGCTTTCGCGATAATCTTCTTTTGGTAAAGCGGTACTAAGGCTGTGCTGATTTCCACACCTAAGTCACCACGGGCTACCATGATGCTATCGCTGACCTCCAGAATTTCTTCCAGATTGTCATAACCTTCCTGGTTTTCTATTTTCGCGATAATTTTGATCGATTTTTTGCCTTCTTCTAGCAGAATCTTACGGACATCTAGGACATCCTGAGCGCGACGCACAAAACTAGCAGCGATATAATCAACATTTTGCGTACAACCGAAACGAATGTCACTGTCGTCCTTACCCGAGATAAAGGGCATGGATAGTTTAACATTAGGTACATTGATGCCTTTCCGGTTTTTAATCGGACCGCTGTTTTCTACCCGACACAAAGCGGACACTCCTTTGTCGACCGCTAAGATAGTCAGACGCACTTTTCCATCGTCAACCAACAGATAATCATCAATTTCGATATCATCAAACAACTCCGGACATTGAATGTGAAAACGCTCCTTGTTGCCTAAGACTTCTTCCTTGACGATGGTAACTTCATCACCTTTTTTAAACTCCGCCACCCCGGTTTCAAAATCTCCACAACGAATTTCCGGTCCTTTGGTGTCTAACATGATAGCCAAACAATAACCGCATTCCTTTTCTACTTCACGGATATTTATTATCTTGTTTCCGTGTTCCTGATAGTCACCATGGGAGAAATTTAAGCGGCAGATGTCCATTCCGGCAGCTGCTAATTTTTTCAACATTGCCGGGGATTCACTCGCCGGGCCAATGGTACAAATTATTTTTGTTCTGCGCATTAATCTACCTTCTTTCAGACTAAACGTCCGTGTAAGTCATATAAACTCTTGCGGGAATACTTCGGGGTACTGACCATATCAGCGATTTTGGTAGCTACCAGCTGGTTATTGATCAAGCCGACGCACATGCCAGCCTGCCCTTGAAGTAAAAGCGCTACCGCATAGTCGCCCATCCGGGTCGCCAAAACCCGATCAAAAGCTGTCGGTGAGCCACCACGTTGCACATGACCCAATATGGTCGCTTTCCCGGAAAACGGCGTCGCAAATGACACTTTCTCGGCAAAACGTTCAACATCCATCATTTTTTCCGCAACAATGACAATCGCATGGTTTTTTTCTTTACTGGCTTTCAAAAAGTTCAAGCGGTCCAGAACTTCAATTTCATCAAATCCGGTTTCTTTACTGATAACAATTTCGGCTCCTGATGAAATCGCTGCGTACAAAGCTAAATCGCCACAAAGATTCCCCATTACTTCGACAATCGAGCAACGCTGGTGGGAAGCTGAAGTGTCACGTAATTTATCAATGGCTTGAATTATGGTGTTGAGCGCCGTATCAAAACCGATACAAAACTCCGTTGTCACCACATCGTTATCGATGGTTCCCGGAATTCCAATACAGGCAATACCACGTTGGCTGAGATCCAAAGCCCCCAAGAAGGTGCCATCGCCACCAATAGTTACCACCGCCTCAATACCCCACGACTGCAAATTGGCGATTGCTTGTTGGATTACTTTTTCTTCTTTAAATTCCGGTAAACGGGCTGAGCCTAAAATCGTACCCCCGCGACACAAGATGTCAGAAACATCTTTGTGTTGCATCGAGCGAATGTCATTTTCGTACATGCCTTTATAACCATTGGCGATGCCATAGACCTCTAGGCCACTAGCCAAGCCGGCTCGGACCACCGCCCGAATAGCTGCATTCATCCCCGGGCAATCGCCGCCGGAGGTTAATACTGCGATTTTCTTCATACTAAAAATCCCTTCGGCGCCAATTATCGCCTTCTAAATGTAGTGGTAGCGTCAAAGTTTCGATACGTTCCATCAAGCGCACCACTTTAGTTTCATCATTATTTCCCGTGGTACCAAAATATTCCGCTAAAGCCGCATAATCAAAATTACTGCTGATATAAGTGGTTTTTTGATGCTCCAAACGATGATTCAGTATGGTATATAACCAATCATCTCTAATCCACTCACTGACTTTAGAAGCACCGATATCATCTAAAAACAAGACCTCACAGTTCATCATATCAGCGATTAAATCCGCCATGCCGTCACTATCACCAAACAAAGTTTTCACCCGGTTAGTCAAAGTATTCACATTGTAAAAACCAACGGTCTTTTTTTCTTTGGCAAAGTAATTGGCAATTACTGACAAGAGGTGGGTTTTACCGACCCCAACATCACCATAAAGATAGATACCACGGTAATCATCGCTGTTGAGCAATTTATCGATTTTCTGAATCACCTTCCGCAAACGGATGTCATCCAAGCCTTGTAGGTTATCAAAATCGTGGAGTAACCAACTGTCCGGTAAATCATAATTGTAGAAATAGTCTTTGTGGCTGGTTTCTTGTAAGATGTTAAAACGACAAGCTGTCAGTTCTGTGATGATGTCATCATCATAAAGCGGCGTTCTTAGATAACCCTTTGGTTCAAACGGACATTTTGCTAGAGCTCCGCATTTTTCACACTGGCGCCAGTCCTGAAGAAAACGGTAGAACAATTGCGAGTTCTCCGCGATAATGCTCTGTGGTACTTGATAAAGCTGCAACCACTTAATAATAATCTTATTT
>CAZUQA010000153.1:0-3611 GCA_964622375.1 uncultured Erysipelotrichaceae bacterium | reverse complement strand
GTGAAAAATATCTTCCTCTAATGAGAAATGAAGGGGCAGAAATCATCATCGTCTTATCACATTTTCCTTTTTACATTGACGAAGAGCGCCAGATCAGCGGTGAACTGGCTGATGTTTTGGCAAGAGTTAGTGGGGTTGATGTATTCATCGGTGGTCATATCAGTGGAGATTACGCTCAAAACGTCGGGGAAACTCTGGTTTTAAAAGCCGGTTTTGGTGGGAAGAGTTTAGCACAGGCTCGTCTCTATTTTGATAAAGAAGCCCGTAAAGTAGTGAAAAAAGTCGGCAATATCATCTTGACTGACCGTGATAAAGTTGGCGATGCGGCAGTTTGCAAGTACGCCTTAAAGGTGACTTCACCTTTTGATGACTATTTCAATGAAGTGCTGCTTACTCATGATGAGAAGTGGACAATGAAATATTCCGGTGAATCAAAATTAGGAAATTTCTTGGCTGATGTCATTTTGGATAGCCAACAAGCTGATTTCGCTTATATCAACACCACCAGTTCCGGGGGTGCGATTTATCCCGGACCGATCACCGTGGAAGATTTGACTTCGGTTTACGGTTTCAACGATGAGATATTGACAACGACAATGTCCGGGCAGAAAATTTATGATCTGTTTGAGCATATTTACCAACCCGAGCGTTTTGGCAACAATGCGACTATCGCTTTCTCTGGGATAATCGCCCGGCTCGACCACACTAAAGAAGTGGGTTGTAAAGTTGTCAGCCTGAGCTTAGCGGATGGTAGCCCGCTAAAGAAAGATAAATACTTTAAAGTTGCCAGCAGTGAATATATGGGCTTAGGGGGTAATGATACTACAGCGGTGGTCGCTGATTTGAAGTGGGAATACAGCGGACAGTTGTATTACGATGCTTTATTTACCTATTTGAAGAAACATAAGAAATTATTGTTGAATTCCCAGCAGCGGCTCTATGAAAACGGAACACCGGTAAATGATAATTCGCCAGATTGTGGGGATTGAGGCGTTAATAATAAAGCTGGGGACTTAGAAAAAAATCACATAAACTAAACAAGCAAGAAAAGGAGAAAATATTATGATTATTTATTGTGACAGGATTTACATGCGCGGGGGCATCAAGGATGGCTTTTTGAAGATTGAAGATGGTAAGCTGGTTGATTTTTTTGCGGCAAGTGCCGACTTGAAAGCCGATAAGGATTATCGGGGTTACCGCCTTATCCCTGGGGTATTTGATACCCATAACCATGGGGGTTTTGGCTACAGTTTGATGGCTCTTGATGCTGTACCAAAAACCAGCGAGATCAAAGCTTACCTGAAAGGGCAAGCTTCCTGGGGGGTTACCTCCATACTACCGACTACCTGCAATGTCGCAACTATTGCTTTATTGGCGGATTTAGCGGATGAGCAAGTAGATGGGGCCAAGATCTGCGGTATTCACTCCGAAGGACCCTGGGGTGCTCGCGTCGGAGAAAAAGGAATAAACACCGGTTATCCGCCGGTTGACATGGAATTGGCTAAACAAATGGTAGCGGCTGGCAAAGGTAAATTGAAATTAATTGACATAGCGCCGGAAGTCGAAGGAGCGCTAGCAGCAATTCGTTTTTTCGTCGACCAGGGTATAGCGGTCGGCGCTTTCCATACTAATGCCAACTATGAAGAAGCTAACCGCGGTATTGATGCCGGTATTACGGTAGCTACCCACTTGGGTAATGTCATGACCGGGCTCCATCATCGCGACATCGGAACTCTGGGAGCTTGTTTACTACGTCCGGAAGTGGATTGTGAGATTATCTGTGATGACATGCACATCAGTTTGGAAATTGTCAAAATCTTCTTTAAAGTTAAAGATCTGAGTAAGTTCATCATGATCTCGGATAATGTGCTCTATGCCGGAGCACCGGCAGGGCGTTATAAAGGCATGACCCAAGATGTCAATTCCGATAGGATAAGCATCCGGGTTACCGAAGATGGCTTTGTGTTAAGTGAAACCGGGCGTTTATCCGGTAGCTCGAAACCGGTAATGTACGGCATTAAAAACTTGGTAGAAAAACTACAAATGCCTTTGGAACAAGTCATTTTACTGTCGAGTCTTAATCCGGCAAAAAAATATGGCTTTGGCGCCACTAAAGGCGAGTTGGCTATCGGCAAAGATGCGGATTTAGTAGCTATTGATGACAACTTTGATGTAGTTGCCACCTTTAGTGAAGGCCGGCAAGTCTTTGACCGCGAAGTTGATGGCAATTTGTTTAATCCGGAATATATCAAAGCTTATAAATTAGACTGACTAAATCACAAAAGCCTAGTGATTGCCCGGAATATTGGACACTAAATAGTATAAACTTGTGATATAAGTAAGGATGTTTTAGGCGTGGAACATAGTTTAAGCTAATTATACCGGAGTCGACAATAAAAAAGGAGGGAGAAAACATATGGCGTACAGTAAGCTAATAATATTTAGTGAATTCTTGAATCCTCTCAAATTGGAAAAGGAAGATGAAGATATCTTGCATGTCTTTATTGGGAAAATGTTTGAAGGTGCTCATGTCTATTATCAAACAAAAGAGTATATCTACTATATGTATTGCTTCGAGAATCCGCAACAAAAGATGCTTCTAAAGATGAAGCGGACCGGGGTAAAAACTGTAGAATTTGATGATTTTCAAGCGGTTTTTACTTATGATGAACCCGAAAAATTCCGTTTGGTAAATATTGATAAAGAACATGGAAGAGCGGAAATTGAATGTCTGGCCAGTGGTGCCAGAATCGATGTCACTATGGACTGTTTTGATTTTCAAGAGAATGATGAAGTTTATGTCTATGTGAATATATTTCCAACAGCGGTATTCTTGAGCAAAAGCGAAGCGGAATATCAGAGAAAACATGAAACTGGCAACGATATATCTCAGATGATTAGCCAAGTAGGTGATTTTTGCAGTGCAACTATGCGAATCTCTGAAGATGTAAGTAATATCACACTACCCCGGTCAGATGAGTATAACGAGGATGATTTTAGGGTAGTTATGGGCTCAGGTATCATGTTGAAAGCAGCGCATGTCATAACGAAAATGCCAACAGGTGCCGGCAACAAGTATCCCATGGATGATGTGAAACTTGGAGCCAATCACCTATTTGAATTTCACACAAATTTAGGCAGAATGACAGCAACTGTCAGTGATTTTGTTTTTACCAAATACACGGAAGAAGCCGGGATAAGCGGAGAGTTCACAATGCCGGCTGGCAGTGTAATTGAAGTATATGGTTTTGCCAGTGCCTGGATAAAGATCGACGAGAAAGTCTCAAAAAAATTCTGAGAGCGAGGATTCAAAACAATAAAGTGAATTAGCGGGGATAAATTATAGCAGAGAAAAATGTAAAACTATTTGAAAATAAGCGAATTCGCTCCGTGTGGGACCAGGAGAAAGAAGAATGGTTCTTGTCTGTGTTTGATGTTGTGGCGGTTTTAACTGACAGCGCGGATGTAAAGCAATACATTAAAAAAATGCGTAGACGAGATTCTGAACTTAGTTCGAAGTGGGGTACAATTTGTACCCTAGTTGAAATGATGGCAGCAGACGGGAAGAAACGTCGAATTGCAGCTGCTAATACAGCAGGGACTTTACGCAT
>CAZUQA010000152.1:0-13214 GCA_964622375.1 uncultured Erysipelotrichaceae bacterium | reverse complement strand
GATTTTCTTGGTTTTACCGCTGCCTTGACCTAACATTATGCCATCCAGATAGACAGCGACTTCAAAAGTTTTATCGTTACCCGGGCCAAAAGAATTGAGTAATTGGTATTCCAAGGGCTCCCGAGTATCACTTTGAACCAACTCTTGCAGGATATTCTTTGAACCTTTATCGACTTTTAAGCGCATAACCTCATTGCTGAGCTGTCGATTGAGAAACTTGAAGGTAAATTCATAACCGTACTCCAGGTACAATGCTCCGATAAAAGCTTCAAAAACATCAGCTAAAATTGAAGCGCGAATACGGCCGCCCATCTTCTCTTCACCGACTCCCAGTTTTATATACTGGTTTAATTCCATTTTTTTAGCTAATTTGGCCAATGAGCGTTCACAAACGAATTGCGAGCGAACAATGGTCATATTTCCTTCATTAAATTCTTTATTGCGATAAAGAAAACTGCTGGTCCACAGTTCCAAGACCGCATCGCCGATGAACTCCAAACGTTCATAAGTACCTAAACAGTCTTTGTTTTCGTAAAAATAGGAAGAATGCACAAAAGCCTGTTCCACCAAAGGTTTAACCGGTTTCTTAATACCGAGATTTTCAAACAAGGTGCTGATTTCACTCATAGCTCAATTACTAATTATACTGTCAAAGTTCAGCTTAGTAAACAAACTGTCATCATTTTCCGCCTGTTGCAGGTAATCTTTAGCGTCCTGGTAACATTCTTGTACTAAAGCTAAATCTTGCGTCACATCGATCAGTTGAAAAAACTGTTTTCCGCTTTGACGAATGCCGGCAATATCACCAAAACCGCGACGATGAAAGTCATACATGGCGATGTCTTGACCGGAATTGTGCTGCGCGATAAACTCTAAACGTTCGCTAACCTCTTCATCAACGCTACCGCTCAACAAATAGCAGTAGCCTTTTCTTTCTTGCCGACCGATACGCCCCCGTAATTGGTGCAATTGGCTCAGGCCAAAACGTTCACTATCATAAATCACCATAATATTGGCATCTTTGACATCAATACCGACTTCGACAATGGAAGTACAAACTAAAATTTGGATTTTTTTTGCTTTAAAGTCCTTCATGAGGCTTTCTTGTTGTTCTTGTGGCGTTTTGGAGTGGATGCCGGCTACTTCGTAACGGTCTTTGTAATGCTTTTTTAAGCTGTTGACTAAAGTCACGACATTCCGGGTTTTGTCACCAGTACCTGCGATGCTGGCACAAACGATATAAGCTAAGTTGCCTTGATCCAAGAGCCCTTCAATTTCACCTTTAATCGAGAAAAAGGAGTTTTCTTTGATGAAATGTGTTTCAATCTTTTCCCGCGGAAAAACACTTTCAGCTAAGGAAGAAACATCCATATCGGCATACAGATACATGGCGATCGTCCGGGGTATCGGGGTGGCGCTCATCTGTAAGACATCGACATTTTCCCCTTTATCGATCAACTTCTGGCGTTGAATGACCCCGAAACGCTGTTGTTCGTCGGCGATTACCAAGCCTAAAGCGGCAAAATTGACATCATCCTGAAAAACCCGATGGGTACCACAGATGATTTTTACCTGATTGCTCGCAATGGCTTGCAAAGTACGCTTTAGCTCGGCAGTACTCAGTGTAGCGACCAAAACGGCGACTTCTTCTTTTTTAAAGTAACGCAAGAGGTTTTCATAGTGTTGCTTAGCCAATATTTCTGTCGGGGCTAAGAGCACCGACTGTTGGCCGGCCAATAAACAGGCATACATCGCAATAAAGGCAACGATGGTCTTACCGCTACCGACTTCACCTTGTAATAAACGCAACATGGTATAAGGTTGGCTCAAATCATCTAATATCTCCGTAATTGCGCTTTTTTGGCTGTTTTTAAGCGTATAGGGCAGCTTTTCAATAAACGCGGTAATTTTACTGCGATCAAAAACTTTGGCTTTCTTAAGCGCTTTATAGTGCTGCTTTTGGTATAAAAGCTGCAGGTTAAAGAAAAACAGCTCGTGATATTTTAAACGGCTAAGAGCTTCATATAACAAGCCGGCGCTGGTCGGTTGGTGAATATTGTTATAAGCTTGTACTAAGTCAATAAAAGCGTATTTTCTGATAATTGCTGGCGGCAAATCAACTCCGGGTACTAATAAAGCCAAAGCTTTAGCTATCAGCAGCTTAATTTGCTTGTTGGTAATCTCTTTGTTTTGACGGTAGTAAGCCTGCAAACCCAATTGGCTTTTTAGATCTTGGGCATTGTAGTTAGTGATTAAAAGCTGATTATTGCCTTGTTTATTGCCGAAAAAAGTCAAGGTTTTTCCACTGGCTTTGGCAATCCAAGGACGATTAAAGATAACTGCGGAATATAGATAACCCTTAACCTCCACTTTAAAAGTGTGGCGGCGGAGTTTACCATGGAAAAAAGTTGCGACTTCGCCGATGATTCTACCGGAAAAACAGACTTTTTCATTGATTGCTGCCTGTTGAAGATCGCTTTCTGTGACATTTTCATAGCGATAAGGATAATAGCTGATCAACTGGTCATAAGAAAAAATTCCCAATGACTGTAATTGGGATTTTTGTTTATCGCTAATTTTTAAGGGGGCAAATTCACTCATCACTGGGCTCCGAAGATAAAGTCATAGACCGGTTGTTTCCCCTCTACCACTTCATATTCTACACTGAGCTGGCTGGCGACAAAGTCCAGTAAAGCTTTTTTCTGTTCATTTGTGACATTTTCTCCGATAATTATTGTCAAGATTTCGGTTTTTTTGTCCACCATTTTGTTTAGTAACTCTTTAGCAACCTCCAGCTTGTCGGCATTGACGCTGATGATATCTTTGTTGAGGATACCCATATAATCGTTAGCTTTTATTTTTAAACCGTTGAGATTGCTGTCTTTGACAGCGTAAGTGACGGAAGCGCTGGTTGTGCGTTTGTAGGCGGTTTTCATGGTGGTAACATTCTCTTTAAGACTTAGCTCCGGATCAAAAGCGATACAAGCGCTCAAACCTTGCGGTATGGTCTTGGTGCCAATAACCTCAATATTCGCTTTATCATAGGCTGTAGCTGCCTGATTGGCCGTCAAGATGATATTAGAATTGTTCGGTAAAATGATGATGTTTTCAGCATGGGCTTTCTCAATAGCTGAAATAAAATCTTCGGTTGCCGGATTCATGGTTTGACCGCCGGTTATCACAAAGTCCACAGCTAATTCTTTAAAAGCGGCAATTAAACCTTCGCCATTAGCTACAGCAATCAAGGCATATTTCTTTTTTTCTTGAGCTACTTCTTGATACACTCCTTCACTGAGATTATTGTGTTGTTCCTGCATGTTGTCAATCTTCATGCGGACAAATTCACCATAGCGTTGGCAGATATTCAGAACTTCACCGGGCTTGAAGCTGTGAACGTGGATTTTCAAGATGTCGTCATCTTGCACGACAACGACCGAATCTCCGATATTGGACAGTAATTCCATCACTTTAGCTTGGTTGTCATGATTTTTGTAGGTGGCGCTTAAAGCGATTATAATCTCAGTGCAATAGCCGAATTCTTCCGTGCTTTGAAAAGTGCTTTCCGGCAAAACCTGGCTGGCAGCAGCCGATAGCTCGATACTCTGACCTAAAGCAGCTGCCAAAAAACCTTCAAAGATAATTAAAAGACCGGCACCACCACTATCGATAACCCCGACTTCCTTAAGTACCGGTAGCAAATTTGGCGTGTTAGCCAAAGACACTTTCGCAAACTCCACCAGTTGCTGAAGAAAAGAAGCTAAATCGCTGTCAGGGGCAACAGTCAAATAGTCCTGAGCTTGTTTGCTGCTCTCCCTAATTACCGTTAAAATTGTACCTTCCACCGGTCGCATAACGGCTTTGTAAGCGGCTAAAGAGCCGTTAACCAAAGCTCCGGCAAATTCGTCTAGGCTGATTTCTTCTTTTTCCGCAACCGCTTGGGCAAAGCCCCGAAATATTTGCGACAAGATTACCCCGGAATTGCCACGTGCTCCCATTAAAAGACCTTTAGATAAAACTTTGGTCAATTCCGCCAAACTGCCGGTTTCACTCTTTAGCGTATCGGCAACCCCGACATTAAATGTTAGATTCATATTGGTTCCAGTATCACCATCCGGTACTGGAAAGACATTTAATGAATCAATATATTGACAATGATTGTTGAGGTTATTTGCTCCGCTTTGTAGTAGCTGTTTAAAAACTGCGGCTGTTACTTTTTCCGGCATCAGTCGATAACCTTGATACCTTGGACATAGATATTGATTCGATCAAAACTAAGATCGAGGGCTTTCTTCATCACAAAGGCTACTTTCTTTTGGGCTTCAATTACGACCTCGCTAATGCGCGTGCCATAAGAAACCACAATATACAGATCGAGTTCCAAACCCGCTTCACTTTGGCGAACTACTACCCCTTTGGCAAAATTCTCATTTTTTAACAACTCGGCTAAACCATCTTTAAAGAACTTTCGACTAGCCATGCCAACTACCCCATAACACTCGGAAATAGCACCGCCGGCTAATGTAGCTATCGCTTCTTTTTCTATGTTAATGGACCCAAGTTCATTCTTTTTTTCGATATTCATCACTGATCCTCCAGACAATTGGTGGCAATTACCGAACCGCTGGCACCATCAAAGAACAGGCAACGGTTACTCGGCAATAAAGGCGCAACGATTTTGTTGTAAGAATTCAACATCGTCAAAGCCGGGAAATCCAGGAATATTGTTATCCCGTCTTCCATCGTCAATTTTAGCATATTTTCATCAAAGCTGGTAGCATGATGGGAAATCTCGGAGATCTGATAGATGACAGCGCGCTCCACCATCTTTAAGCCAGCAACCAATAAACGCCGTTCTTCCTCATTGTGCTCGATTAAATATGGTAAAAACTTTAAAGCTTCAAAGTACTCGTTACTATATGGATATGAGCGGTTATTGGCATCTAATAAATAAAGCTGATTGTTTTTGTCGCTGTAATAAGCCAACAAATCAGCATTTTCAAAGACTATTTCCAAGATTTGATTGGCTCTTTTATACACTTTAACCTGACAGATTTGCCAAGCGGCAAAGCGTTTTTCATACTTTTTTGTATTGAGAAAATAGAAGTTTTCCTGATAGTTAATTTCCGCTTTGGCTAATACTTCACTTTCCAAAAAGAATTGGTTGTTGCTTATCTTGATGTTTTTAATTTGTCCGTTTTCGCCAAAGAACAGAAAATATAGATAACTCAACAACAAAAACAAAACCAAAATACCGAGTAAGATGGCGATAAACTGTCGCCTTTTGTTTCTTTGGCGTTTTTTCGCTGCTTTTTCCTGCAGATTTCCTAAAAGGTCAAAATCGAGATTAAGGCTTTTATCTTGTTTTTTCTTCATACCAGTTAAACAGTTCCATTTCCAGTTCTAAGTCAACATTGCAGTGTTTTTTCACTTCTTTTTTTACTAATGTGATTAAATTCATGATGTCATCGGCGCTCGCCCCTTGGTCATTTACTATAAAGTTGGCATGTTTGGGTGAAATACAGGCTCCACCGATGCGATGGCCCCTTAAGCCGACACTATCGATCAACTGCCAGGCTGCTTGGTCGGCCGTGTTTTTAAAACAACTGCCGGCTGATGGCAAATCTAAAGGTTGGGTGGCGACCCGAGCTTCTTTTCGGGTTTTCATTATTTCAAAGATGTGTTTAGAACTCAAGGGCTCAAATATTAACTCAGCGCGGAGAATAATCCAAGGTTTTCTTTGAAAGATCGAAGAGCGATAACTGAACTCACACTCGTGATAGTGTAACCAACGCAACTGTTGATTCTCATCCAGAATTAAAATGCGATTGACGATTTCACTGATCTCATGGCGATAAGCTCCGGCATTCATACAGACCACACCGCCGACGCTACCGGGAATGCCGCCGGCAAACTGTAAGCCGGACAAGCCCATAGTCGCACATTGGTTAGCTAAATTCGTTATAGAAAAACCGGCATCAGCGATAATAACCCGCCCTTCCCGGGCAATACGCGTCAAATAACTGTCTAATTTGATGATGACACCTTCATAGTAGTCTTCACTGCAAAGAATATTGGAACCTTTGCCGAAAATCTTATAGGCAATACCCTGCTTTTTTAAATAGTTAATCGCTTCCGCTAAATGCTCCCAAGAATCCGGTTGAAAAACCCCGCGACAATAACCGCCAACTTTTAGTGTCGTCAGACTGCTCAATTTGGTATGCGACTGAAAATCTCCGAGCAGAGCCAGAAAATCATTAATTTCCATTGTTCGTCACTTTCTTTATCAAAGCGATAAAATCATCACAGGCCTTTAAGTTAGCTAATTCTTTCGCTTTAGCAGCCAGCGCTTGTAAACGCGCTTTATCAGCTAGCAAATCAGTGACGAGACTGACAAAACTATCCGTCTGCAGTTCATTTTCACTGACCAAGATGGTTGCTTGGGCTTTCACCAGAGTTTCGGCATTATGTCTTTGATGGTCATTGGGTACATAGGGGCTGGGAATCAGAATGCTGGCGATACCGCTGGCACAAATTTCTGTTATTGTGGTAGCCCCGGCGCGGCTAACCAACAAGTCAATGTTCGGTAACAACTCTCTCATGTCGGCAAAATCCCGGAACTTAACAGTTTCACTTTCATTAAAACGACTGCTGAATTCTTCATAGAAGCGCCGACCGGTAATATATAGTACTTGATAGTCTTTTTTCCGCATTTCTTTTAGGGTTTCCAACATGAAGTCATTGATGCTAAGCGAACCTTGAGAACCCATAAAAAATAGAACCGTCGGTTTATCAGGCTGTAAATCGTATTTTTTTAGGATCTCGCGATTTACCTTGCTGTCTTTAAAAGCCGCAGCTCGCGGGTTACCCAGACAGTAGCTCTCAGCTTTTGGCAATTTCTGCAAAGTTTCCGGAAAACTACAGATGCGGGCATCAACTTTTTTTGCCAAGAAGCGATTAGCTAAGCCGATGATGCTGTTTTGTTCGTGAATCATAGTTTTTATTTTCAGTTTTTTGGCAGCCAAGATAACCGGGATGGTCACATAATTGCCAAAACCGATGACAACATCCGGGCGCTGTTTTTTAAAATCGTTTTTTACCTGACGATAGCTATCCCACAATAGTAATAAAGCGTTGATTCTCTGAAAAAAACTGCCGTCAAATCCCAGAGTATCCAAGCCGACAAAAGGATAGGAATTCTCCGGAATAATACGGGCTTCCATGTATTTTTTTCCACCGTAGAAGCATACTTCATGTTCGTTTTTTAAACTATCGGCGAGCTGTAAGGCCGGAAAGATATGACCGCCACTGCCACTAGCTACTAAAATGATTCTCATGATTTATCTTCCTTTAAATCAAAGAGATTCTCTGTGATTTTGATGCGTAAGTGCTCATAAGCTTTAGCCGTAGCAATTCTACCCCGGGTGGTGCGATTAATAAAACCGATCTGCAAAAGATAGGGCTCATAGACATCTTCCAAGGTCCAAGCTTCCTCGCCGATACTGTTAGCCACGGCTTCTAAGCCCACCGGTCCCCCCTTAAATCTTTCGATGATACCCAAAAGGTAGCGATGGTCGACATCGTCCAGACCCAATTCATCAACTCTGAGGTTCCCTAAAGATTTTTTAGTAATCGTTAAGTCAATTAGGCTCAGGTTTTCTACTTGGGCAAAATCGCGTACGCGACGAAATAAACGATTGGCGATACGCGGGGTCCCGCGAGAACGCTTAGCAATCTCTAAAGCAGCATCGGCACTGATGTCTTCGCCATAAACTTGGGCGGTCCGACAAACTATCTGATTGAGCTCTTCCACATTGTAATATTCCAGTTTAAAAGTGATACCAAAACGATCCCGTAAAGGTGAACTAATAGCCCCGGCTCTGGTGGTCGCCCCAATTAGAGTAAAGGGTGGTAAATCGATTTGTAAGGATTTGACGGCGCTATCCCGGCCGACGACGATATCAATACGAAACTCTTCCATCGCCGGATAGAGTATCTCTTCTACAACTTTCGGCAAACGATGGATTTCATCAATGAACAAAATATCACCGGCTTCTAATGTTGTTAAAATTGCAGCTAAATCACCGGCTTTTTCTAAACTGGGGCCACTGCAAACTCGGATATTACTACCCATTTCATAGGCGATAATATAAGCTAAGGTGGTTTTTCCTAAACCCGGAGGGCCATACAATAAAATATGATCAATGCTCTCGTTGCGCATTTGGGCGGCTTGTAAAAAAACCCCGAGGTTGCCCTTGATTACCGTTTGTCCGACATATTCTTTCAAAGTGGTGGGGCGCAGTTCTTTTTGATCGTCTTCCAACGCATATTCTTGTGACACTATTCTCATCCCTGCCCTCTTTTACTAGCCAGTAATTGTAAAGCTTTCTTCAATAATTGGGTTTCATCTAAATCCCGGACATCTTTTAGTTGTTCACTTAGAGCAGCTATTTCTCCGGCTTTGTAGCCCAAGGAACGTAAACTGTCCTGCAATGTGCTGAAAGCCAGTGAAGTCTCACTATTAGGGCTCAATGCCAACTTACCTTGTAAATCCAAAATTATTTGAGCCGCACTTTTAGCACCGATACCGCTGATACTGCGTAAAAAATCGACGTTAGAGTCGTTAATCGCCGCTATTAAGCTATCAACATTTACTTTCGCGAAGATATTCATCGCGCTTTTGGCCCCTATGCCTTTTACTGACACCAGCTGTTTAAAGAAGCTTAAATCGGCGGGTCGGGTAAAGCCATAAAGACTCTGTTCGTCTTCAGCTATCTTCTGGTAAGTAAACAGTTGAATTTCCTGGTCCAGACTAACATTTTCCGGGCGAGCAAAAAAGACTTCATAGCCGATGTTATTATTTTCGATGATCAGGGAATCAATATTTATCTTGACAACTTTTCCTTTGATATAGGCAATCATAGCGTAATTATATCACAGTTTTTACTCAACAAATTCAAACTCAAAGTCTAAAATGGCTACTAAATCACCGTCGACCGCTCCGGCATCGCGCAGCATTTGGTCGATACCCATTTTGGTAATTTGTTGGGCAAAATGTCTTAAGCCGGCTTCCGATTTGGTATCGGTTCTTTGCATCAAGCGTTCAGCGCGATAACCGCTGATGCGATAATACCCGGCTTTCTCCTTAGTGATAGTGATACTTTCTCTTTCACTGTCAAAGCGATAGATAACGCGATCATCGCTTTTGGCGCTTTGTTGTGGCAGCAGTTGTTGAAGTTGTTTAACTAGCGCTGCCAGTAAAGGCTTTAAACCTTCTTCTAAAACTGCGGAAATCGGGTAGATTTCCAAATCAGGATGTTTTTCTTTAAATTGTTGTAGATTGGCGGTTGCCTTTTCATCATCCATTTTATTGGCGACTACGATTTGGGGGCGGGATAAAAGTGCAACATCATAATTTGCCAATTCTTTATTGATGACTTCATAATCGGCTGAAGGATCAGCATTAGACATATCTAATACATGAATTATCAAACGACAACGCTCGATGTGCTTAAGAAATTGGATACCTAAGCCTTTGCCTTTGTGGGCATCCTCAATCAAACCCGGCAAATCCGCCATGACAAAAGAGTAATCGCCAAAAGCTACCAAACCTAAATTGGGTTGTAAAGTGGTAAAAGGATAATCAGCGACTTCCGGTCGGGCGTTGGACACCACTGATAATAGCGTCGATTTACCAACCGAGGGCAAACCAACTAATCCGCAATCGGCTAAAATCTTAAGTTCAACGATGACTTCTTTTGTAATACCGGGATCCCCGTTTTCTGCATATTCCGGAGCAGAATTACGACTGGTCGCAAAGTGAAAGTTCCCCCGTCCGCCCTTACCACCTTCCAAAATCACGGTTTTCTGTCCGACATGTTTCAAATCCGCAATCAACTCACCGCTACTAGCCTCTTTGACTACTGTGCCCAGAGGTACTTTGATGATTAAGTCACTGCCGTCAGCACCAGCCATTTTTTTTGCTTTGCCGTTTTCGCCATCCTGAGCTTTCAAGAGGCGATTGAAGCGCAGATCCAATAAGGTGTTTTTATTCGTGTCAACTTCAAAGATAATCGCTCCGCCTTTGCCGCCATCACCGCCAGCCGGTCCGCCTAAAGGTACATACTTCTCACGGCGAAAAGCAACGATACCGTTGCCACCTTTTCCGGAAATCATGGTCACTCTTACATAGTCGACAAACATTGCTTGCTACCAAAAAAATCCCCGGAGGGATTATGCTTGGGGATAGACAGACACCTGTTTCCTCTTTTTGTCCATACGCTCATAGCGCACGATACCGGCTGTTAAAGCAAACAGCGTATCGTCACCGCCTCTACCGACATTGATGCCGGGATGGATTTTGGTGCCTCTTTGACGGTAAATAATCGAACCGGCATTGGTATATTGCCCATCCGCTTTCTTAGCGCCTAAACGCTTAGATTGCGAGTCACGACCGTTTCTGGTTGAACCCACACCTTTTTTCGAAGCGAATAATTGGATATTTAATTGGAATCTCATAACTTTGCCTCCTGGAATTCTTCTATAAGTTTCAAGTACTTTGGATACTCTTGCTTAACAGTCAGTAACTGGTACATTACCGTTTTTAAGACTGTTTGTAATTCTTCACTATTTTCTTTGACGCTGATTTCTGCGTAACCAACACGACAGATTAATTCACAGGCCTGGGGTAAGATCTCAGCAATAGCATTTAACGCTCCTGTAACGATGGCACTGACCCCGGCACAGACCAAGTCTTGACCCGGCTCATTACTACCGGCATGCCCGCTAACTTGAAGTTGCAACAAACCTGCTTGGGACTTAAGCGTCCTTATTTGAATCATCTTTCTTAACTTTGGCTGTAGTTTTCGCACTGGTTTCTTTTTTAACAGTTTCCGGCACCCCAGTTTCAACAATCGGTTCTTTTGGTTCTTCCTTTTTGGCTTCCTTGATTGCGATTTTCTCAATCAAGAGTTTGGTGTAAGGTTGACGGTGACCCTGTTTACGATGGCTACTGCCATTTTTGTTTTTGTACTTATAAATAACAATCTTCTTAGCTTTGCCCTGTTTTACTACATTGGCACTAACCGTAGCTCCGGCAATGTAGGGATTGCCGATTTTGAGATCTTTGTCACTGATCAGCAGCACCTTTTCAAAAGTGTAACTGTCATCTTGATTGACCTCAAGTTTCTCGACAAAAATCTCTTGTCCGACTTCAACTTTCAGTTGTTTACCGCCGGTTTCAATTATGGCGTACATCTTCATCCTCCTAAATTTTAGACTCGCTGACTCTAGGTAAGTTTAACTTTTTAAAAACCTAAATCAAGCGGTTGTAAATCCCTTGGGATATACAGCCCTAATATACTAGCATTTTGGCTCGGGTTTTGTCAAATCTGCGTTGGCTTTTGCGGCAATTTCGATGCTGGATATCCGGTTTGGTGACCGAAGAACCATAACAAATTACCAAAACAACAAAGAACAATAAAATGACATAATTCTGCTAAGTTTTCTTCTGTAATTTGACCAACTGTGCATAGCTATCTACAGCTGATCCTTGGGCGGTAAAGCCCCTACTATTGAAGAATTCAGCAATTTCTTCCAGTTTTAAGAATTCACCCACCAGATGCCGCACTTTTACCAGCCAATTGATCGCTTGGCGAATAAAGTTGGGAAAGCGCGGCTCAATGATATAGAGTATACCTCCGGGTTTTAATACCCGAGCTGCTTCAAAAGCGAAATCGGCTTTGTTTTCAAAATGATGATAAGCCATACAAACAAGCAATATATCAAATGTTTGATCAGCAAATGGCAAACTGTCACAAAAACCTCGTGAAAACTGCATTTGCGGACAATTCTTCTTAGCTGCAGCTATCATATTTTCTGCTACATCGATCCCATAGCCGATTATTTCATAATGATCTGCCATGTTTTTTAGTAAGATTCCGGTTCCGCAACCAACATCCAAAACTACGGCGCCAGTCTGTACTATTATCTCCCTGATAAGCAGATTATAGAATTTTTTTGAAAATTTACCGGCAATACCGCGGTCATACGAAGTCGCGAATTTCTCAAAGGACAGGTCTTTATTCTTTTTGTTTATCATCAAATTTTCTCCAAGCTAAATTATCAAAGCCGTTACACTTTTTCTGGTTAAATAAGATCGTTTTTTATTACATCATAATGATATTTCGTTAGGCGCCGTAAATCGGGAATAAACCGACAATATGATAACTTGAAAAAATAGCATGAAAAACTAATTCACGGTTCAAGCAACAAAATGCGTATGTTTTACTTGCCATTCCTTTAAGGCGATAGCCATCCAAAAAGAATAGATGCCAAAAGTGATCAGGCAGAAAAACCACCATTTAATCCAAGAACCAAATAGTTGCATGGCTGTGCCGTCAAAATACAAACGCTGACCGTCAATCACCGTGTGCTTGATCTCCCAACCGTAAATCTTACAAATCGCCCAAGGGGCAGCAATGCCTAAAGTTAATGCGGTCACAAAACCACCAAGTATTTGCCAACCAATCAACTGTGACAATTTGCCATCAAAATGCGAGACTTTCATTTTCTACCTCCGTAAATAGTTACATTTCTATCGGCCATTATAACATAGTAATAATAGCTATTTCCCTATCTCAGAATCTTCAAGAACTAAATTCCGTCTATTTCTTGACCGCACTTAGTACAGAATTTTGAATCAGCCGGCAACATTTTCCCGCATTTGCTGCAAAAGATACTATCATTTTCTTGGCATTCTTCTTTCTCCTCTTTACTGTCGACTTTTTCGACCTCTTGAGTTGCATTGACAACTTCATCTTCAATATCTGCTTTGCCAGCTTCCGCTTGCTCCATATCCGGTGTTTCTTTGCTTTCTTTTACAGTATTAGGCTTAGCGGTAACAATTGCTTCTTCTTTCTTGTTCTTTTTGCTGAGTATTAAGAATAAAGCGCCGCTGACGGCAATTAAACTGCAAGCACCAAAGACCAACCATAGCCAACTGTTATTGGCTGGTTTTTTAAGTGCTTCATCATCAAGCAATGTGTCATCAACATCAGTCAGAGGATCATCTTCACTTTCTTGCGGTATAGTTACTTCCTCTTTTTGTTCTTCCGTTGTTGTTGTCGTCTCTTTGGTTTCTTTTTCCGTGGTCCATTTTGCGTATAGTGTTAGGTCAGTGAAAACCCGGTTATTAAAATTATAGACTTTAGTTAAAG
>CAZUQA010000151.1:0-21441 GCA_964622375.1 uncultured Erysipelotrichaceae bacterium | reverse complement strand
GGCAATGGTAAAAGCTTCTTTATTCAGTATACTTTTCCCTTTAAAAAGGATGTCGCCGCCTTTAGCTTTTACGATACCGGACACGGTGCGCAACACTGTCGACTTTCCGGCTCCATTAGCGCCTAATAAAGCGGTAATGCTTCCTTCGGCCACATCAATGTCCACGCCTTTTAAGGCCGCAATAGCGCCATAGGAAACTGCTAAGTTTTTTAGTTCCAAGATGTTCTCTTTCATTTTCTCAGTCTCCTAATCACTTCCCAAGTAGGCTTCTTGAACTACCGGATCATTTTGGATTTCCTTTGGTGTTCCATAAGCCAGTTTCTTGCCGAAGGATAAAGCGCAAATGTGGTCACAAATATTCATAACAACCCCCATATCATGTTCCACCAGAAAAATCGTCACCTTTTTATTTTTGGCTATATCCCTGATGGTGTTTGACAGTTCCAAAGTTTCTTGTTCATTTAAGCCAGCTGCCGGTTCATCAAGGATTATCAGTCGAGCATCAGTCATCAAAGTGCGAGCTAATTCAATCTTTTTGAGAATACCATAAGGCATACCGGAGGGATAAGTATCAGCATAGTCTTTCAAGCCCACATACTCTAATACCTCCAGCGCTTTCTCTTTCATCGCTTTTTCTTCCGCTTTCATTTTTTTAGAATGGAAAAATTGCGCCAACAAATTTGCTTTAAACAAAGTGTGAGCGGCAATCAGTAAATTTTCTGCAATTGTCAATTCAGCAATTACTTCCACATTTTGGAAAGTTCTGACTATTCCGGTTTTAATGACATCATGGACTTTATAATCATTCAGACAAATCATTTCACCCTTATTGTCTTTAAACCAAATTTTACCGGAAGTCGGTTTGTAAAACTGGGTGATACAATTAAACACCGTGGTCTTCCCGGCACCGTTGGGTCCGATTAAGCCAAAAATCTCACCTTCATAAACATCAAACGAAAGGCTATCAACAGCCTTTAACCCGCCAAAATGCATCGACAAATCTTCTAAGCTTAAGATTACCTCAGCTGTGGCAACTGATTTTTCTTTATTGCTCATTAGCTTTCTCCTTGCGGTTAAGTAGTTTTTTTAGTTTGGTTTTTAACCCTTGAACCATTTGCGTTACACCGCCACGATAGAATAGCAACACTAAAATCAGAATTACCCCAATAATTGTCTGCATTACCCAAGGACTGTCACGCAGAAACTTAACATCGGTAAAGAACATCGGTGACATCCCCATTGTTAGAAAGGTTCCGGTCAATATACCCCAAATCGAGCGACTGCCACCTAACAGACAACAAGCCAAGATATTTAAAGAAAACATGATAGTCCAACTTTTTGGATCGGTATATTTTGTGAATAAGGCAAATAAAGAACCACCAATAGCGGCATATAAAGTTGCAAGTATGAAAGCCAATAAGCGATATTTTAATAAGCTAATACCCATGGCTTGAGCAACTGAAGTACTGTTCTTCATCGCCAACATGGCTCGACCGGTCGGACCATGAGTCAGATTGTAGGTCAAAATCATCATTATCACCAGAAATATAACTATCATTATGTAAACACCGGTTCGATCCAGATTGACACCCGGAAAAACATTAATCAAACCCCGAAAAGATAGGCCATTAGTACCTCCGGTAATTTCGTGAGCATTCACAAATACCTGATAGAGCACTTCCGATAAGCCCAGGGTTACAATAGCTAAGAATATGCCTTCGATTCTCAACGAGATGAACCCAACTAAAAACCCCAAGCCTATAGCCACCGCTAAAACAAGAAGCAAAACCAGAAAGTAGTTCAGACCGGTAAAACTCTTCAGTAAGAAAATTGTTATATAGGCACCTAAAGCCACAAAACCGGCAGTGCCCAAAGAAGCTAAGCCAGCGTACCCTAAAAGATAGGAAAATCCAATAGCTACTATGGCATAGCAGAGCGTTAAGCAAAGCGCCGAGACGAAACCGAACTTTATTAACTTGGTATTCAACTGAATAAAAAGTATGCCGATTAGTATTAAGCCAAAGATGACAAAAGCCAAACGCGGACTTTTTATTATTGAGAATAGCCTGTTATTTTCCTTTTTCATTTTCCTAACCTATACTTTCTTCACAAACTTCTTACCAAATAAGCCGTTTGGTTTCAGTAAGATTATCATCAGTATTACCGAGAACATTATTAGCTCCGCCCATGCCGAAGTAAAAGTTGCCGCAAAATTCAAAATCAAGGGTACCAGTATTGCTCCGATAATTGGGGCAAAGAAAGAACTGACACCGCCCAATACACAAGCCAGAAAGCCGTAGACCTGAGCTTTGCCCATCATCGCCGGATTTAGTACGGTTTGTAGAGACACTGCTGCTACGGTGGCTAAAGCTCCGGCAATAGCCCAACTCAGGGCAGTGACAACTCTGGTATTAATACCCATCATTTGCGCAACTATTTCATTGGAAGCCGTTGCCCTTACTCCTAAACCCCACTTAGTGAATTTCAAAGCAGCAAATACTACGGACAATAGACTAACAGCTAAAGCACAACAGATGATTGATTGCACCGGCCAATAAAGCTTCTGGCCAAGAAAAACAAAATTCCAGACAGCCGTGCTAAAGTTTTTGGTTGCCGGTGTCGTTATTGTGATGTAGCCAAAAATCACCGGAATCAAACAAGTCACCAACATTAAAACACCCATGGTAATCATCTGTTTTCCCGCCGGGTTGACATCGCGTCCGTTACGAATGATTCCAACCTCAACAAAAGCCCCCAGTAAAAAGGCGGCTAACATACCGAAAACGATGGCTAACCAGAGGTTCATTCCTCTAACCACACACATTTGGGTAGCAACATAACAACCAAAAGTCGCAATAACCCCTTGGGCAAAGTTGGTAGTCGTTGAAGTCCGAAAAATTAAAACGATACCAAAAGTAGCCAAGGAATACATTGCCATTCCTTGAAAACTATTGATTATAACCTGTAAAAATTGTTGTAGTGACATATTCTAACCCCATCTGATTACATTAGCTGACCAAACATAACCGATACCGGCAGCGACCATACAAACAATATCGCCATCTTTGATTTTTCCTTGTTCTAAACCAAGTTTCAAAGAAAGAATCTGGTCGATTTGGCCAATGTGACCATAATCTTCTAAGAACACTGATTGGTCTTCACTTAAGCCTAATTCCGCTAACATCGCAAAATGGGCTGATTTCTTCATATGTAAAATTGCTAAATAACTTAAATCACTTCTTATAAGCTCGGCTTTGGCTAAACTGTCATCAATACACTTAAACCAGTTAGGCATACTGACTTCATTTAGACGATTCTTCATCTTTTCGGCATCCATCAAAACCAAAGACTTATAGCCGTAATCCAAATTATCTTTAGTAAAAGGGTTTACCGTACCCCCGATTTCTACTCCGGCAGTCCTAGAAAGCGAGCCGTCAGCCATAATTTTCGAGCTCAATAGTATATTTTTATTATAATTTTTCTTCAGAATCAAAGCTCCGCCACCGGCTCCTAAGTTGTACATCATGGAAACATCTTTATTGGTATAGTCGATGAAATCACCGTTGCGATATCCGCCAACTATCATGATGGTATTGATATCATCATCAGCCAGCATCATATCTTTGGCAATCTTCATGGCGGAAACGCAAGTACAACAACGATTTTGGACGTCGATTCCCCAAGCATTGATGGCTCCGATACGATCTTGAATGTACAAGGCGGAAGTAGTCAAAGGATACTCCTTCCACTCTTCGCCAATACACAAAATTACATCGATCTCTTTAGGATCAACTCCGGTATTTTTTAGACAGTCCAAAGCTGCTTTCGCTCCCATTTCTTGGGTGCCATCATCGGGACCGGGAATACACTTTTGTTTGATGCCGAGTTTTTCGACGACGGCTTCCGGGCTCCAGATACCTTGGGTTTTTTCGGATATTTCAGCAGCGGTCTCTATATACTCCGGTAAATAGATACCTAAACCAACTATCCCCACATTATTAATCATAGATTCTCCTGTTAAGCCAAGAATTACAGACGCATTCCACCGTCAACTTGAATAGCTTGCCCGGTAACGTAGCTGGCGTCTTCACTGGCTAAAAACAAAGCAACACTGGCAATCTCTTCCGGTTGCGCCAAACGACCCAACATTGTCATAGCGGAGAACTTGTCAAGCAATTCTTGGGGCACGGTCAACAGAATATCAGTCATGGTATAACCCGGAGCAATAGCATTAACCCGGACATTAGCTCCCTTCATCGCAAATTCCTTCGCCCAAGTCTTCGTCAAACCGATAACTCCGGCTTTAGTCGCCGCATAGTTAGCTTGGCCGATATTGCCAAATACGCCAACTACACTGGAAATATTGATGATCGAACCATAATTGTTGGTCTGCATAAAAGGACCAATAAATCTTGTTAAGTTAAATACCCCTTTAAGGTTAACATCGATTACTAAATCCCACTGTTCATCCGTCATTTTACGGGTCAAGGCATCACGGGTGATACCGGCATTATTTACTAAGATGTCAATTTTGCCATACTTTTCACCGGCATAGTTAAAGAAAGCTTCACAGGCTGCAACATCCGTCACATTTAACTTATAAAACTCCACATTGGGATTCTCATAAGTTAAGTCAATCATATCCACGGCGATAACTTTCGCGCCTTCGTTGGCAAAAAGTTGACTGATACAACCGCCAATACCTTTAGCTCCCCCTGTTACTACTGCTACTTTGTCTTGTAATCTCATTTTGTTTCTCCCTTATATTCTTTTGATTATGATGGCTGTACCTAAACCGCCACCGATACAAACGGAAGCCAGACCGTAAGTCAGCTCACGTTTTAACATTTCATGCATTAAAGTTACTAAGACCCGGTTGGCACTGGCCCCGACCGGATGACCTAAAGCAATGGCGCCACCATTGACATTAGTTTTACTCATTAGCTCATCTTTGGTAATTCCGTGTTGGTTTACTAATTCTTTTAGTACCCCTAAACTTTGAGCGGCAAAAGCTTCATTCAATTCTATTAATTCGATATCCGTCAATTTCATAGCGGCGAATTTCAAAGCTTGAGCAATCGCCGGTATCGGCCCCATGCCCATAATCTTGGGATCAACGCCGCCTTGACCAACCGCGATAACTTCAAACAAAGGTTTTAAACCATATTTTTCCACAGCATCATCCGAGGCAATCAAAGTAAAGCTGGCCCCATCATTGATACCGGAAGAACTACCGGCAGTAACCGTGCCGTTTTCTTTGAGAAAAGCCGGGCGCATCGTCGCCAATTTCTCCGGTGTACTTTTGCGATTAGGATGCTCATCTTGGGAAAATTCCACTTCTTCCCGGCCCACTTTTACTTTAATCGGTACTATTTCGTCAGCGAAGCGACCTTCATCTTGGGCTTTAATCGCTTTTTGTTGGGAGTTGTAGGCAAATTCATCCTGTTCTTCGCGACTAATTCCATATTTAGCAGCGACATTCTCCGCGGTTACTCCCATATGCAAACCATCAAAAGCATCCAACAAACCATCACAAAGCATGGTATCACGCAAAACCTGATCACCCATTCGTGCGCCACTGCGAATATCATTAGAAGTTACCAAAGGACTACGACTCATGCTTTCAATACCGCCGGCTAAGACTAAGTCTTCCCGCCCGCTTTTTATGGCATCGACAGCTTGAATCACGGCTTTCATTCCGCTGCCACAGAGCATATTTACGCCATAGGCTACGACACTATCCGGTATTCCGGCTTTGATAGCTAACTGTCGCGCCGGTCCTTGTCCTAAACCAGCGGCTAAGATCTGACCGACAATAACTTCATCCAGATTTTCCGGGGCGACATTAGCCTCTTGTAATACCGCTTTGGCAACCTCAGCTCCTAATTCAATTGGACTGGTGTCTTTAAGCGTACCTAAAAAACTGCCGATTGCTGATCTTTTGCCGGAAATAATATAAATTTTTCTCATAGTTTCCCTCTAGCGCTCAATGTGAATACTGATTCATGTTTCACCATAATACTAACCAATGTCTTCTCAGTTGTCAATAAGAATGCGCTTTCATTTCTTATACAGACATTATACCCTCTTGTCTGGTTGATATTCAATATTACTATGCTATAATAAGCCTGTTTTTATACAAGAATGTCGGAGAAAATTTGATGGAAGTAAATATCAATTTACCTAAAACCGCGCGCGGTGAAAAAACTCTGGAAAAAATCTATCTCGCAGCTGAGACTTTGTTTGACGAAAAGGGCTTTCATCAAACCACAATGGGGGAAATTGCCCTTAAAGCCGGTGTCGCCTTAGGCACCTTGTATATTTACTTCAAAGATAAATTGAGCCTGTATATTTATATTCTGCAACGCTATTCTCATGAGATTAGAAAAGTTTCCGCCAAAGCCAGCCAGCAGTACAAATCGCGTTATGATCAGGAGTTCTACGGTTTGAAAGCTTGGTTACAATACATCATAAAGCATCGTGGGGCTTACCGTATCATTATGGAAACCCAATATGTTTGTCCGGAATACTTCCAAGAGTATTATGAAAACTTCGCCAAGCGTTACCACAAGTGGCTGAAAATTGCTCAAGATGACGGTGAAATTATCGATTGTGACTTGATAGCAGCCTCTTATCTGCTGATGGGAATTCATACTTTCTGGGGCATGAAACTCAGCGTTTTTGATCAGGTAAGAAAGGTTGACGACAGTGATGTCGAAAAAATTATGAAGATTTTAAAAAATGGCCTCTTTACCGACAAAGAGACTTAAGCCTTTGGCTAATAAAAACTTTGATTATACAACAAAAATTATTACGGTTTTATTGGCCGTGTTGAGTTTGTCCTGCTTAGCCGCTTTAATTGCTCAGGCCATGGGAGCAATTAACCTCAATTTCTTGTTGATAATTTTGCTTTTAGCCGGTTTTATCGGTAGTTTTATTATCTTACTGCGTTATGAAAACCCAGATAAGAAAACGAAAGTCAAAGGACAGCTTACTACTGCTTTGGCTTTATTGCTAGCCGCTTGTCTATACATTGTGGCTTTTACTGCCCCCCAAGCTGTACTGATAACCACCGGTTGTTATGGTCAGGACAGCGCAACTGACAATCAGGTAGTGGAGCGGATTTTTTCTGAAGGAACGGTTGCTGATAACTACGCTTTGTACTTCTACTGGTACAACTTACTGCATGAACTCGGACATTGTATAATTTGGTTCAACAGTAAAACCACCATACCAATGGTACAACAGGAACAATTAGCCAACGATTTTGCCGTCGCCTATTGGGCTTACTATGGCGAAAGTGATAAATTTGCCACTTTCATTAAAGTAGTGGATTCCGCTTGGGAAAATTGTATTCCCCCGGCAGAAAATGATCAGGATCATCTGCAATATGCTCGGGAAAACTGGGAGAGAGCTGATTTCTTCACTTTTAATAATTATGGCTGATTTCAGTTTAGTTGTGTGAAAAAATCCCTAAGCAACATCAAAACTTTAGATGAAGTGCTTAAAGAGATGGGAGTAAAAGATATCATGATCCAAGCTCCCTTAACACTTGCTTATCCACAGATTTCCCCGGAAAAGTCAATACAAATTCTGGAAGATGCTACCCGGATTCTGCGAAAATGGGGAGCGAAGATTCCCGAAGTTTATCAGCGTTTTTCCAGCGACCCTAACAATCACCAAATTGAAATCAAAAGAAATATCTTTGGTTATTTGCCAAAGTTTTACCGACAAGCAAACAGCATTCAGTAAATAGTGCTACTCTTTTAAGCAAACGATTTTTGATAATTTCCCTTACCCCGGGCCTGCCTAACTGCTAAGCTCCAAATAAAAAAGAGAGGATGGCTTGTTGCTGACCTCTCAATTTTTGTGTTATTTTTCTTTTATAGAATTAGGAAAGTGAAGTAAGGCGCTTGCGTTGCTCGCCCAAGAAAATCAAAGTAATCACTATCATTATTGAAGCAAATAGTAATAACCAGATTGCTGTTAGATTACTGCTGTCACCGGTCTGTGGCCGATAGTTGGTGTCATAGACATTGACAAAGACTACTTCCCCATTGAGCAGTTGTGGAGTAATGGTAAAACTGCCATCGATGTTTTCGACAACAACGACATTGATCTCATATTCCGTAGTATCGCAAGTCCAGCCGGCTCCGGATACCGAAGTCTCGATAACCTGATAACGATATTCGCCGGCTTCCGTGAAGCTAATAGCACTGAAAGTAATCAAACCACTGGCGTTGTTGGTGCCGGTAGCTATCATCACATTGTCCTGCATTACCGCAAAATTAAATTGGTTGGCTGCTAAAGCTTTTCCTTCTGTTTGTTTTATCCCGCTAAATGACCAGTTAACATTTCTGGTGTTGTCACGATAGTTGTTGACAAAAAGCGGGGGATTGGCAGCACTATATTCGCTGGGATAAGTGACGGTAGTATCTCCGTAAACATCAACATTGACTGCTATCACATAACTGGCGCCGGAGTAAGTCCAACCCGGTGGGATGGAAGTCGATGCTTCAGTAATCTTGAAATACCAAGTCTTACTGGAATCCACTTCCGTGATCGTCGGGAAAGTTAAAACTACGGGGGTGCCGGCTGTTATAGTCGCTGTGTTGATTACCTGTTTACTTATAGCTGTGCCACTGCCACTATAAGCGGTGCCGGACAAATCATCAACTTCGACTAAATCAAAGATGAAACCATTGTTGGCGGTAGGTATACCGGTAATTGCTTTTCTCAATCTGATGACTGCCGATCCGGAGACAATCTCATACTCAGTATCCGCAAAAGCCAGGTCATCTTTTGAGCCGCCTTCACTAAATTTTTCATCGATGATGTTGCCGTTACGGCTGTTGTCCGGACTTTTGTTGTCGCCCACCGGCGTATTAGCGGAGTCGCGGTCCGCTACGACATTACCCGGACTGCCTTGGTCATCATCCTTCAATTCTTTTATTTCCGCCCAGTTGCGTAAATCGGAATTGTCGACTACCCTCAAAGTCAGGTAAATGGTCGCGGTTGAACCAGCACCGTAAGTCTGGTCAATTTCATAGTCATCGTTGCCGGCTAAGAATATCGGATTACCTTGGTAATACAGCTTACCGTCAATTAAAGTCCAATCGTCATTATAGGGATCATTTTCATCGAAGCTATAACCGCTGGGTAAGTAGTTAATCAGTTTGCTCACCCAAGTAGCATATTCTGTCTGATTATAGGCGGTGATCGCAAAAGTAACTGTATCGCCAGGTTTTACCGCAACGCTGGGCGTCGTAGTTCCGGGATCACTGTAAGGCCCGCGGATTACACCACCATCGCGCTCTACCTCAGCTACCCACATTTTCAAGGCAACATCATAGGACGGTAGCTCATAGGTATTGATGAAGTTACTGCTGCCCGAGGTTTCGCTGACAGTGGCTTTCAGCACACTGTTATCATCAACTACCGTTACCTTAAACCAATATTTATTTTGGGCATATTTCCAGTTGCCAACCCGATGACCGGTTTGATCTTCACTTAACATGAAATAGTACTCACCGGTAGTGGCAAACAACAAATCAATGCTAAAGCTACCGGCACCGGTGATGGTGGCTGTACCGCTGATGGTTCCCGTTAACTCACTGGAACCAATTGCTGTAACTTGTTGCAGGTTGAAAGTGAAAGTTTTTGTATTATCGTCTATGCCGACAATCGTCTTATTACCGTTAATTGTGACTTTAGGCAGGGTCTTGTGGTAGGTCAGATTGGTCAGGTAGTTATAGGAAACTCCGTTAACCTCACTTACCTGGGCTTGATTCACAAAGACGACACCATCGTTGTTTGTGGTATTCACACGCACCGGAACCAAGAAACGCAAAGTCTGTCTGGCATTAATGCTGTCAACAACAAAAGTCAATTCTTGACCGTTTTGTTGCATGGTAATCCGTGAGGAACCGGCAACATTGCTTGCTGTTGCGGGATCGGAACCAAAATAATATTTGATGCGATTGGCACCACTGTCAAGTATCGTCAAGCCCTCAGGTATCATATCAATCACTTTAACATCACGCACCGGAGTGGCATCTAAATTGTTGACGATAATTTCATACTCGATTATACTATCACGATTTACCACGGTCGGATTAGCCGATGTACCGCTGGCTGGATTAGAGGCTTTTGCCACACTAAAGTCCAGATTTCTCAAGCCCACCGATACTTGCCCGGAGTAACGGGCAATATCCAGCTGGGTACCGGCAATGGAAGTCTCTGTGATGGAATATGCTAAACGATTAATTGCTTTTAGATTATTGTCGATCAAATGTTGATAATTCTGAGTCGGTGCTGACATCAACAATAAACAATAGACCGAATCATTTGATCGGAAAATATACTTGCCACCATCAACATTATCAGAGCGTTGCGATAAATCGATAGCAATGGCTGTTACTTGCGTTAAGTCAGCCGGAGCAGCAGTTGACCAAATTGCGGTATTTGTCAAGTCGCCATCAGGACCAACCACTTGTTTACCGCTTTGATCAATCAATGGTTGTAGACCGGTAACTGTAGAATAGTAGATTAGCGGAACAATTCCCTTAGCTTCAGCAAAAGAAGTATCAATACCCAATAACTTTCCTTGCCAATCACCCTCGGTTTCCAAGATGTCATACATTATCAAATCTTGAGTCATGCCGATTGGTCCGTGTTGATAACGCAATTGATAGGTATAGATCCCCCCGGGCACCGTCATGGTCGTTAGACCAAAGATTGAGTCAGCCTGACTCTTGACGTTTTTATCAATACCGAAACTGGTAGTTAGCGGTAAATTGAACCTCACCGTTACCCCCGCATAAACCGTATTCCGGCCGGTATCATCCGGGATTCCCGGTTCACTTTCCAGGCTTTTAAAATAATTGTATAAAGGCTGGGTAACCGGACCGCCGTTACCCAAGCGACCTTCGTCAGATCGATAAGCCACTAAGTTGGTCGGCTCCCAAGTTGTGCCATAAGCCTGATCATAAAGATTGGCATAGGTACTGACTAAGTCATAGCTTAAGACAAAACCGGAATAAGCTGTATTGTAGCCAACAGACACTACAGTTTGAAAGTTCGGGGTTGGGTAATAAGTAGCTACCGGTGCTGTCGGTGCCTTGACTTTGACTACCAACATCGTCCGCCCGGAGCCCTGCCAATTAGCGATGGTATAAGTTTCAAAGGTACAGGGACGACGATAATTGGTAAGCGTTGAGGTGTTATAGGTGACCACCGTGATATTGGTTGCCATAGTTTCCGCCGGCAACAAATCATAGAAAGTCCCGGTTTTTTGTTGTTGGAAAATCCCGGCTTCCGCCAGTTTATTCATCTTATCTGTGATGGTTGCTCCCTCAATGGCATCAGGGTCATATTGACATTGTTCATACATCTCAATTGTTTGCCGGCTGGTCGCCAAGTTAGTCGCTCCGTTGTTGGTAGCAACCGGAGCAGTCTTGGTTAGCGTCGTTCTGCTGACTATTTTGTTTAAAGTCACAATCGAGGTAAAATGCTGAACCGCCCGGTCAGTGGTTACATAAGTCGGATTGGTAATAGAAGCCGGGTTGTAGTTTTGATAAGCAGAGCCATATAGCTCATGGTCGTGCTCCATGATTGAGCGTTTCATCGGTTCAGCGACTGTGTTCGTTGATGCTTGGGTGCCATTGGAATCCACATCTGAATACATGCGGCCATGAGCCACATAGTTACGAATAGCCCCGGTGCTGTCGCGCACAACGAAGGTATTAACATTGTTCAAGGTAGCTGTAGTTTTATTTTCCAAAAGTTTCTTGACGTTCTCTGTAGGATACAAACGTATTTTTATGTTAGCTATCAGCGTTACTTGATAACGATTATTCTCATGAAGCATCTTGATTTCAAAAGTGTCATTTGGCAATATCAGTTGATTGTTGGCACTGATTGGCAACGCCGGATTTACCAGCTGCGGGCTGCTTGCTGATGTTGGCACATAGATCAAGGTGGTAGCGTTAGTACGGATAATTTCTCCCGCTTTGATCCAGCCTTCACTTTGGGCTTTCTCGACGGTCTTGTACCATAGTTCGACCGGCGCATAATTCTGGTAATCGGTCGCTGGTACCCCGTAAATATCACCGGTATCGACATTGACGGCATGCACTTGTTCTTCAAAAGTCGATATATACAGTGAATGTATGCCATAGTCTTCCGGTTTCAATCTGATGTTATCGATAAACACCATATCATCTACTAACTCGATACTGTATTTCTTTTGATAATAGTAAGATTCGTTCTCTCCGGTTCTGATTCTGCTGATGGCAATCAGGTTGGTATTAATGTTGACATTAGCTGCCAAAGTAGCGCCGGCTTGTCTGACATAGCCTAGCAGCGTGCCGCTACTGCTGTTGAATATCGCCCAGTAATGATTACCATTTACCGGATCAACACCATTGGCTTTAACCGCAACGTTGCCCGCCGGATTGGTTAAAGTCAGTTTGTCGCCAGCGGCAATACCATCCCAGTCCGCCGAGCTGAATAGTCTGACACCGGGCGGTAAGAACACCAAAGTCTCATCCCTGGTTAAAATCCAGCCTTGGGCAACACCGGTAATAGTATATGAGAAAAGGTCAGCTGCGCTTCTGACAAGTTCAACATCCTCATCTTCCTCGATACGATTTATTGCCGAAAAGATGGTTCTTGTGGTGGAGTTGGCGCTGCCGACATAAGCCTTACTAATACCAAATATCCCGACGGTATATCTAAAACCGACAGGAACATAAGTATAAGACCGAGTAACTGTCCCAAAATGACGATACTTTCTGGTAGCTGCCGTAGCACCAATCGGATTGGTAGCTGCCGTCCAAGTCGCCCAAGTCTCATTGTTGCCCGGTTCGTCAATTCCCTCCATCAGATAACTGACTGTGAAATTTGTCTGCCCCTCATCGATCTGGTCGCGGGGATATTTCACTAAAACAAAACGATGTAAATAGAAGCTGGTAGCTGATGTACTGCTTGGCGTTATCAAAGGGTTCAATGATGCTGCTGTCATTTGGGCGGTAGTCTGCCCGACAAAAGGATAAACAACAGCAGTACTAACAACACTTGATGTTGCCCCACTAACTCCGACAATGGAACCACCACCGGTGCTTCCTAAGTTAATATCATAAGTGACATAATAGGGTTGAGTACTACTATTATTTGCTGTTCCGCCTAAACGAATATCATAGATTACATAGTAATAATCAGCCGGGTCAAAAGCTGCAACACCGGCGGCAATCGCCGGATGACCGGGTTGATCCCAAGTCGTCGGGTCCCCCCAACCAGCCGGTGCCCAACTTGCTGACCAATATTCTTGTTTATTGCCATAGATATTGTTCGCAAATTGCGACGGCTGCCGAACAAAGGAGTTTGTCTGAATTTTCAATTTATTTGAAGTCTTGGTCCTTGTCGGTTCATTATTGTGATTGAAAGTCAAAGAAACGCCAATCTCATTAGTATAGCCGTTGGCTACACTGGTTGGAATATAAGTATAATTTATGCTGATTATCGAAGTTTTGCCGCCATCAACCGGCGCCCAGTTTTTGATCACATACTCCTGGTTTACTTCATCAACCACATAGTAATAGCCCGAGGCATGGTAAGGCGGCGTAGCTGTCAGCTCCAACTGGGCTCGGGAATTTGCTAGGGTGCCATTGACAATTTTGTCGCCGGACCGACTATCAAATAAATACATCGGTATGCGAATTTCAATCTCGCCGGGAGCGGCAACCATCGGATTTTCAATCGTGCCTTTTGGTAACTCAACGATCATCATGGCAGTGACGGTAGTAGCGGTATTGTTCGCCGGCGTCACAGTTAATTTTGCGTCACCTTCACTCCAAGCTGAAGAATGGTTGGCTGTCGGTGCCGGATTAAGCCAGCGGAAATCTAAAACAATTTCCGGATCGCCATCGGCTTTTAACTTGTTATTAGTTAATAGAAATAGCCCACCGCTGTCGCTCAGATTGAGCAATAACATAAAAACAGTAAGAATAATCGTAAAAATATTCTTTTTATAATTCCGTTTCATTTTGATCCCCCTTGTTAATAGCTGATTTTTTTCCGTCGAATAAAATTACGCAAAGAGCGAATAATTATTACTTACAATTATAAACGATGTATGAAGTGTGTACAATATAAACTATTTTCGTGTGTTGTTCTAAATATTGAATAAAATTTCAACGCACCGACTTCGAAAAATCAAGTTTTTTGCAAATCCGGCGGAGCTTTTCCTGCGACAGGGAAATAGAACCTCATCAATTAGCACAATTGAAAATAGTAATGTCATATTGTATACTAAACAAAAATGTCAAGGTGAATTCAAGGAGAAACTATGAGTGAAGAAAAATTCTGCCACATTTGTGGCACCAAATTCAAAAAGGATGAAACAGTTTGTAAGAAGTGTAAAGCTGATCCTGACGAAAGAATCGTGGCCGACTGCCGTGGAATGCGTTATGCCAATTCCTTTATTGTCAGCGCTTATCTCAATATCGTTTTAACCGATCGTCGTTTGTTGGGTTTTGAAGATATAAAAGGCGCCTTAATGGCAGGAACCGTTGCCGGAGTTGCCGGGGGATTGGGCGGAGTTGCCGGCTCTATGGCAGCCCAAGCTATCCAAGCCCGGACCGGAGGTTCACCAATTGAACGACCGGTCGCTAAAGGGAAAAATGGCGCTTTGAAATTTGAAGCCCCGCTATCCGCTTTAGTCGGTATCACTACTGAAAGCAAAAAAGGTATTATCCACACTTTCATTAATCTGATTGAAGGCAAACCTTTACGTGTTGTTTTAGGAACATCCTTTGACGGTGAGATCGATGCTGACCTCTTTTCCGATATTCTGCTTAAAACTATCGAAAACAAATAGCCGCTAATTCAGCACTGTTTGAACTATATTTATACAAAACAAGCATAATGTAATATTTTTAATCTGTAGTTTTTGCGATTTTTATTATCCGTAAAATGATGGGGCTAAGAACCACATTAACCAGCAACTCCATTAAGAAGTTAAGCCCGGTTAAGCCGATAAACATGAAATATATTAAGTTGGAGCCACCGGCCCAAGTTACTAAAATATCATAGAAAATGCCGTACATCGCCAACAAGAATATGCCGGTGTTTACCAGCGGACACACGATCGCCGCGAAAATAACCGCTAAGTAAGTATTCTTTTTCTCCAGCTTTCTAAAGACTAAGCCCGAGAGAAGCCCTGCTAAACTACCTTTAGCCAAGCAGAGTAGCGCTGTCATCAGGGGATTAGCCGTCCATAAAATCGAACCGCCAATATCGACACCGTTGATACACATTATTAGTACTACTAAGCCAAATGCTCCACCTAAGATAGCTCCGCTGCTTATACCATAAATAGCGGCACCGACAACAATCGGGGCCAAGGCTAAAGTAATGGAAAAAGGTCCGAACTTAATAAAACTTGCAGTAATCTGTAATACTACAACAATGGCGATAAAAATAGCGTTACCAACCAGGCTTTTTGTTTTTGAATGCATTATATTCCTCACTTAAATATCTTTCTTATTTTATTGGTTATCCGGCTGTCTGTCAATTTCCGTTTTTGTTTTCCGTTTTTGTTTTTTGAATGAATCTCAAAGTGGCTTCGGTTATTTCTTCAGGTTTTTCAAATACCGCCACATGGCCGCAGTCAGGCAACAACAACAGTTCGGCATTTTTTATACCTTGAGCGATTATTCTTGAAAACTTTGGTGGTTTGAGTATATCATCTTTGCCACAAATAACCAAAGTTGGGCATTGGATTTCTTTTAAATATTCACTTTGATAGGCATCACTTAAAAAAGTAGCATAGAGTTTCTTTTGTCCTTGAAAAAATCCAGGATAACTATCCTCCAATTTGTTAAATAAGTGCGCTCTTTGCATCAAAGACTCTTTATTAGCCTTGATATATTTAGCACCGTAAATACTGGGAATTACCGCTTTGAAAAAGTCTTCACCATTGCAGTTGTCGATGAGAATTTTCCAGCTTTCGACAAAGCCAATCAGCACTTCGTCCAGTTCACTGACTGAATCTATAATCGTCAAAGATTGGGGGTATTGGGGAAACATTATGGCTAGTTTTAAGGCGATTTCACCCCCGTAGGAAGTTCCGACAAAATGAACATTCTTAGCCTCCAGACTTTCCAGCAATTCGATCGTCATTACAGCATGTTCCGCAAACGAATACTCACGATCCGGTTTATCTGACTTCATTTGACCCATAAAATCATGCAGTATAACCCGATAACCTTTTTCAATTGCCGGAAGGTAGATTTTCTCCCAGCTGTTAGTAGAAGCCATAACGCCATTTAGAAATGCGATAGTTTCTTTGGCATTCCGGTTACCTAAATCTTCATAAAACAAATTGCAGTTGTGAATATTTCGTGTTGCCATATTGATCCTCCAAGCTAATCGAGACAGGATTTTCTCTAATTTGCTCAATTTCCCGACTAAATCATAAGCATTACTAAGTTTAGTGTCAAATTAGCTGAGTAGGGCTGATTGCTATAAATTATCGACAAATCTTCAAGAGCAAAGCGCATTTTTCATTTATTTTTTTGAATAAACAATTTTTTCATCGCTCCAAGCAAAGGCGTTTTGCCTGACTTACATTGACTAATAGCTATTATTAATTTAAACTTAAGCCGTAGTTAACTGACAACATTTTTAATGAGGAGGACAATAATGAAGGGGAAAACTATTAATGAATTAAGCATCGGCGAAAGTGCCAGCACAACGATGACTGTTACTTCTGAGCGTATCGAACTGTTTGCGGAAGTGAGTGGCGATTTTAATCCGATACATTTGGATGATGAAGCTGCCAAAGAATCAATTTTCGGTCGTAGAATCAGTCATGGCATGCTGATAGCTTCAATGTTTTCGGCAATTTTAGCCAACCAGCTTCCCGGCAACGGTTGTATTTATCTGGGCCAGGAATTGCGCTTTATGAAACCGGTTTTTATTGATGATGTTATTACCGCCACCGTAACAGTTAAAGAACTGATTGTTGAAAAAAATCGCGTGATTCTTGACACTGTAGCTGTTAACCAAAATGGTGATGTAGTTATCAGCGGTACGGCGACCATCATGCCTGTCAAGGGAGAATAAAGCATGTTTGATTTAAACGAAAAACAACTGCTGGTACAAAAACTGTATCGTGAATTTGCCGAGAAAGAAGTAAAACCTTTAGCTGCTGAAATCGACGAAGAAGAACGTTTCCCCCAAGAAACTGTCGATAAGCTGTTCCGTTACGGCATGATGGGTATTCCTTTTTCTACCGAATACCATGGTGCCGGAGCCGACTATCTGTCTTATATCCTCTGCGTGGAAGAAATGAGCAAAGTATGTGCAACGACCGGGGTTATTGTCTCGGCTCACACCTCTCTTTGTTCCGCTCCTATAGATTATTTCGGTACTCCCGAACAAAAAGAAAAATACTTAAAACCACTCAACACTCATAAAGTCGGAGCTTTTGGTTTGACGGAGCCCAACGCCGGTACCGATGCTGCCGAACAACAATCGGTTGCCGTATTGGATGGTGATTATTACATTCTCAACGGTTCTAAGATATTTATCACCAACTCCGGTGATGCCGATATCTATGTGATTATGGCGATGACCGATAAAAGTGCCGGTACCCGCGGTATTTCTTCCTTTATCGTGGAGAAAGGTTGGGAAGGTTTCACTTTTGGCAATCCCGAAAAGAAAATGGGTATCCGGGGTTCCAGCACTCGGGAGTTGATATTTACTAATGTCAAAGTTCCCAAAGAAAATCTCTTAGCTAAAGAAGGTCAAGGCTTTAAAGTAGCGATGCATACTTTAGATGGCGGGCGTATCGGTATTGCCGCTCAAGCTTTAGGTATTGCTCAGGGCGCTTTTGATGAAGCAGTTAAGTATGTCAATGAAAGAAAACAGTTCGGAAAGACCATCGCTTCTTTCCAAAATACGCAATTCCGTTTAGCCGACATGCATACCCAAATAGAAGCGGCTCGGCTACTGGTCTACCGCGCTGCCATGTGTAAACAGGAAGGTAAACCTTATGCTACCGAAGCAGCTATGGCTAAACTCTTTGCCTCAGAGACCGCCATGGATGTCACAACCAAGGTTGTACAAATGTTTGGCGGTTACGGCTATATGCGGGATTTCCCGGTAGAGCGCATGATGCGTGATGCCAAAATCACCGAAATTTACGAAGGAACTTCGGAAGTTCAAAAAATGGTTATCAGTGCCGCCGTATTAAAGGGAGGTAAGAAATAATGAACATCATCGTTTTAGTTAAACAAGTACCTAACACTACAGAAATTGAAATAGATCGAGTTACCAATACCTTAATGCGGGAAAAAGCCGCTGCCATTACCAACCCCGATGATCTAGCCGGTGTTGAAGCCGCTTTACAATTACGTGAAGCTCATGGTGGCAAAGTTACGGTAATGACCATGGGCCCACCGCAAGCTAAAAACATGTTGCGCGAGTTATTGGCTATGGGTTGTGATGAAGCAATTTTAATCAGTGATATGAAGTTTGCCGGAGCCGACACTTGGGCTACCAGCAATACCTTAGTCGGTGCTCTAAACAAGATGAATTATGATTTGATTATTGCCGGACGGCAGGCCATTGACGGTGATACTGCTCAAGTAGGACCGCAAACTGCCGAAAAACTGGGAATTCCGCAAATCACCTATGTTTTAGAAATCTTGAAAGTTGAAGATAACAGTATAACCGTCAAAAAAATGTGGGAAAAAAGCTATGAAGAAATTCAAGCCCCCCTACCCTGCGTTATCACAACGCTAAGTGAAATGCATCATCCCCGTTATATGAACGTTCGCGATATTTGGGAAAGCTTCGATAAAGAGATCCGCGTTATTACTGCTGCTGAGTTGGCGCTTGATGAAAAACTCATTGGCTTAAACGGTTCCCCAACCAAGGTCAAAACCACCTTTGTGAAAGAAGTAGCTTCTACTTGTGAAGTTCATAGCCTACCCGAAGAAGAGGCAGCTCAATTGCTCTTTGACTTGTTGAAAGAAAAACAAGTCATTACCCACTAGGAGGATCTCATGACTAAAGACATTTATGTTTATATCGAACAAAGAGAAGGCAAAGTCCAAGAAGTGAGTTTAGAACTTTTGGGTAAAGCCAGAGAACTTTGTGAAGAAATGGCTTTTGCCAAATTTCAGGTAGTCGGTATTTTAATCGGCCACGATATGGCTGAAGCCGCTAATACTTTGTTTGCTTACGGGGCTGATAAAATTGTACTTTGTCAACACCCGAGTTTGGCGAATTATTCTACGGAGCTTTATACTGATGTTTTTTGTGATGTCGTAAAGAAATACCAACCGGATTCTTTATTGGTTGGTGCTTCAACTTTGGGTCGTGATTTGGCACCGCGAGTGGCTGCTCGTTTGGATACCGGCTTAACCGCTGATGCTACGAAAATCGACGTTGACAAAGAAGCAGAAAACTCGACATTGTTATTAGTTACCCGTCCGGCTTTTGGCGGCAACCTGTTTGGCACTATCATTTGCCCCAATACCCGACCCCAAATGGCGACCATTCGCCCGAAAGTATTTGATGTACCTAAACCTGATGCCAGTAGAAGCGGAGAAATTATCACCCATCCGGTTGACATCAAAGCTGAAGCTGTTGTTAAATCTTTGAAAATCGAAAAAATGGTACGCAAAGGCTTAGATGTTACCGAAGCTCCCATCATCGTTTCTGCCGGTCGTGGTGCCAAAGATGCCCTGGATTTAGTCGGTGAACTAGCGCAACAGTTAGGTGGCGTTATGGGTTCCAGTCGGGCACTGGTCGACATGGGAATCACCAAGAAAGACATTCAAGTCGGTCAAACCGGCAAAACCGTAAGACCTCTGGTTTATATCGCCTGTGGTATTTCCGGAGCTGTTCAGCATTTAGCCGGCATGGAAAAATCCGATTACATCATTGCCATCAATATCGATCCTAATGCTGCAATATTTAAGGTGGCACATATCGGCATTGTCGGTGATGTCAAGAAAGTTGTTCCGCTGTTAATCGAAAAGATTAAAGCTAACCGCGAAGCAGCTACTTATGAGTAAAAAGCATGATGAAAAGTCATGTTTTTTTATCTAATTACCACATTCTGTGTTATAGTTTAGCAGTAAAACTAAGGAGACTTCTATGCCAGATTCAAGCTTAATTATCATTATTTTCATTGTCTTTATCGTGCTTGTCGGTGGACTTATCGGAGGCTTGGTAAGTCGTAAGGCACTAAATAAACTACCCTTTCTGATTGTCGGTTGGACTAAGAAAGATCGTGGTGTAGTCAATGATGAAAGAGCTCGACCGCTTTTCTTTAAAATGCAAAATCTGTTGCCTTGGCTGATTATTTCACTGATGCTTACTATTTCGATTTTCATTATTATGTTGCTTATGGAAGAAAGTGCGAGCGCAATTATTATAGTAGCGGCTAGCGGTTGTGCTATATCCGGTTTTTTTGTCTTTCATTATTTCAAACGGCAAAAAGAGTTTTTCAGTTTTTGCCAGGAAAATGAAATAGAAATAATTCGCGATAAAGAAATAATAAAAGAGACTTCACAAAAAAACATTCGAATTTTAAAGCCTCTTTATATTTTCATTATTGCTTGTTTTGGCTTACTGGCTGTTATGGATATCTGGCAGAAAGATATGGTCCTTTTCCCTTTGCACCTTAGTGTCGCAGTAATCTATTTGGTTTTACTGCTCAATGCCGAAAGAAAACGCTAGGCTTTGCCATATAAATCGAACTAGGTTCGAAAAATCAGTTTTGAATGTTAGCGAACTCACTAGGAGACACACGAAAAAGGATGATAGCTATCACCACAAAAATATCTGCCGGTTTTCAATTTGTTATTTATAAATGTTTCACATTTCTGCAATTCAACATGAGTCCAAAAACCAAAGGTTGATAACTGGCTGGTGCGCTACTGTCTGGGTACATAATTAATTGAAAGATTTACTTAGTACCTGACTTAGTCACAATTAAGAAGAAATCCAAAGAAGAAGTAAAATAATGGCTTAAAATGGTAGGTTTTGGGATAAATGAGAGAAAAATGTGGTCACTAAAATAGACAGGAATAAAGAGAAAATGGCTTATACTTAAGCTATGAAACCATTTATTCGAAAGGAGAAATCTAAAAGTGACGCTACAACTATCCAGATTGAGTATAGAGAAGGAAGGAAACGCCAAAAGATAGTTCATATAGGTTCGGCCCATAATGAATTGGAGCTAAGGCTACTGGAAATACAAGCAAACGAAATCATTAATACCAATCAATTGTCTTTCGACTTCGATACTACTGATGAAGAGCTGGATATATAGGAGTATCCAGAAACACAGTAAGCCAAGTAGTACAAGCTATAGTAAGAAGCGGGTATAGAATTGGTGAAATTGAAGATTTGAATGATGAA
>CAZUQA010000150.1:0-10250 GCA_964622375.1 uncultured Erysipelotrichaceae bacterium | reverse complement strand
CCATACAAGGGATTACCCCTTTGGTAACTTTATAATAAACAATTAGTTGATAAAATGCAACAGATATACATAAATTCCTTACATAAATTTTCACAATCAGGAGATATCAATAAATGTCAGTCCACCAAGATAAAACTTCCCGAAGATGGTATGTAAAATATCAGAACAGAACTTACCGGAAAGACTTCGATAATAAAAAATTCGAGACCAAAACTCATGCTCGAAATTTTGAGCTGATTTTAAAAGTTAAAGCCGATAAATTAGAACATGATCTTTTATACTTCGATATGCTTGAACTATATCTAGATCACAAAAAACAAAGAGTGATTCCTTCTTCATATTCTGAAACAATTCGAATGTTAAATATTTTTAAGCCTTATATTCCTAATAAGCGATTGTCACAATATAATCCAAAAGACTTTATAAAGTTTGAGGATTACTTAATATCAAGTGATTATTCAAGTAAATATAAAAATGCTATTCTTAGCTATTTAAAAAACACTTTTCTTTTTGCTGAAAGATACTATGGGTTAAAACTTAACCCAACTAGATTTATCGAACGAATAAAGCCAACGCATCAAGAAACACAAAAGAAACTTGAAAAGAGGTTTAATACCTGGAAAGCTGAAACCTTCTTAAAATTTTATACTTTTATGAATAAAGAAGCAGAACTATGTACTGATACCGGGGAAATGCATAGATGGCGTTGCAGCGCAATATTCTATTTACTAAGTTTTGATTTAGGAACCAGGCTTTCTGAAACGAACGGATTGCAGATTGTCGACTATAATCCCGATACTCTTATTATCAATATACATCAACAATGCGATGATAAGGACAACTATAAACTCACACAGCTAAAAACCCCAAATTCTATTAGACTTATCTATCTAAGCAAGTTCGCTGCAGCAGAATTAAACAAACATATAGAATACTTGAAATCATTGTCAGGTTTTTCTGATCAGTGTTTTTTAGTAGGTGGTCACAAGCCCATGTCACCTCAAACTCTTAAAAGAAAAAAGGACTACATCATAAAAAGACACAATATAGTCCCAAGCTTAACTATTCACGAATTTAGGCATTCACACGCAACAAACCTAATTGATGCTGGTGCTGAGTTAACAGCTGTATCTCGTAGACTTGGCCATTCATCAATAGCGATTACAGAGCGTATTTATATGCACGTTTTAGAGAAAAAAAGGCTTGAGATAGCCCAGATTAACGATAAAATATATGAAAATATAGTGTAATTCTTATCAATATCTTCTCAATGACTTCACAAACTTAGCGTTTAAGCCATTTTTTTATTGTTGGCGAAGGGAGTGGGATTTGAACCCACGGTAGCTTGCACTACGCCACCTTTCCAAGATGGTGCCTTAAGCCGCTCGGCCATCCCTTCATTACTAAACTTTAATTGCTTTAAAGAAATAACGTTCCTTTAAATCCTCATTAAATATATCATAGTCAGTAAAAACTGTCACACCAAAACCACAATCGACTAGTAAGTTCTCTACCTTCGTTTTGTTAAAAACCGTTTGAACATGAATTTCCTGATAGATATGGTTTTCTTTGATGAAATTGAAATAATGAATCAGTTGATTATAATCACGCTGAATTATCCACTGATAACTAATATCACCAAAACTCCCTTCCTCATCCCAACCGTCATTGAGTTCCACTAAACGGTGCTGATGATGAATATCAAAAAGCAGTACACCCTGAGCATTTAGGTGTTTGTTGGCTTGATGAAAAATATATCTCAGCTCTTCATACTCACACATGTAGTTGAGGCTATCACAAAAACAGATAATCCCATCATATTTATCGGTTATTGTCCAGCTCAACATATTCATGTTGGCAAACTCAATCTTCTGATTTTTAATTTTGCCACGAGCTTTTTCCAACATCGCTTCAGAATTGTCGGTCGCAAAAATCTCATAACCCAGCTCAGCCAAAGCCAAACTGATTTCTCCGCTGCCACAGGCAAGCTCCAGAATTTTGTTACCCGAAATATTATCAGTAACAAATTTTACCCAGCTCTTAGTTGCTTCTTCATCTTTTACCAATTGGTCATATATTTCAGCTAATTCACGATAAATCATTTACTGGTTTACTCTTTTCTTTTTAACAAAACTTTCCTGTTGTTCTTTTATCGTTTTAAAAGCCAGTGGCAAATCTTGAAAACACAAAGCCAGCAAATCCCCACTATCATAATCTCGCGTTGGTTCAACTTTATCGGCACAAAAAATTATCATGGCAAGCAACTCAGTACAATCACCTGTGGTATGGTGATAAATAGCTTGAAAGACAGCCTCATCATTTATTCGGTAATAGTCCCGGGTTATCTTGGCACTGACAAATTGATGCCATATACCCTTAGGGCTTTGGCGCTCCTGGGCACTTAAATAAGCTTTCATCAAGTTTTTATCCAGCTCTTTGGCAATATCATGAAACAAAGCCGCAAAATAGCACAAACTCGCATCATAGTTGTAATGTGCAGCTAAGGCTAAAGCCGTGTTTAATACAGCCAGCACATGGGCAAAACGTTTCTCCGTCAATTGACCGGCGACAATATTCTTTAAGTAGAGTCGATGTTTTAGTATATATTGCCAGACAAGTGGGTCAGCATATTCGACTTTTCCGGCTCTGATAGCGGTTGAGCTTTGCGGATATTGATCGGCAGACAAATGTACATCCCCCGGCTTACCGTCGCGACTGATAATCTTAAATTCCACCATCTTTAGTAATTCATCAAAGCGATGCCATTTATCCAGCTGTTCGGCTTGGTCGCTGCCAATCAAAAAGGTAAAGTTAACTTCGGGATATTGTTTTATTAACACCTCCATAGTATTGATGGTATATGAAGGAACTGGTAAGTTTTTCTCGACATCGCAAACCTTGAGATGGCTATCCCCGGCGATGGCAATTTCTACCATGGCTAAACGTTCAAAAAATCCTGCGGATAATTCGTCTTTCAAATTAGTTTGAAAAGCCACAATAAACCAAACTTCATCTAAAGCCAGTTGAGCAATAGCTGCCTGGGCAATCCCGACATGCCCTAAATGGATGGGATCAAAACTCCCCCCTAGTAAACCAACTTTTTTCATTTCACCAATTTAATTTGTGGTTTCTCCTTGTTTTTGCGATAAAAGACTAACACTCTGCCAATACTTTGAACTAAATCACAATGAAGTACGCGCAATATCTCAATATTTATTTCATTGAGACTAAGCGGACAGTTGCGTTGCACTTTTACTTTAAGCAACTCATCTTTCTCTAAAACTAAATCCAGTTCTTTAAAAAGGTTTTCTGTCAATCCGTCCTTGCCAATCAGGCATTTCGCTGACAAAGTGTTAGCTCGAGCTTTCAGTTGTTTCTTTTGTCTGATGTTCAGCATTATATCATCCCTTTTCTTATTGCCAGATCAATATTCTCATTTAGTTTAACATTAATACTTTCTACTTCCCCATTAACTGCAACAAAACCCAAACCGTTTATACAGATATCTATCTTGTCTGCAGTTTTATTATAGTGATAGCTACGCATAGCGCCCATATCACCAATCACCGGAGCCAATAAGCGACCATAGTGTCGCAACCACAATTCATCGGCTTTTTCTACTTTGCCGCGATGAATACTTAGCGTATTAGCGCAATAGAATACCAGTGTTGCTTTTTTAACTTTCTCCAGGTCAATGCGCACCAGACCCCCAAGGGCGAAAGACTGGGCTTCACGGATTTGATAAATCGGCCTTTTATCATTTTTCTGTGGTAATAACTGCTTTATCTCAGTAGCATCAATGTGCTGCAGACAACTGCCATAGTTGGCTAAACCCGGAGTATCATAGTAAGTGTAACCTTCGCTGCTGTAAGCTTGCAGTATTGGTGTAGTCCCGGGGAAGTGGGAAACCAGCACTTCCTGTTGGGTTAATGCTGCCAACAAAGTTGACTTCCCGCTATTGGCATTGCCAAGCAATATCACATTTTTATTTGTAGCTAACTTTTTGATTATCTCTTTTAGTTCGTTTTTTCCTTGTCGGCCCTGGTTACCGATAATGCAAATTTCTTTGACCACGCTACCGTTCTCTTTTAGTTGTTGTTTGAGAAAAAGCTTGATCTTTTCACTGCTGAGCGTCCGCGGCAGTAAATCACTTTTAGTGGCAACCAACACGATTTCACGATTATTCAAATAACGGTTGATTGGTAGCTTCATACTTCCAACTAAGTCCCACAAATCAACAAGCCAAAGAACTAGTCCACTTTGTTTAGTTACCATCGCCAGCACTTCTTCTAATTTAATCTCATTTTTGATATCTAAACTTAGCTGGCTATAATGCTTAAGACGAAAACAACGCTGACAGTACTCTTGGTCCATACTGACAACATAACCAAGTTTAGTTTCATCCTCTTCTTGCAGGCTAAGACCGCAACTCTTACATTTTTTCATTAATCAGTCCTTTTTTTAACAACAACTTAGAGATCTGTCTTTCAAAAAAGCGATTAAACTTTGTCACAAAAATATCTTTATTGAATAAAGGTTGTGACCAAATAACTTTGATTTTTGCTAAGTGAGCACCCAAAACATCAGTTAAAAGTTGGTCGCCGAGACCAACCATCTGGTCGGCTGTAACCTGGAAATCTCTCATAATCTTTTTATAAACAAAGGGTAAGGGCTTCCGCGCCATAGCGTAGTAAGGTATGGGTAAGTTTTGACAAAAGGTGGCTACTCTTCTTTGCGAATTATTGGAAATAAGCACTAATTTTATTCCGTTGTCTTGTAGGTATTTTAAAAATGCCAAGGCTGAATCATCCGGCGTCTCTTGATGATAGCCCACCAGGGTATTGTCGATATCTACTGCTAACAATCGACAGTTCAATTTGTTCAAATCAGCAATCGTCAACTGGTGATAACTGTTGATTGCCAAATCCGGTGCGAAAATACGGTACCAAGCCACATTATTCTCCGTCAGACGGTTTTGCGGTATATTGAAAACCTTTAATCACTTGGGTATTTTTACTAATTTTGATAGTTCCGGAAAAAGATGACTGGGCATCCATCAAGCTGATATCTTTTACTAGTATGGTTGTAATTTCACCGTTCTGTAAGTTAATCTCATCATTCAGGTTGCCACAAAAAGCCGCTAGAACTTCTACCGGATTGCTCTTATTGCGTTTACAAAGCATCATACCCTTCTTTACTCGTGAACTGCTCTCGATATCCGCTAGGCGTAGACGCTTGGTTCCGTTATTGGCAATGATACACAACATCTCTTTGCCCTGACTTAACTGCATATCTACTACCTCATCACCACTAGAAAGATTTAAAGCGCGCATACCCTGAGTATTCATACCGGTAAGGCTGATTTCCCGCGCCGGGTAACGCAAACACCAACCCTGCTTAGTTACAATAATAATCTCGTCATCTTCGGCGATTAACAGACTTCGAACTAACTCGTCATTTTCTTTAATCTTAAAACTACTGGATATCTTCGAACGGCGTTGCAGCTCATATTCTCCGAGTTGACAACGGCGAATTTGACCTTTAGCGCTTATGCTGATAACCTGTTTACCACAGAAATCTCGGGTCACAAAACAATCAATAAGCTTGTCATCCGGCGCAAAGTTTACATATTTGTTAACATGCTCGCCGATATCTTTCCATTTACTTTCACCTAGCTCGTGGACATTCAAGCAGGCATAACTACCTGATTTTGCGCTGACCACCAAAGTATCCAGAGTATTAACTTCACCGCTGGCCAGCAATGCATCGTTTTCTCTTACTGTTGATTGACAATCACTGGCTTTGTAACTACGCAATGAAGCTTGTTTGATGTAACCACCACGACTGATGCTCGCCATGACACTCTCTGCGGTAATTAAGTCCTTTTGGGCGATAGTGATTTCGTCGAACTGATCACTGACTATTGTTTTCCGGGGACTACCATAATTGTTGATTATTTCCTGCATTTGCTTGCTGATAGTGCTCTTTAGTACATCACGATTGTTTAGTATGGCTTCTTTCTCTTTGAGTTCTTGTTTCTTCTCTTTGAGCTCTTTCTGTAAAGCCACGATATCAGTATTGGTCAAACGATAAAGCTGGAGCATCACTATCGCCTCAGCTTGGGCTTCACTAAAGTCATAAGCTTTTATCAAGTTTTCTTTGGCATCAGCTTTGTCTTGTGATTTTCTGATAGTCGCTATTACTTCATCCAAAATACTGACAGCTTTTATTAAACCTTCCAGCAAATGCATTCTTGCTTTCAACTTTTCAATTTGGTAGGCTGTCAATTTTAAAGTGAACTCTTCATAAAAAGCCAAGTAGGCATCAATAATATTGATTAAGCCCATTAGGAGCGGTTTTTTATCAACGATACACACCATATTACAGTTAAAACTTACCTGGAGGCTGGTGTTTTTATACAAATAATTGAGCAACAACTCTTCATTGACATCCTTCTTTAGGTCAACAGCAATTCTCAAACCCGCCCGCCCACTTTCATCACGAACTTCCAATATGCCTTCAATCTCTTTGTTGGCTCGTATGGTGTCAATTTTTTCAACTAACTCACTTTTTACTACACCATAAGGTATTTCACTGATAACCAGTGTACGGTTACCGCGTTTTTCTTCAAAGCCGACTTTGGCGCGTAGCAACAAACGGCTTTTGCCACTGGTATAGGCTTCCTTTATTTCCTTAGTGCCGGAAACAATAGCTCCGGTTGGGAAATCCGGGCCCTTAATATATTGCATAATGTCCTCTAAAGTCGAGTTGGGATTATTCAAACGTTGCATACAAGCTTGCGTCACTTCCGTTATGTTGTGCGTCGGGATGTTGGTAGCGTAACCATAAGCGATACCACTGGCTCCGTTAACCAAAATATTCAAGAACTTTGCCGGAAATACCGTCGGCTCTTTATCGGTATCATCAAAATTATAGACAAAATTCACAGTTTCATTTTCTACGTCGCCGATGAGTTCATTTGCGATTTTGCTTAAGCGTGCTTCCGTATAACGCATAGCTGCCGGTGGATCATTATCGATTGATCCTTTGTTGCCGTGCATGTCGATTAAAATCGCATTCATTTTCCAATCTTGCCCCATGCGCACCAAAGCTTCGTAAACCGAAGAATCCCCATGGGGATGATAGTTACCAATAACCAAACCTACAGTCTTAGCCGATTTACGATGGGGTTTCTCACTGGTATTACCCTCTTTTTTCATGGCATAAAGAATCCGTCTTTGTACCGGTTTAAGTCCATCCCGCACATCCGGCAAGGCCCGATCTTGAATGACATATTTACTGTAACGGCCAATCCGATCAGCCATTACATCTTCTAAATTAGTATTTACTGTTTTACTACTCATAACTGTTCTCCAAAAGCATCATCTAAAGAGAAATCAATATTGTCAACAATCCATTCTTTACGTAATTCGGCATCCTCCCCCATTAAGATATTTATCCGGCGGTCCGCCAAGTTCAAATCTTCAATATCCACTTTTACCAAAGTGCGATTTTCCGGATTCATCGTCGTTTCCCATAATTGGTCAGCATTCATTTCTCCCAAACCTTTATAACGTTGTATTTCTATCTTGCCGTGTTTTGCCTTGAATTGGCTTAATTCTTCTTCATCATAACAATACTGTTCATCTTTACCGGCTTTGACTTTGTAGAGCGGTGGTTTCGCTAAAAAGACATAACCTTCTTCAATCAAAGCTCGCATATAGGTATAGAAAAAAGTCAAAATCAAAGTTTGAATGTGGGCACCATCGGTATCAGCATCGGTCATGATGATGACTCGGCAATATTGCATATCTTCAATGCTGAAATCATTGCCTACTCCGGCTCCTAAGCAATTAATTATCGTATTTAGTTCTTCATTGGCTTCCACTTTCCTTAATGAAGCTTTTAAGGTATTCAGAACCTTCCCCCTGAGCGGTAAAATGGCTTGGAAATTAGCATCTCGCCCTTGTTTAGCTGAACCACCGGCTGAATCCCCCTCGACTAAAAACAATTCACGTTTCTTGACATCTTTGGAGTTTGCCGCAGCTAATTTCCCGGAAATAATCTTCTCTTGTCTTTTAGCTTTTTTACCACTTTTGGCTTCTTCCCGGGCGCGACGCATCGCTTCTTTAACAGCTTGGGTTTGTTGGATTTTCTTAATCAGCGTCTGAGCTAAGTCCTTGTGTTTGTTTAAAAAATCAAAAACTTGGTCATACACCAAATTTTCGACAACATTTTTCGCTACAGGTGTCCCCAGTTTTCCTTTGACCTGGCCTTCAAACTGTAGAAGGTTCTCCGGGATACTTAAGGATAATACCGCAGTCAATCCTTCTCGCACTTCATCACCACTGAAACTATCTTTGTCTTTTATCAGACCATTGGTTTTTGCATAATCATTAAAGACTCGTGTAAAAGCCGTTTTAAAACCGGTTTCATGGGTACCACCATCCTTAGTGTTAACTAAATTGACAAAAGAATAAATATCTTCATTATCATTTTTTGTATATACAAAGACAGCATCCACTTTGATACTGTTGGCTTCTCCACTAAAAGCATGCGGGGGAAACAACAAATCCTCTTCTTTTTTTACTAAATACTTTATATAGTCAACTAAACCGTTGGCATAAACAAAACGACTACCGGTCCCTGACCTTTTATCTTGTAGTTCAAAAGTAACATTTGGCAACAAAAAAGCATTTTCTCGCAGGCGAGCAGCGATAGTTAGATAGTTAAAATCCAATGTTGTAAAGATGGTTGGGTCCGGATAAAAACGCACCAAAGAGCCACTGTTACGCGCTTCGCCAACCACTGCCAGTTTAGAGTGCTTAGAACCTCCGTCTTTAAAGCTCATTTGGTACTTCTTGCCGTCACGACAAACAATGACATCCAATTTGGTACTTAAGGCGTTGACCACCGAAGCTCCCACACCATGCAAACCTCCGGCTGTTTTATAACCGGCTTCAGCTGAGAATTTTCCACCGGCATGAAGTTTGGTAAAAATCACCTCTAAAGCACTGGCTCCCGAGCTGTGTTTTCCTACCGGCATTCCCCGTCCTTCATCAACGACGGTTAGCGAATTATCTTCATTAATGGTAAGCTGAATGCGTTTACCAAAACCATTGATGGCTTCATCAATCGCATTATCCAACAGTTCCCAGACTAATTGATGTAAACCCCGGATATCTGTTGAACCGATATACATACCCGGTCGCTTTCTAACTGCCTCTAAACCTTCTAATATTTGAATGCTGGAGGCATCATATTTTACTGACATTTCTTATATACCTTCCACTATTATTATACAGCATTTTAGTGCCCTTTAAAAGGCTGAAGCCTGACATAATCGCCCAAAAACTCTGGTATACAGACCAATTTTTCTGATGTATAATTTGCTCATGAAATACACAATTATTCCTTTAGCTTATCTATTAGGTTCAGTCCCCTGGGCCTTAGTTATCGGTAAGGTTTTCTATAATACCGACATTAGAGAATCCGGTTCCGGTAATCTTGGCGGAACTAATGCCGGGCGAGTTCTGGGTAAAAAAGCCGGAGTCATCGTCATGACTTTGGATATTCTTAAAGCTGTTCTGGCTGTCTATCTTGGCTCATTGTTCGGCGAGCAAACCGGCGCTTTAGCCGGGATTTTTTGTACTATCGGCCATTGCTTTCCGGTATTCGCCGGTTTTCGTGGTGGTAAAGCCGTTTCCACTTCTGCCGGTTTCCTTGTATCCATAGTGTGGTTTTTAAAACTCAGCTACTTAATTTTACTTATTCCGGTCTTAGTTTTCTTTATCCTTCTCTATCTGTTTAAGATGGTATCACTGGCTTCAATCCTGGCAGCAATTACTGCCATGCTTACCTCATTATTCTTACCCCTTAATTGGGTTATTAAGGCAACCATTGTTATGTTAGTTTTTCTTGTCGTCTTTCGTCATCACGCTAATATTAAAAGAATCATTGATGGTACGGAAAACAAAATTACTTGGATGTAGGATAGAAAGCAATTATCTTTGTTAAAAACGCCAGTTCATGCCGATTGACTCTTTGCCAGTCGGCTTTTATTATTGTTTCGGCAAAGAAATCAACCTGATAAGAAAACTCACTGCCGATGTCTTCTTTAAAGGTTTTTACCAACTTATTATTTTGATAGAACGCCACATCATAACTCTTCCAAAAATCCCGGACCTTAATCTGATAGTTATTTCCACTGATTATCGCCACATTGTCGGTATTATAGCTGTCAGCACAGC
>CAZUQA010000149.1:0-1661 GCA_964622375.1 uncultured Erysipelotrichaceae bacterium | reverse complement strand
CACCAAAGTTTTACCGGCGCGCTTGTATGGCATAAAAGAAGAAACCGGCGCGGCTGTTGAACTGTTACTGCTCAACAAAAAGGATGATATTTGGGAGTGTTTGGTAGGTAATGCCAGAGTTGTAAGAAAAGGGACAATCATCAGTTTTGCTGAAGGTAAACTGAAAGCTGAGTGCCTTGAGGTCGGGGAAGAGGGTATTCGCTTCTTTAAAATGCATTATCAAGGAGCATTTCTTGAAGTCTTGGATGAACTTGGTACTATGCCTTTACCACCATATATCCATGAAAAATTGGAAGATTCCCAGCGTTATCAAACAGTCTATGCCAAAGAAGCCGGAAGTGCCGCAGCACCAACTGCCGGTTTGCACTTTACACCGCAGTTATTTGAGAAAATACAGAAACGTGGTATCGAAGTACTAGACTTAACTTTGCATATCGGACTAGGCACTTTCCGTCCGATAAAGGTAAGTGAGATAAGTGAACACAAGATGCACAGCGAGTATTATAAGTTGAGCCAAGAAACAGCCGAGCGATTAAACTCAGCCAAACAACAAGGGCACCGAATAATTGCCATCGGCACTACCAGTTGCCGGAGCTTGGAGGCAAATTTCGCTAAATATGGCAAATTTGCGGAAGACAAAGCCAATACTGATATTTTCATCTATCCCGGGTTTAAGTTTTTGGCAATCAACGCTTTAATAACGAATTTTCACTTACCAAAATCCACTTTAATCATGTTGGTAGCTGCTTTTGCCGGCAGGAATTTCACCTTAAAAGCCTACAAGCAGGCAGTCCAAATGGAATATCGTTTCTTCAGTTTCGGTGACAGCATGTTTATCACCAATGAATAAAAGAAAGCGGAGTATAAAGTATGAAATTTACCCATGTCAATATAATTGCCAAAGATTGGAAAAGTTTATCGGCTTTTTATCAAACGGTATTCGACGGTGTTCCGGTACCGCCTCAGCGCGATTTACAAGGGAGCTGGCTAGAGAGCTTGACCGCCATTAAGGCCGTGCATATCCAAGGCGAGCATTTACGCTTACCGGGTTATGGAGGGGATGGGCCAACTTTGGAAATCTTTAGTTATGATGACTCAGTCTATAATAATGAGAAAATACTGAATAAAGAGGGTTTCAGTCATATTGCTTTTGAAGTTGAAGATATTAGTTCTACTTTAGAAAAACTGCTGACAAATGGTGGCAGTCAAATCGGGGATTTGGTCACAAGAGAATATCCGACAATCGGCACAGCCAACTTAGTTTATTGCCGGGATATTGAAGGTAATATCATTGAATTACAAACTTGGAATAAAGCAACTGATAAAAATAAATAGAGAGATAAAAAGATGAGCACAGCCAAACAAAGTGTGGAAGAATTCTGGCAAGAATTCAAAAGAACTAACGATATTGAAGCCAACGTAGACTACTATGATTGTTTTCATTTTGATAATAGTGAAGAGTGGGCAAATAAGTTGTTAGCCTTGGTTCTTGCGGGAAAGAAAACCGCTACGGCCAGCAGCTTACTTTACTACCAAAATAACAATGTCCGTCAACCGCAAGCAGGGGATTACAGCATCGTCACCGATTGGCAAGGTAAACCATATTGTGTAATTCAAACCACGGCAGTGACACTCACCCCCTTAATGGAATAGACTAATGA
>CAZUQA010000148.1:0-1988 GCA_964622375.1 uncultured Erysipelotrichaceae bacterium | reverse complement strand
CACCGGCACTCATCACTCGTTTGGTCGCTTCGACGATTTGTTCACTTGTTAAAACATCGACTTCTAGTATCACTTTTAAAGGTATGTTAAAACGGTGGGTGACTTCTACGACTTGACGAATCTCGGCTTCCACTTCATCGTACATCCCGCTTCTAATCCAACCGAAGTTGGCGACCATATCGATTTCGTGAACTCCTTTCTTGCAGTACTCTTCCGCTTCAAACAGTTTCACGGCCGTTGTACAAACTCCTTGGGGGAAACCGATACAAGCGGCAACTTTCGTCGTTGTCCCGGCGGTTAACTCTAAAGCTAAATCCACCCAACAACCTTGAACGCACTCGGCGATACAGCCGTAGGCGATTCCTTCTTTGATTAGTTTTACTACTTCTTCTTTCGAAAACTCCGGCTTTAATACCGAATGATCGATATAAGTTGCCAGTTCTGCTACCGTCATATCAGCGGCTTTTTTATCAGGTTTCATTTTATTTTCTCAACGATTAATTCGTTGTCCTTTCGCTTAACTTGAGCTGTTTTCTGTTTTTAATTTACGGTAATACAATAACAAGGCTCCGGGTAATAAACTAAAGCCGGCGATCAAGAAGAGGGTGACATCATAAGAAAATTGTTTAATTAAAATCCCACAAATTGAGGGCACCAACAACAAACTACCGCTACCGTAGACAGAAGCCGCCAACTGTTGGCCGCTGGTCCGTAGGTTCGGTGGTGAAGCCTCATCGACTAACATTTTGGTACTGATGGTAATTAACGGAAAAGTAAAAGCTTGGAGAGTTGCGACCCAGATAATTTGGCTGGGATTAGTCGCTAACCCATAAAGCAAATAACGTATTACATATACCAGTATAACAAAAGTTAAGACTCTTAAGGCACCGAATTTTTTAATAATCCACCCCCCGATAAAGAAAAAAGGAATCTCGAAGAGTGCTCTTGTGGAGTTTAATAAACTTAGTTCCTTTTCCCCGGCTCCTAAGTATTGCAATTTGTAGATCGATGTATAGTAGTCAGCTCCTCCGGCTAAAAACATAAAAAAGAGCACTGTAGTCAACAAGACGAAGTTACGATTCAACAACAAGCTTTTCGCCTCATTCAATTTTAACTTCTCTTTACCGTTAACTTTCTGAGCATCGCTGATGATTAAACCGTAAACTAAGGTTATAATCGTCAAAATAGCGCAAGTTGGTCCTAAAGCGCGGTAGTTATAACGCATAATGATAAGGGCGGTAATCTGTGCCCCCACTGCCCAGCCTAAAGCAGCAAAAGCCCGAATCCAACCATAATTAGTTAAGCAGTAGTCGTGACTTTCGATTACCCAACTGTCGAGGACCCCTTCAATAACGCTGCCAAAGCCACTTAACAGACAAAACCAGACCGTCAACAACAAAGCCTCTTGATTTTTAGTAACATAAAACTGCCAAGTAGCGACAGCACATAAAGCACTAACAAGATAAAATATCCATTTATTAGTTCGTAGTTTATCGCACAAGTAACCGAATAGCACTTGAAAGACAATAGAAAGTACGGACGCCCAAGTAAAAAGACAACCCATTCTCAACTCATCGAAACCGCGCCCACTTAAGTAAGGTATCAGCAAGGTAGTAGATAAAGCATTCCCGCTGTAAACCAATAACATCAGAAAAGCAAATTTTATTACTAGGTACTGCTCTTTTTTCATCTTTTAAAACACTATCCGAGTTTACTCATGGCGATAACCGATGAACTCTTCCAAAGTTAAGTCCGGGTCCCCGCCGTTTTTATTTCTCTCTTGATAGATAGCCGTAGCTAACTCAACCCCGAGATAACGATAATGCCAAGGTTCGTAACTAAAACCGGTGATTTTTTCCTTACCTTCCGGATAACGCAAAATGAAGCCATACTCATGCCCGTGTTGCTGGAGCCACTGGTAAGCTTTAGTTTTGGCAAAATTTAATGAAGTGCTCCCGATATCAAAAGCTAAACCGGTTTGATGTTCT
>CAZUQA010000147.1:0-3540 GCA_964622375.1 uncultured Erysipelotrichaceae bacterium | reverse complement strand
AAACCAGTAACATCCCGGTTGGAATCACCAGTTTCCCAATATTGATTTTTAAAATATTGCTGAGGGCAGAAATCCAGTATTTGTCTAAACTGATGGTTGTCCTCAGCCCTTCTCCGGTGTAACCCTGAACACTGGTTGGGTTTTTAAAAGGAAAGCTCACCCAAAAGATGTTCATTAAATAGATAAAAGCATAGCCGACATAAGTTGCGATGATCATTTCATCACCTTTTACCCGGTTGAGGATTATGCTGTAAACATAACCGATGACTATCGCAAAGACGACAGCTATTGCAATAGCCACTAAAATTCCCGGTAGTCCGGTAAGATTTAATTCCAGAGAAACGATGCCACCAAAGATACCGGCTACCATACCCAAAGGAATACCAAAATTCAAACCACAACCACCCTGAATCATCGGTACCATAGAAAGTACCAAGATGCCGTTCATTCCAAAGCGAGTTAGAGTATCAGAGAATGATGACACCGGCGAAATGTTATAAAAGCTCCCAATCACAAATAAACTGATTAAAAATATTGATAATAAGACTCTCGGTAAGCCGACTGAGTTTTTGAACCAGTTTGTTAGAGTTTTCATGCCTGTACCTCCTGTAATGAACTGCCGGACATCAGCAAACCAAAAGCCACAGCGCTGGCGGCACTGTCTAAGATACCGGCAATTTTCCCGTCGCAGACAATGGCAATACGGTTACAAATTGCCCGCAACTCTTCAAGTTCCGAAGAAACCATAACTATGGTAACACCGTTTTCTTTGCTAAAACGTTTTAATTCATTTAGAACCAGTTCTTTCGCTCCTACATCAATTCCCCGTGTCGGTTCGGAAACAAACAACAACTGGGGTTCTAAAGCAAAAGCCTTTACCAAACAAATCTTTTGCTGGTTGCCACCGGACAAGAGTTTTACCTTTTGTTTTTCACTGGTACAATGTATTTCTAAGGCCTCAATAAATTTTCTCGCCGTGGCGCTCATAGCTTTGTCATCTCGAATCTTTAATAAACCGCCAAAATACTTCTTTAAAAACTTATCCTGCACCTGCATGGCACTGAAAGTAATATTCCAGTCAATCGGTTCATCCAGCAAAAGACCGACTCCTCGGCGATCTTCGGAAACAAAGGCTAAACCCTTTTTTAATACAGTCAAGGCTTGGTTTAAGGGCAATTCTTCATTATTAAACACTACTTTACCACCGGCCGGATACAAACCCATGATACCGTTGGGTATACCCAGTTTTCCCTGACCTGCTAAACCGCCGATGCCAAAGATTTCTCCCTCTTCAACGCAAAAAGAAACATCACGAACAAATTCACCGGGCATATCCACCCAAAGGTCAGACACTTCTAAAATCACTTTATGAATGTCACCTAATTCGGCATTGCTGGATTTTCGCGTTTTTTTGATGTCCACATCCCGACCTACCATCATTTCGGCAATCTCCGCCAAAGTGCAGTCTTTTTGTTTTTTAGTAGCCACGATTTTCCCGTCACGCAAAACACAGATTTTGTCACAAACACTCAAAACCTCTGCTAATCGATGGGTAATAAAGATAATGGCAATTCCTTTAGCCGCCAAAGTTTTTAAGGCAGCCAGCAATACTTCGGCTTCACTCTCCGTTAAAACGGCAGTTGGCTCATCAAAAACTAAGAGCTTCACATTCTCCCGTTTAATCTCACGAGCAATTTCTACAAACTGTTTATGTCCTACGGGCTCATCGGCTACTAAAGTATCAATATCGACATTGACACCTAAGGTTGCTAGAGCATCAGAAGCTTGAGCTCGCATTTTTTTGGTGTCTAAAGTTTCATACTTCTTACCGATAATCCGTGATATTAGGCTCTTTTTTGTCGGTTCGGTATTTAACAGGATATTTTCCATCGCGGAAAATCCCGGTATTAATGAAAACTCCTGATGGACCATGCCGATACCGGCACCCAAAGCATCAAAAGAGCTTTCAAAGTTAACAACCTCACCATCTAAATAAACTTTCCCTTCATAACCGCCGGTTTCACTGATTTCACTCATCCCAAATAGTATCTTCATTAAGGTGGACTTTCCGGCTCCGTTTTCGCCGACTAATCCTAAAATTTCCCCGGCCTTTAATTCAATATTAATATCTTTTAATACAAAGTTTCCGTCAAACTGCTTACCTAAACCTTCCAGTTTGAGTAACGGCATTTCTTGGCTCATTAATATTCCCCTTTATACAACAACACAACTAACCGTAAGCTATAACGATAAGCAGACAATCAATTGTTTTCTCTTTTAAAAAGTAGGGCTGACCGCTAAATAGCGGTCAGCCAATTAACTTAGAATTGATTACTTAATATCGAAATACTTTTCAGGAACTACTTCATCAATCATGTTCATGTAACCAGAACCCATGATGTAAGTATCTTGATAAATCAAATAGTAGTTATCAACTTTCTTGTTGGTTGCCGGATCGGTAAATTTAGAACCGTTCCATTTTGCCCCTGGGGTATAAACTCCAAAGGCAGCCATTAAGTCATCAAAGCTCTTAACGAAAGCTTCTTTTTCAATGCAACGTTTAGCAAATAAAGCTAAAGCGGCAACAGAAGTGTAATCAATCGAGTAAGCCCAAGTGCCCATACGGCCACCGCCACCGGCTGCCACAACTGCAGCTTCAACCTTCTTTAAGATTGCCGGCCAATCACCAGCTTCTTCTTTAAGGTCAATTCCGAAAGCTCCGGGATAACCTAAGATTGGGCTCGGTAAATCAGCTTCGACAAAGATTGCGCCTAATTCTGCAACTTTCTTCAACATCGGTTCGGTATGACCGTCGTTAGTACAGAAGAAAGCAGTGTCTTTGCCATATTGCTCAACCCAGCCATCCATATGTTCCAGGATGTATTGTTGAGCTGCTGGCATGCCTTCAATGGTCGGGTCAGGTGCTGTTTCTTTAAAGAATCCCATACCCAAGTCTTCACAAGCAACTTCCATAATGGCAGCACGACGAGCTAATTGTTCGTAGCCCATGTGTCTTGAGAAAGAGATGTGAACGAAATTTTTAGCACCAAGTTTTTTAGCAGCCAAAATCATCAAGTAACCACGAGCTAAGTTGTCCGGTTCAACAACAACATCGGCAACATCGCAAGCAACGTTCCAGTCATCATGGGCTGAACCAATCAATAAGATAATGTCAGGACGTTCTTTCTTGATTTTTTCAAAAGCCGCAGCTGTTCCTGGAACACCTTGACAAACGATGATGGCACGGCAAGCCGGGTCAGCAGCGAAACTGGTAATCGTGTTGATAACTGTTTCAATTTCTTGAGTAAAGTTATCAGGATAAGTCGCATGTTTTACGATACCACCTTCTTCGAATTTGCCATAGGTTTTCATAAAGTCTTCTGCCGCCCGTAGTGAGTCTTCACCTTGAGAAGCAGTACCGGTAACGATTGCGATAAAGTAGGGCCCGTTGGTGTTTTTCTTGTTACAACCAGCAAGACCGCATACCATAGCAAAGGTAACCAATAAAATAAGCAGTTTCTTCATTTTTCCTCCTTTATC
>CAZUQA010000146.1:0-6179 GCA_964622375.1 uncultured Erysipelotrichaceae bacterium | reverse complement strand
ATTTTTACCCTTTTTTACAAGCAGAACTTACTTTTTCATTTCTGAAAATTATGTCTTCTTCTTGTCTTTTAAGTATGGTCTTTTTTCTCTTGGTTGGCTCTATTTTATTATGTTTTTCTTGGATTTTCAACGCCCTGCCTTTTCATTTCTTCTTATGTTTTAGCTGGCTTTCGCTCCACTTCTGGATTTTCTCTTTCCACACTTTCAATGATTTCCAGACTGGATTTTGTTCTTTCACACTATAAAATCAGGATGGTAACTAAATTCCAGCTATATTAAGCATATTATCTCAATAAATAAAATAGAGCTATTGACAGCACCCGCTGGAGAATAAGTCCCTACCGGCTCTGTCAATAACCCTACAATTACTTGAATTCTTTTTATTCTAGTTCTTTAATGAACTTCTGAGATCTTTTTAATAAAAGTGTCAATGCTACACTTAGTAAAGAGAATACTGCCAAACTCGCAATGCGATAATCAAGCCTAGCGCCGGTGTTTGGCGTATCGCGAAGTATAACATTGAGATTGAAGAAAGCCGAGGGCCTGGTAATTTCCCCTTCATTGTAATTGTCCAGTGCGCTAACTGTAATAGTGGCACTACCGGTGCCGACAATGGTAACTACCCCGCTGCTGCTAACAGTCGCCACTGAAGTATTACTGCTTTCCCAAACCACAGCCGGATCATCAATAGTATTTAATGTATCCGTTATTACATTACGGAAATTGGCGGTATCCAAAGTTAAGCCTTTCATTGTTGTAGCGACACTAAATGGCGCAATGTCACTATAAACTGTGTAACTGTGACCATTGTCATCATCACTGGTATTGGGGTCAAGTGAAGCTGCCACCGATATTTCAATACTTTGTGCTAACAAAGTAAAGCGACACGAGGTAAAGTTAGTACTGCTACCGTTTTCTACATAACTCGGACTTACCACTGCTTCATGTAAACTGTAATTTGCCAGCTCATGGAAATTGATATTGTAGAGCATTACTTGACTACTATTAGCAGCATTTAGCAAAATGCTGTTACCGGCTGATAAAGGGACCAAGCTGTCGTTTGAAGAACTGTCATAAATTAGCGGATCATCAAATAAATCGGTATCGTTACTGACAGCGCGAATATTGATCCTCTTGGCTCCGGCTGGAGTTGGTTGAAAATTTGGAACTGTAAAACCCGGTAACTCACCAGCTGCAGTAGCCACAATTTTGACATAGACATCAGCTACATAATTGCGTCCTAAGCCATTGACTGCCGTACTGAAAGGTTGGGCTAGCCGCGTCATTACTGTCATTGTACCACTGAGTTGATTATTGACGGTTGCTGCTGTGGCGACGTTTGTTCCGTTAGGCTGACGCACCAGCCAAGCATTATCAACCGTATCAAACACTACTTTCTTATCGGCATTGCTGGTTGGCCAAGTTTGTGTGAAGCTTGTCAAGTTGGGATAAATCAAGACATCGCAGGTATTGGACCCGGAAGAAGTGGTTGCTGTTGTCCCAACACTGAAAACCGCGTAGCGGAAGCCCTCAGGTAATGTCAAATTGGCAAAACAAGTCAGTTGCATACCAATACGTTGGCGACCCACAAACCCGTCAAAAGTTAAAGTGCCATCAAAGCGAACATCCATAGCATTTTCCCGCTCATACGATGTCGAACTTCCTGGGGTTTCTAACCATATTGGCTCGCGTACATTAGTAACCGTACCTTGAATGAAGTGCATGTTGCGAATATTGACATTATCTGCCGGGTTTATTTGGACTAAACGATAACTATCGGTCGATGAGCCTGCACAGTTTTCAATAGTGAGATCTTCTAAATTAACTTGACCAACGCAATTTTGTTGAATATTGATGGCATTATTGGCTGTTGAAGCATTATAGGCTGTCCCCATATTCTTGATAGTACAATCGCGTATTAGGAAAGCTTGACCGGCACTTTCGACGATAAATATGAAGCCGGTTCCCATGCTGCTATTATGGGCTGTTCCGCTGGTGATATAGTTAAGCCCACCATCGCTACTCCATTGATTGATTGTCGAGGCGGTTACCGCTGTGTTACTGATTACTCCGGCATTCCCCCAAGGCGTATTACAATCAAAAATTATGTTTTGCCATAATAAATTGGCGCTGTTAGCCAAATTACGCGTCAAATAGGGTTGGGGGGTAGCCGTAGCTGAAGTACGTCGCAAATATGGCATTTTTCTAAAGATTACTTGATTATTTAAGCCAACCAATGCTAAACCATCATGGGATAAATGGGTGTAGGCATAGGGACTTGTTAAAAGATATTCCCCGGCATCAATAAAAATCGTGCTGTTTAGCAATTTTGGCCCAATTGTTAAGTTCCCTTTATTGACAAAGCGAATCGCTGTAGCACTACTGTCCAAAGGATTTAGAGAAACTTTATCTAATTCGCCATCAGCATTATAGAGAATTTTGCATTCAAATATTGTGTCATCATCAGCTACACCGCTACTTATTACAGTGCCACTACTTCCGTCAAAGCTGACTAAAACCGTACCTCCGGCAGCATAACTGGCATCGCGGGTTAAAAAGTAGTAGCCATTGCTTTTATTCTTATAGCTTACCGTTGATTGGCGATATGCTCCGTTATTGAAAAGAAAAGTTCCCGAGTCCGGTGCTGTTCTGGTAGTCATACCACTGGGTTCAACAATCATGGAAGCCTGAAGCACACTTCTCTGGTGGTCAACAAAAATTGACAAAAGCCCACTAAACAACAAAGCTAGGGCTAAGGTCAATCTTCGGAAAGATTGTGAATTAGATACCCGATGTTTTTTTTCTGCTTTCATTAATATTTCCCCCTAAAATCCTCTACATTTTGTCTTGCAAAACTTCATAATGCTATACTAAATCTAAGCAACGTAATTAGGCTACTTACTCATGATAAATATACAACGATAAAAGAAAAATCAATATTCAAATCAGCCAATTTTCGTAATTATCGATATTCTCCGAGAAAAACAATGTCAAAATAATTGGACAATATAGACATCTATTGATTATTTAATATTTTTGTTTGTTATTTAGATATTTGCTTTTTTATTCTAAATTTTTATCGTTTTTCTGTAAGTCGGCATACTACTTGAGAGCAACATCCATTTTGGCTTTCTTCTGTTCCTCAGTTTCCAAAACTTGCTCTCCCCTTCTTTTATTACCCCGGCTCTTACTTTTGCTTCATAACGCTTTCTCTTATTATAGCTGGGTGCAAAATTTTGCATGGCGACAATAAGTAGCATTATGACAACTGCTCTTGACTTGACCACAAACACCGGAATAAAACAAGTAAACCATCCAATAATGGTTGTACTGCTTCTTTTGGTTTTGGCGGAGAAGCACAGCTCCTTCCATATTATATTTTCAAAAAAAGCCCCTTTTTTCTTTTTAGAAACGGGGGCTTATCAACAATCTGAACCTTTAAGTATGGGCTGTTATTAGTGAAACATGGATTATAAAGAGCATCCTTTTTACATAATCATTTGGGTATTATTCTGACAGTTTATCTACCATTATTTACTAATATACTTGACCATTTCAACCAAGTCGCTTATTCCATTTCCTGATGGTTTAGTTTTGCTTTCGACATTCTTTTTTTCATAGGTATAAGTTACCGACCGACTTGAAGAGCGGTACTGAGTTTTTGCCGGATTAGTACCAACGACCACAGTTTTACTGGTAGTAGAATCATACCACCAACCGTCGGCATCGTTATCACTAGTTTTTACTTTATAGAACCAATATCTACCACCGGTTCCATTTTTGTCTATAAAAACCAATTCTGTATTAGACTTCTTTTCTGTGTACACTGAGCAAACGCCTTGCGGGCTTGCATAATTTTTACTATAACTTGACCAGGCATTATTTGTTGGGCGATAACGGAAATAGAAATACTGTGTTATCGGTGTTGCTGGTAAGTTTTGGGTTTCAATTTTTTTGAGAAGTTGACTACTATCATGCGGATCTCGCGTTTCCGTGATAACAGCATCTTGCCAAGCACTCCAAGCGCCCCAAGCTCCATAAGAAGTGCTGATTAAAGTATAACCACTTTCCACAGTGGAAGATGATTTGGTTTGAGTATACACCCATTTACTATCCACTATTTTTACCCCATCCGGTACTTTTGAAACTGGAGTCCAAGCGGAAGCCGGTTTGTCTTTCCATTGGGCATAAAGGGTCGTGTTGGCAGTTACTGTATAATTAGCATTAACTTGGGTCCCCCCAGTTTGTGCGGTAAACCAACCAATTAAGTCACAATAATCCTTGGTAGCTGAAGGCAAGGTCCCAATACTATTACCTTCTTTTACGTTCTTTGAATTTGTGCCGGACCTACCGCCATTGGCATCAAAGGTTACAGTATATGACACTGCCGGGGCCGACTTATCCCGCCAATGAGCATAAAGGGTTATATCCTTGGTTACTTGATAGCTCGAAGTAATCTTATTGCCATTTGTTTTTGCAGTATACCAGCCTAAGAAATCATAGTCTTTGCGTGTCGCAGTTGGTAATTGTCCAATCTTGTCACCTTCCCCATAAGTCAAGTTGTTTCTTGAAACAGATCCTTGATTGGCGTCCAGGACAACGGTGAAGATTTTCCTATCAGGTATAACGGTTTCCCATTGAGCATACAGCGTCATTTCTTTTGTAACCTGCTTCTGTTTATCTATCAAAGTACCACCGCTTGGAGCGTCAAACCAACCTTTAAAATTATAGTTATCTCTTGTTGGAACAGGGAGATCGCCTACTGTTGCCCCTTCATTAATTTCTATTCCCGTACTATCACAATCGCCACCATTAGCATCTAGAGTGAGTGTAACAATTGCATTTTTGTTTTCGTTTTCACCATCATTTTTAGTTGTTGGTTGCCGATTAAGTAGTGGAAGGATAATCGCACTACCCATAGCTAAAAGCACACACCCTGCTATAAGGCCAATCACCAACTTGTTCTTAAACCAAGGAATAATGATTTTGCGCTTTTCTTCTTCCTCTTCTTTTTTATCAATCATTTTTGAAGTAAGCACAGTATCAGACACCGTGGCATTATAACTACTATCTATTATTTCTGTCGCATCATTTTCTTTAGTACTTTGGGTTACTGCAGTTACTTTAGTGATTTCTGTCTTACTGGTAAGTTCGGTATCTTTAACTGGAGTGACTATATCTGCAGTCGATTTTTTTGTTATTAAATCCGCTTCGGTTAATGCTAATAAATCTGTTTTAACTGCGCTGGCACTACCATATCTTTTTGTCCTATCGAAAGCACACATTTTCAATATAATACTTGCCAGTTTGTCACTTGCGAAAATTGGTGTTGGGAAAGTCTCTCCCTTCAACCTACGATCTCGCGCTTTCTCACTATCATCATAGCGAACATTACCTTGTGGCATAAATGGCAATTTATTACCATTTAAAAGCATATACATTACTAGACCCAGGGAATAAATATCGACATTGGCTCCATACTCATCGCCTCTGAAAACCTCGGGTGCCATATAGTTGTAAGTTCCTTTTTTAGATAAACCGCCCGAAGTCTTTTCTAATTGTCGGGAAATTCCAAAATCCCCGAGTTTATAGTTACCTTCTTTAGAAACGAAAATATTTTGTGGTTTGATGTCTCGATGAATTAAATTCATTGTGGCGCACATTTCCAGTGCCGTACATATATCAAGACCAAGTTTTTGAACATCTTTGGATGTCATTTGTGTATTATTAGCTTTTCTTAAGAGCTCGGTTAATAACTCCATTTTGATAAAGATATCAAAACCAATACCTTCTTCTTTCTCAATTATCAAGTGTTCTTGGTAATTAACTATATTGGTATTGCCATTAAGGCTGTACATAGTATAGATTTCATTGGTAATATCGGCAACTATCTGTCCGTAATACTCACTAGCTACACTTTTATCACTTGTTGGGTTTTCCTTGTAATACTCCGCGATTTCATCTTTACTCTGCGGTATGGAAATATGCTTTATCGCACAATAATACTTGTTGCCAAACTCTTCACGAACGGCTTTATAGACTCTACTAAAACTACCGGAACCGATTTCACTATCTATTTGCCATATTCCCCATAAAGGAACATACTTCATAATATCTGACATTTGTCACACCTCCAAACGATTTTTATAGCTTTATTTTATCACATGTTAGCTGGCAAA
>CAZUQA010000145.1:0-2723 GCA_964622375.1 uncultured Erysipelotrichaceae bacterium | reverse complement strand
ATCGCTTTAAATAAACAGCACAACAAAAAACAGTATTTAGTTCCCTATCTGATAAGCTCCCATCCCGGTTGTGGGCTGGCGGAAGCAATTGAGTTGGCTAGTTATTTAAAGTCAATAAAACATACACCGCAACAAGTTCAGGATTTCTACCCGACTCCCGGGACATTAGCTACTTGTATGTATTACAGCCAAAAGGACCTTTACAGTCGTAAAAAAATATTCGTAGCTAAAACTTATCAAGAGAAAATCCAACAGAGAGCCTTGTTACAATACAGTTATCCCAAAAACTATGAAATAGTGCATCAGGCATTAATCCAAGCCGGCAGAAAAGATTTAATCGGTTATGGTGAAAAATGCTTGATAGCACCACATAAATACGTAAGAGAGTCAAATAAAAAAAGTAGTGGGCATCAGACAGAAAGCCGATTTAAGCTTTAAGGGCAATTGTAAAGTGATGATGAAAATAATATAATAACTCAAAGGAGATTATTCCATGATTATTCAAAGCAAGAGAGTTTGGATAGCGGAAATGTTTGTTGCTTGTCAAATTGAAGTGGCAGAGGGCAAGATAAAAGCTATCAACAAATACGGTGAAAAACCGGTTGACTATGATTTTAATGATTTACGGATAATTCCGGGCTTTATTGATGTACACACCCATGGGGCTTATGGTTATGATGCTAATATACCGGACCCTGAAGGCTTAAAAGATTGGGCGAAACGCCTGCCGGTTGATGAAGGGGTTACTTCTTTTTTACCGGCTACAGTTACGCAAAGCGAAGAAGTGTTAACTAAAGCTGCTGCTAATATTGCAGCAGTGATGAAAACTGACTATGTTGGAGCCGAAATTTTGGGTATTCATTTTGAGGGACCGTATCTCAATAAAGCCAACAAAGGGGCACAGCCGGAAGAATATATAGTTATCGCCGATGTTGAGCAATTTAAAGCTTACCAGAAAGCGGCGGAAGGAAATATCAAGTATATCACTTTGGCGGCGGAAAATGATGAGGATCATCGGCTGACTAAATACCTCAAAGAAACCGGAGTAGCAGTAAGTATCGGTCATGCCGGAGCCTCTTTTGATGAAATGGTCAGAGCTTACGGAAACGGGGCTTGTTGTATCACCCATGTTCATAATGGCATGCCGGTTTATCACCATCGTAATCCGGCTGTGGTCGGCGCTGCTTATCGTCTGCGGAGCATGTATGGAGAAATGGTTTGTGATCTAAACCACGTAGATCCTGTGGTTATCAATAATTACTTTACTATCAAGGGAGACTATGCCATTATGGTTAGCGATTCTTTAATCGCCAAAGGTTTTCCTAAGGGTATCTACCAATTGGGTGGGCATGACATTGAAATTAGGGACAACGGTTCGGCTTATTTGGCAGGAACTGATACCTTAGCCGGGTCAACCCTGGGTATGAACATTGGTTTGAAGAATTTGGTTGAGGCTTGCGATTTACCTTTTAAAAACGCCTTAAAAGCTTGTACGATAAATCCCGCCAGAATGTTGCGGATTGATAACCGTAAAGGAGAAATCATTGTCAATAATGATGCTGATTTAGTGGTGTTGACAGAAGACTATGGCATCAAGCAGAGTTTCTGTAAAGGGAGGGCACAAAAATAAAATGAAACATGTATTTATAGTGAATCCGGTATCCGGTAAAGGTAAAAGTAAAACTACGGTACCGATCATAGAAAAAGTTTGTCAAGACAACAACATCGATTATGAAATTGTCATGTCGGAGTATGCCGGGCATTCTCGGGAGATAGCTAATCGTTTTTACTTTTATGATGATGTTTGTTTATATGCCGTCGGCGGTGACGGAACAGCTTTTGAAGTTCTAAATGGTCTAAATGACAAAGTGCAAATGGCGGTCATACCTTCAGGCTCCGGCAATGATTTTTACAGTGCCATCTCCAGTGAAACTAATATGGAGAAAATTATCAGAGAAACAATTTTAGGTGACGTGACTTATGTGGATTATGGTTTAGCTAACAATGTGCGTTTTCTTAATACGGTTTCCGTCGGCTTTTGTGCCGAAATCAACTATGCCGCAGCGGTAAAATATAAGAAGAAAAAATTCATACCGACCCAAATGGTCTATGCGATTACAGCGGTGGCGATGTTGTTTAAACCTAAACCTTTTCATATCACATATTATGTTGATGATAAAGAGTTAGAAGGTACGGCAATATTGGTGTCTTTGGTTAATGGCATTCGTTACGGTGGCGGCTTTCAGCCTGATCCGTCATCAAAAATCAATGATGGTTTGTTTAATATTTGTTTTATCGAATTTGTTAATGCTAAAGAAATTCTGCGTTTACTGCCTTTGTATTTTAAAGGACAACATACCAATGAACCGAAAGCTCGTATGAGCAAGGGTGCAGAAATTAAGTTTGTAACCGAAGAAGAGATGCGCTATCAGGTTGACGGTGAAGTAGTTATGGCTAAAGTGATGAATATATCCCTGCAAAGAGGTCGTTTGGCAGTTCGGGTACCAAAAGCGGAGAAAAGGAGACTGGAAGATGCTGTCAATCAAATCACAGAAAGCTGAAGCCCAGTTTAAAACCCAAGCTGCCGAAATAACCAGTTTCAAAAAACTTGGAAGCGCTATCGAGTATATGTGGCAGGGTGACCCGACTTTTTGGGGCGGGCGTAATCCGATACTATTTCCCATTGTCAGCAATACTTACAGCGGGACTTATGAGATTGACGG
>CAZUQA010000144.1:0-8756 GCA_964622375.1 uncultured Erysipelotrichaceae bacterium | reverse complement strand
TCAAACCAAATAAAAGAAGGAGACAAAATCGGCACTTTACCAAAACCGACAAGAGACTATTATGATTTTCAAGGATGGTATACTGCCAAGAGTAAAGGAAGCAAGATTGATGCATCATATGTATTAACTAAGGACGTTACCTTATATGCTCACTGGAAAGCGAAGGCGGCTTCAAGCTGGGTTCCAGTTTCAAAAGTACCATCTGGTGCTAAGATAACAGACAGGAAGTGGGTTTACAATCAGGTTAAATCATCTTCAAAAGTTGAAAGCGGGTATACCCTGATAAGTACTTCGTATGGAAGTTGGGGAGCTTGGAGTGCATGGTCCGACACCAAGATAACAGAAGTGAAAGACTCTTATAATAGTTCTGAATTGTTAAGAAAGGTTGAGACTAAAGAAGTAGCAGCCACTTATAAAACTCAAAATCGCTATTGGCGTTGGACAAACACCGGTAAAACATATTCCTCCTTTATAAAAGGCTGCCCCTATGCCGGACCAAAAGACTGCAATACGTTTGAAGAAGTATGGTCTGACACTAAATGGGTAGCTGTTGCCTATTATAATAGCAGTGGTTATGAAGTTTCTTCAGCTTCGAGTGCGAAATGGATTGGTTACAAAAAAAATAAGTCGGATTCTGATTCAAAAGTTTATTGGCAAGTAGTAGGCGATACCAAAAACACCAGACAGGTACAAACAAGCCCGGCTAAAACCCAGTATCGCTCACAATCTCGTAGTGTGACTTACACCTATGAGAAAAAGAACATTGAAAGTACAAACAAGCCATCCGGCTCAGGAATAAGTAACTTAGTGGAGTGGGTTAAGTATGTTAGTAAATAATAACAGTGTTAAGCGTGAATAAAATTATTTTTGCATGAGATTATCTCATTTCCAGGGAGAGCTTAATCGTTATTAATTGGGAAACATACGAAAATAAAAATTTAAAAAGGAAAGTTCTTTCCGCAAAGGCGGTAAGAAAGCCATTGCTATACCTCTGAATAATTGAAGTAACTTTACTTGCAGGAAGTAGCACTATTCATGCTTGGTTTATGAATTGACCTTAGATAATCAAATTGCCACTTTTCCTTATTCAATCAAAGCGACGAATATAAGTATGACAAGAAAAGGCAGCAGAGGCATTTCTTCTATAATATATGAAATGTTTTGATTCAAATGAAAGATTACTACAACCATAGAGAACTAGACAAGAAAAACATTTTTTTTTCCTTTTATTGATTTTTAGGAAAAGAAAACAAAAGAAAACAAAATAGTGCAGTTTGAGAATACTTTTATGGGTATGTTATAATCTATAATACCTAGTTAGATTTTGGCTAGAAAAAAACACTAGGTGCTTTACAAATGGGAAATTGTAAAGGAACAACATCAATTTATCTTACAAAATTATTTGAGGAATGAAATATGAAAAAAATACTAGTTCTATTGATAGCGTTAAGCTTATTAACTTCTTGTGGTCAAAAGCTAACTAAGAAGAAAATAGCGAATTATAAACAAGAAGGCTTATATGCTTTACAACAAGGTGAGTACCAGACTGCTATAGAAGCTCTATCTCAGATTTTAGAGTATGATGATGAAAACAACACTATCGCTTATGCCTTAGTTGATGCCTATGTTGGTGCTGAGGATTTCAATAAAGCAATCAGAACATTGGAGAAAATTAAAAACAGTGATCCGGAAAAAATCTTTAATCTGATAACTTTGTATAAAGGATCAAACCTATTAAAGGACATTGCCAAAGTCGATTGGGAAACCTACAAGAATAAAGATTGGACTTATGTCGGGGCTTTCAACGACGATTACTTTAAATATGCCGTAGGTAAACAATATGGGCTACTGGATACCTTTTATGACGTTGCTTTAGAGGCTCTGTACGCGGATGTTTCCTATTGGCCAGGCCCTTACGACGGCTTAATTACCGCTTATCGTACGGAATTAGAAGCGGTAAACAACGATCAGTCGAAACTGGTATTATTTGACAGAAATCTAAAAGAAACTAAGAAGAAATTTGCCACTAAGACTTGGGGTACCGGTTATCCCAAAGAACCTTTTATCGATATCTTTAGTGGCAATCAACTTTCTTATGTTGATGTGTACAAGGTTGAAGGCGTAGTAAAAGCTGATATTAGAGCAGTATTTTTGTTGGATCGCGATAAAGTAGTAGCCGGCGCTTTACGGGAGAATGATGGTGATAGTTTCAATTTGCGGTTTGAAAATGAATTTTATTTGGTAAATAAAAAAGATTTATCACTACATCGCCTACAAGGAAAAGCCAAAGATCATTTTTATGGTTATTATCCGGACGGGTCAATAGCCAATGATATGATAACCATGGAAGATAAAGGGAAATGCGGTTACTACAACATGAGTGCGATATTAGTTTCTTCCTTTATATATGATGGAGAGCCGCAAGCTGATCGCTCCTATCGCTGTAACAGTTACAGTCATGGCTATGTGGTTGTGAAATTTGATGGTAAATACGGCTTAATGGATAAAAACGGCAATCTGGTAGTCAAAGCAGAGTTTGACAGTATTACCGATATTGCTTATGGCAGCTTCTTGGTTATTTATCAAGGGCGCATTGGCTTAGCCCAACTAAAATAAGCAGAAAATTTTAATAGGAAGAAAAAATGAAAAAAAGAAAACTTAAAAAAGGTTTCAAGATAATGATGATATTAGTATTGTTGCTGGCTCTAGTGGCGGTAAGTGGCACCGCTTATGTTTTTTTGTACCCGGCGGTAAAGCTAAAAATCAATCTACCTAAAGAGCCAAGCCAAGTTGAATTCGGTAGCGAATTGGACCCGGTTGAAGCTAAGCTGGACAATGAAAGCTTAGGTTTGGGACCGGAATATCAATTATCTTATAAGTACGACACCAAAAAAGTTGGCGAAGGCCTTTGTGAGATTACGGTCAAAAAAGGGAAAGTCGAAAGAGTATTTGAGCACAAGATCATGGTCGTCGACACCACGCCACCGGAATTTGAAGTAATATATCGTTATTTATATATAAAAAACATTAATCAAAACTTCAAAGCTAACATTAAAGGGAAAATAACCGACAATTACGATCGTGATATCAAAATTGATAAAATGGAATTCCTCGGTAAGATTGAAGATAAACCGGGAATCTATGAAATTCTCTATCAGGTAAGTGACAGTTCAGGAAATGTAACAAGCAAAAAAGTCTACTATTTCTATAAACTGTCGCCGGAAATGATGGAAAGACCTTTTAAATTCACCTGGAATGACAAGGAGTACATCTTAGCTAATAAATGGGTACCTTTACCTAAGAGTTATGCACTAGGAGCCGACAAGGAAGCCAGAGCTCAACTGGATGCCATGCTGGCCGCCATGAAAAAAGCCGGCGTTGGGGTTGGAATCAAAAGCGGCTATCGGAGTTATAATGCTCAACAGAATATTTGGAATCGTGATGTTGCTCGTGACGGTGAAGTGGAAACTGCCCGTTTCTTAGCGCGGCCGGGTTATAGTGAACACCAAACCGGTTTGACTTACGATATTGGAATAGTTTCCGCAAACTTTGAGAAAACTGATGCCTTTAAGTGGTTACAACAACATGCCCAGGAATATGGCTTTAGTATGCGTTATCCTAAAACGGCAGAAAGCATTACCGGCTATGGTTATGAACCTTGGCATTATCGCTATTTGGGGGTAGAGTTGGCAACAGCGCTATGGGAAGCCCGACAAAGCGGAAATTCTGACTTAACACTAGAGGAGTTTATCGGCTTCTATCACGAAAATTAATAAGTAAAGTAAGATAAACAGGGATAGAATGAAAAAAGGACAGACAATCGCTGCGAGATTTATGTTACTGATGCTGATTGTTTATATTGGTAATGCTTTAATCTCAACTTTATTGATACCTTATCTAAAGCTATTAGGCTATGATGAACTGACGCAAGGTTGGCTTTTTACTTGGGGGGCGATTGCTTCGATAATTTTCCAACTGTTTTTTGGTCATCTTTGTGATAAGTTAAAATCTAATAAAAAAGTCTTTTATTTGATTGGGGTGCTGTACGGGCTTTTTAGCTACTTATTCATTACTAAAACAAGCAATCCACTTTTACTAATCAGCCTTTGGGGTTGCCTGGTCTTGGCTTTAGCTACGGTAATGGAAGGGACATTAGATAGTTGGGTTATTGAATCTGATAAATACTGCTTAGATAACTACGGCTCAATTAGGGCTTTTGCGGCTTTTGGGTGGGCGATTGGCGCCATGTTAGTAGCTTTGCTGGTTGAGCGTTTCGGCTATTCAGCGCTCGGTTACGCTTTGTTGTTGCTTACCGGTTTTAGTTTAAGTTACAGTTTGATAATACCTGATGCCAAGAAAATTGATACCGGCAAGAAACTGACCTTACAGGATACTAAGAGTTTTCTACATAACAAAGATTTTGTCTTTCTCACGATAATCTTCTTCTTTATCTTCTTAGCAGGTAATGCTGACTATTATACTTCAACCTTTAAAATGTTAGCTTTAGGAGTTAGTGAAAGTCAGTTGGGTTTTTTAAACTCCGCCCGAGCGATTTTTGAATTACCTTTCTTCTTTTTCGGGGGTAAGCTTATTCGGAAGTTTAAAGCGCACAAAATCATAAGCTTTATTGTATTGATCTATATCCTACGTTACTTACTGTACGGACTGGCATACAATGGTGATCTGATGATCTGGTTGTCGATTCTCTCGGCTTTTACTTTTCCTTTGTTATGGATCAGTACCAAACAGGTGATCGATGAAGTTTCTCCGCTACAACTACGAACCACCGGCCAACAGTTAGCTGCGGCGGTCTTTGGCGGCGGTAGCGGCTTAATTGCCCCCTTACTCTGTGGGGTGATGATTAAGTATTTTCGCTATGATATTACCTTGTACGGGATAGCCCTAAGTTGTATAATTCCTTTGTTACTACTATATTATTTTAACCAAATGAAAAGAGCAGTTAAGAGAAATACCGACTGATAAAAGAAAGGATGCTGCCTTTTAAGGCGGATAATAGATAATATGAAGCCAGATAAAAAAGCCATTGACCTGACAACTGCCGAGTTAGCTCGCTATATTGATCACTCGGTTTTGAAACCGGAGTTTTCTAAAGAAGAAGTAAGTAAATTAATAGAAGACGGAATTAACTACGGTTGTATGGCGGAATGTGTTCAGGGTTGTTGGGTGGACTTAGCTTTGGAGTTGACTAGGGGAAGTGCCACCAAAGTTGCAGCTTGTATCGGCTTTCCTCAAGGGGCATGTACCACAGCTGTCAAGTTATTTGAAGCAGAGGAGTATTGTAAAAAAGGAGTTTTTGAAATTGACATGGTTGCCAATTTCGGTTGGATAAGAAGCGGAATGTATGACGCCGTAGAAGAAGAAATCCGCCAAGTGGCGGAAGTTTGTCATAGATACGGCATTGCCCTTAAAGTTATCATAGAGGTTGACGTCTTAACACCGGAACAAATTGTCGAAGCTACCAAAAGAGTTATGGCAGCTGGTGCTGATTTTGTGAAAACATCAACCGGTTTTATAACCGGGGTAGAGTCAAAAGGTGCAACAGTAGAAGTTGTACAACTGATGATGGCTGTCACCCAAGGTAAAATTAAAATCAAAGGTGCCGGTGGAATTAGAACGCGCCAACATTTCTTAGAGCTCATCGATAGGGGAATTGACAGAATGGGTATCGGTTATAAATCAATGGATGAAGTTTTAGGTTTGAATAAGAGTAAGGAAACAGGCAAAGATATTTATTAAAGGCAAGTATGGGGAAAGAGTGATGAAACTACAAATTGCTTTGGATACTTTAAGCTTAGATGAGGCTTTGGCTTTACTACATGAAATTGCTGATCAGCTTGACATCATCGAAGTGGGCACCCCTTTTATTATTGAAGAAGGATTAAGGCCGGTACGGATCTTTAAAGGAAAATACCCGGATATTGCGGTGTTGGCAGATGTCAAGATTATGGATGCCGGTTATTATGAAGCGAAGAAGTGCTTTGCCGCCGGAGCGGATATTGTGACGGTTTTAGCGGTGGCGTATGATGAAACAATCAGGGGCGCTGTTGAAGCCGCAAAAGAATACGACAGGGAAATCATGGTAGATATGATTGGGGTCAAAGATCTGGAAAACCGAGCTAAAGAGCTAGAAGCAATGGACGTTGATTATATCTGCGTGCATACGGCTTTTGATATTCAAAGTGACCAAGTTAATCCTTTGAAAGAACTAGAAGTTATCAATAATACGCTTAAGAAAACAAAAGTGGCAGTAGCCGGCGGCTTAAAGTTAAACACCATATCTCAGGTCATAAACCTGGGAGCTGATGTCTTAGTAGTCGGCGGTGGGATAATAAACGAAAAAGATCGTTTAGCGACAACGATAAAAATCAAGGAGTTGATCAAAAATGAATAATCAAGAATACGCCGAAATAGTATTGCAGGAACTGGCTGAAGTTCAAAAACAGATCAGAATTAACGATACAGCTGAGTTTATCCAAAGCCTGTTAAAAGCGCAGGCGATATTTGTTGCCGGGATGGGCAGAAGCGGGTATATGGCTCGGGCTTTCTGTATGCGCTTGATGCATTTGGGTTTAAAAAGTTACATGGTAGGTGACAGTACCACCAGGGCCATTGACGAAGGGGATGTTTTAGTAATATGCTCCGGCAGTGGAGAAACCAAGAGTTTGCTGAGTATGGCGGAGAAAGCCAAACAACAAAAAAGTCAAGTAATCTTACTGACTATCAATCCGGACTCAACGATAGCGAAGTTGGCTGATAAAATTGTTCGTTTTAATGCTTTAAGTCCCAAAGCACTAAAAGAAGGGGATATCAAATCGATCCAACCCTTGGGCAATCTTTTTGAACAGAGTCTGCTGATTTACCTGGATATCTGTTCTATAATGTTAATGGAGAAGTTGGGAGAAAGCGCCGAGACGATGTTTAAGCGCCATGCCAATTTAGAATAAAATTAATAATACTATTGTGAGGAAGAAGAAAGATGAACAGAGAAATTGAGAGAATGCGCTTTTATCAGAAGTTGACGCCGGAACATATGCGAAAAGTGTTAGCTCGTAAAGCTGAGATTATGGCAGCAGTCAAAGACTTGTCTATTGGTCAAGATACCAGAATATTCTTGGTAGCTAATGGCTCCAGCGGCGAAGGGGTACAGATTGCTTCGTTTATTTGGGAAAGAGTACTGGATATTCGCCCCTATGTGGTCAGCCCTTATCAGTTTAATAATTATCCTGCCAAACTAAAAGAAACAGATATCGTCCTGGCTTTATCACAAACCGGAACCTCGCATGAAGTAGTTGAAGCTTTGCGTACAGCGAAAAAACAGGGTGCTAAGACCATCGGAGTAACAGCGGCCGAAAACACGGCAATCACCAAAGAAGCCGATATTGTGATTTTGGTGCCTGAAGGCAAAGAAGATGTTGATTACAAGGTAGTCGGGGTAGTTGTCAATATGTTGGTAGTCATCCTGGTGGGCTATGGTTTAGCGGAAGCTAAGGGTAAAGCTCATGATTTGGAAAATGTAGCACAGGAAATTTATGCCAGCAGTGAGCGTTATTTTCAGACGGCTGCTTTGGTGGAAAACTGGGTAAGCGCTAACTTTGAGTGGTTAAACCAAGCTACTAGTTTTACCTGCGTCGGTAGCGGTCCTTTATTGGAAGTGGCTGAAGAGTGGGCGATTAAGATGATTGAAGTTACCAACAAACAATGTTTCTATATTGATGTTGAAGAATATCTCCATGGGGCTTGTGCCGTTACCGATCCTCAGCATGTGACGGTTATGGTTATCGGTAATGAAAACCGCGAATATGCTGAGAAAGTCTTCAATGCCAGTGTCAAATTCGGTAAGAAAACGGTGTGGTTAGGACCCCAAGGACCTGAAGGGCAATGTGGCTATACTTTAAGTGATGATGAAGTAGTTGCGGTTTTTGATGCTTTAGCCGCGGTCCATGCCTTTGTCATTGCCTATGGCGATTTAGGCAATTATGGCGGAGCCGGTACCGGAATTTTTGCCTTTTATCAAAATGAATTGAAAGTTAGAGAAGGATAGAAATTTAATTAATATATAGTGGAGGGGAAAAAATGGATACAAGTGCACTAATGTGGATAGTAGGAGCAGTTGTCATTATGCTACTTATTGTCGCCATGCAAAATTTTGCGAGCAGTTATAATAAAAGAAAGCGTTATGAAGCAAAAGTAAGAGCCGGGGTAATAAAAGAAGGGGAGGAGCCAGTTCCGGAAACTGAGGAACAGAAGAAAGCCAAAATGGATGCTGCTCTCAAGTTGTATGCCGACTTGCAGAAAAACGGTAAAAACAAAGAATAAAGAAACAGATATTTAAATAACAAAAAAAATAGTGAAAAATCGCAAAACCTGCCGGTTCTGCCTTTTTAGCAATTAAAAAAACCTTAAATAGCAGTTGCTTCCGCACATTTGTTTAAACGAAACTTAGTTAGCCAAGTTTAAAAAGATCCTTTGACTATTAAAGCAGAATTGACATAGTGGGATGTTTAATCGACCGATCATATATCATAATTATTTTAGGCGAGAAAATCACAATGAAAAACAACCTAATATTAATATCAATTTACCAATAAATATCGTGTAATTTGAAAAGGTGAATACCAGTCTGGAAGCCGCAGAAAGAAATGAAAGAGTAAAATCCATAAGTGGAGTGAAAACCAGCTAAAACAAAAGAATAAATCAAACAAATTGAAGAAGTACGATTGAAAATCGCAGAAAAA
>CAZUQA010000143.1:0-2264 GCA_964622375.1 uncultured Erysipelotrichaceae bacterium | reverse complement strand
CCCCGCATTCTTTGTTGATGAAAAAATTCGGCGACTGTCTTGAAGAGTATCATCAGCGGCTACAAACATACTTCTATGGTGTTGAATCGATAGAGTGGGCGACTTCAAAAATAAAAGCGGAAGTAGCATTTTTGCCAGCAGCCGGAGCGGTTACTGAATTTGCCATCAGCGATAAAGCAATCTTTCAGGTTTCTGGAAACAACGATAACGGGTTTATCATCACAGTGTGGAAGAGCAATCATGACAACAACGGAATATGAAGTAGCAGAGGATTTTTCTAGAGGTCGCGCTTGGATTGAAATTGATTATGGGATCCTACATGACAATATTCGAAAGATTCAGAGCCAGTTGCCACCGGGGTGTCAGTTACTACCAGCCATTAAAGCCAATGCTTATGGCCACGGCGCCATTGGAGTAGCAAAAAAACTAAATGAGTGGGGCATTAATATTTGTTGTGTTGCTTCGGTTAAAGAAGCCGTTGAATTGAGAAAAAACTCGGTAGCCGGAGATATTTTGATTTTAGGCTATACTCATCCACAGCAGTTAGCCTTGCTCACACATTATGACTTAATTCAAAATGTCATCGATTATGATTATGCCGTTTTACTCAGCCGTTATCCACAGAAAATAAGAGTTCACATCGAAGTTGACAGTGGCCTCAAACGTTCCGGGGAAGATAGTAGCAATAGCGACAAAATTCTGGCGATATTCAGTTTTGAAAATTTGTTGGTTGAAGGAATCTTCACCCATTTTGCCGCTACCAATGAAGATTTTACCCATGAACAGATTTCCCGTTTTGAAGCAGTGCTTACAAGTATTAAAAAGTCCGGACTTTCATTACCTAAGGTCCACGCTCAAGCGAGTTATGGGATTTTTCATGCCCAACAATTAAACTATAACTTTGCGCGAGTGGGCATCGCTTTATTCGGTTTGTATTTGGATGATAATCCCACAGCTCAAAGTCTACGGTTACAGGAAGTATTAAGCCTTAAGGCGCGAGTAAGCAGTATCAGAGAGGTAAAAGCCAACGAAACAATTGGTTATCATGGTTCTTATATTGCTTCGCAAGATATGAGGATTGCCACTCTGACCATCGGTTATGCTGATGGTATCCCGCGATGTTTATCAAACGGAAACGGGGCTGTCTTGATTAAGGGTAAGTATGCAAAAATCGTTGGCTTAATCTGCATGGATCAAATGATGGTGGATATCAGTACAATTGAAGAGGTAGAACCAGGAGAGATTGTGACGATTATCGGTCAAGATCAAGGAGCTGTGATTAGCGCGTTTGTAATTGCAGAACAGGCTGATACCTCAGTCATTGAAATCGTTTCTAACTTGAGTTATCGTTTAGAAAGGTGCAGTAAAGACACTTAGGTAGGCTGTAATAAAAAGATCCATGATCGCGTAGAATCGGTATTTTGCCTTATGAAGCAAGAATAAACGAGACAATTGTGCTAATTGTTTGATTTTTATGGAAGTCGTTGGGATAATTTCGGTTTTTGCTTGTCATGAACTGGAAAACTGTAGTAAAATAGCTACAGGTAAAATTGATTTTTTATCGTAAGAAGAGAGGTAATAGTATATGGATAATATCTTACTATTGTCTGTCTTATCTGGGATTGGTTTTATTTTAGGCGTCGGCGTCATGTTGATGCTTTCAAAAATGGGCTTGGATAAGAATCAGATTACAGCTGATTTAGTAATTAAGGAAGCCAACGATAAAGCGGAAAATTTGGTGCGTCAAGCTGTGTTGGAAGGAAAGACACAGTCTCATGAATTGCGAATAGCTGCTGAAAAAGAAGTTAAAGAACGCAAACAAGAACTCAATGATATTGAATTGAAATTGTCTCGTCGTGAAGACACCTTGAATTTCCGTGATGAGAATCTGACCAATAAAGAGAAACAACTAGAAGAAAAGACTCGGATCACTAACGAGAAACTCGCTTCCTTAGAGAAGACAGAAAATGAATTAAACAAAAAACTTGATATTCAAGTGACTGAATTAGAACGTATCAGCCGTTTATCACAAAAAGAAGCGCGTGATGAACTTTTTGCGGCGATTGAGCAGAGAATACAAAATGAAATTTCTGCTTACATTAAGGAGCAAGAAGAAGAGGCGCGAGTTAAAGCTGCCGATAATGCTCGAGAAATTATCGCCTTAGCAATTCAACGGTATTCCCAAGAGGAGAGCCAAGACCGCACGGTATCGGTGGTCGGTTTGCCAAATGAAGAAATGAAGGGTCGAATAATCGGCCGAGAAG
>CAZUQA010000142.1:0-2269 GCA_964622375.1 uncultured Erysipelotrichaceae bacterium | reverse complement strand
ACGATGAAAGAGACTACGATTTCGCCAAGAAGTTTAACATTCCAATCATTGCGGTACTCGAAGGCGGGGACATTAATCAAGAGGCCTACGTGGGCGATGGTCAACACATCAATTCAGGGATTTTGAACGGGTTAAATAAAGAAGAGGCTATTCAGACGATGCTCGATCATTTAGCGAAACAAGGATTAGCCCAAGAAAAAATTAACTACAAGCTACAGGATTGGATTTTCTCTCGACAAAGATTCTGGGGAGAACCGATTCCTTTGGTTTATTGCCAAGACTGTGGTTGGGTAGCCGTAAAAGAAGAAGATTTACCGGTTTTGTTACCGGATGTAGCCGAGTATGAACCATTAGAAACAGGGGAGAGCCCCCTGGCAAACATCGAGTCTTGGGTGAATACTACTTGTCCGTGTTGTGGCAAACCGGCCAAACGAGAAACCGACACCATGCCAAACTGGGCAGGTTCTTCATGGTATTTTGTGCGTTACATGGACCCACACAATGAAATGGCGGTCGCTGACTTAGGCAAGCTGAAGTATTGGGGGCAGGTAGATTGGTACAACGGTGGGATGGAGCACGCCACCAGGCATCTATTATATGCGCGCTTTTGGAATCAGTTTATGTATAATATCGGTTTGTTACCGTATAAGGAGCCTTTTAAAGTTCGGGTAGCTCACGGTATGATTTTGGGCGCTGATGGTCTAAAGATGAGCAAGAGTAAAGGATCAGCAGTTAACCCGGATGATATCATCGACGAGTATGGAGCTGACACTTTACGCGCTTATGTGATGTTTATCGGCGATTATGAGAAAGATGCAACTTGGAGTGACAACGGTGTTAGGGGATCACGGCGTTTCATCGAGCGGATTATTCGTTTAGGAGATAAGGTAGTTACCGGTAATGAGTATACTAAGGACATTGAAGGGCTCATCAACAAGACGATTAAAAAAGTGACCACTGATATCGATGCGATGAAGTTTAATACAGCCTTTTCGGCTTTGATGATTCTCAGCAATGAGATGGAAAAACAAGCTAGTATCAACTCAGCTGATTATCGGGTGTTATTGTCATTACTTCATGTGTTTATTCCCCATATCACTGAAGAGCTGAATGAGAAGTATCAACTTGGCTCGGCTTTATGTGAATCGGTTTGGCCAAGCTATGATCCAGCTAAAATCTTAGAAGATGAAATTGAAATTGGGGTACAAATAAACGGTAAACTAAGAGCGACGATATTAGTAAGTAATGACGATGATGAAACAACGATTAAAGAAAGAGCTTTAGCCCAAGAAAACATAATAAAGACGATAGCCGGGCAACCGATTAAGCGAATTATCGTGGTGAAAAATCGGATTGTTAATATTGTTATTTAAGGAGAAGATAGGTTATGAGCGATCAAGAAAGGGAATTATACGATGCTTTTATGGCAGCTTTGAGTGAAGGTGCCACCATCAGTTTTACGATGGATGAAGATGGTTTGGCAGAAGAAGTTAGTGGGGATTCCGATTTATTGTTGATGTTATTGTCGATGCTCGTCCAACGTCTTCATGATGGAATCCCGGAAGAGCTTATCAGAAAGGCAGTTGATCTAGGATTAAGTGACTTAGACTTATTCGATGATTTTGAAGAAAGAGTTGTCAATGATGCCTAGCCTGCGTTATTATTGAAGCGGACTAAGAGTCCGCTTTATCATTTATGCGGATATGGCGGAAATGGTAGACGCGCTAGATTCAGGTTCTAGTGAAGTAAAATTCGTGCAGGTTCAAGTCCTGTTATCCGCACCACGTACAAAAAACGAAGCGCATAGCAGCTAAAAAACACCCTTTTAGAATGAAAAAGAGTGTTTTTATGTTATTTGATGCTATTAAGCTAGGAGAAATATTCAAAAAAGAGAGAATTGAACGAAGTATTCTCATTTTTCACATGCGAAAAAAAGGGATAATTGATGTCCCCGGATTAAGGAAAATTGAAGAGGGTTTCAGTTATATTTCTCTAAACAGATTTATTCAATTATGCATTTTTTATGAATTGGATCCTATTGATATTATAAAAAAGATAATTTCATGTAACTAAAAAAACGGCCCACCTTTCAAGCAAACCGTAATTTAGAAAATTTTGCGTTTTATATCTTTCCAGAGAAGGTCTTTACTAAGAGGTTACCACCCTCTGGTGATATATACAAAATTATAGCACAGAAAACAATCAAAACAATACTCAATGGAATTCACTATTTCAAATTACTGATTAACGATTCTTGTGTAATTTGAAA
>CAZUQA010000141.1:0-6066 GCA_964622375.1 uncultured Erysipelotrichaceae bacterium | reverse complement strand
ATAGACAGTGCTGTATGACTTACTTCCGCTTTTCCCTGCTTAAACTGGAATTTAGTTTTTTAGTTTACGAATACATACAAACAACAAACAAACAATAGTTTTGTTGACATAAATGGTGATAGTGGTAAAATTTAAGTAGACTATCTAGTTATTTTTTTTACTTTCATTTAATTTGATTGAAAGTTCATTATGTGGGGATGAAAATATGACAAAGAAGAAAAATAGTTTATTTAGAAGAGCTTTTTTAGTGTTCATTACTGTTTTGCTGGTGGCAATAACAGTAGTACCAAAATCTCGGGTTTCTTTAGCGGCTTGGGATGATAATGACAGCATTGATAAGACAGCTTTTGTCGATGGTGATGAAGACAAAGGAACAGCAGCAGCACCGGTGCCGGTAGTCATCGGCGATGAGATAACTTACTCCGTTGATATCTTCAACAGTGGCGCATTAAAGACCTGTTTAAATCCTAATGGCTTATTCACAAAATTTGAGACGCTATCTAACACCGGTCCGCATACCTTAGCTATCGATTTTGCCGGTAATGTTTGGGCTTGGGGCTTCAATCAATATGGTGGCTTAGGTGATGGGACAGATGGAGTTGGAAATAACAGAAACTATCCTTATAACTTATCGGCGATCCCCGGGTATTTTGATGGCAGAAAAATAGTTAAGGTCTACGCAAAAATGCACAACAGCAGTTTTGCGATTGATGAATTTGGTGATTTGTGGACCTGGGGTTTAAATTCCCATGGCCAATTGGCAGATGGTTTGGGTGGTGCCGGAGTATCAGATTTAACACGGCGACTGGTACCCTATAATGTTTCTGCCGACCGTAATCTCTTTGACGGAAATAAAATAGTGCAAATTTCTGAAGGGGCGCATAGTACTTTTATGTTTGCCATTGATGAATTTGATAATATCTGGGCTTGGGGAAGAAATGAATTTGGTATCTTTGGCAATGGAACAAGTTCCCCAACCGCAGTAGTGACACCTATCAATATCTCGACAGGTGGTGTTTTAGATGGAATAAAAATCACGCAATTGTCGCACGGGTTTAATCACGTTATGGCCCTTGATGATCAAGGGAGAGTTTGGACTTGGGGACACAATCGCTATCCAATTGGCTCTATGTATAACACCGGAGCTTTAGGGACCGGAGATTTGTTACCCCGGCTTGTTCCTACTTTAATAAGTGACGGTGTTAATTTTGGTGGTAAAAGAATTACTGCTATTTCCTCCGGTTGGGAGCATTGTGTAGCTCTTGATGAAGATGGCAATATCTGGACTTGGGGTTATAACGATTCCGGTCAGTTGGGTAATGGCGGTTCGCCAATGGTGGTTATGACACCGACGAAGATTTATGATTGCAGTCTCCCGGGAAAACCACCGATTATCGCTATATCGAATACTTCACAAACCGGTCCGACATCGGGTACGGGTTATGATTATGGCGATGCCAATGCCGCTTTAGATGAAAACGGCGATGTTTGGACTTGGGGTGGCAACTGGGCTGGTGAACTTGGTCAGGGTTTATCGATGACGGATAGGTTGTTAGTACCGACAAAGATTACGGGCGAGTTTAACGGCAAAAAAATAGATTCTATTTTCAATGGTTGGTATTGTATGTTTGCCATTGATGAGGTTGGTAACACTTGGGGTTGGGGAACCGGTGCTGAAGGAGCTATCGGTATTGGCAGCTATGCCTACATGTTTAATACGCCAAAACTGTTGAATGCCAATTTCTTTACTATCAGTGATTTACTACCGGCAGGTTTGAGCTTAGTAACCACAGTTACTGATTATGTAATTGTTGATAGTTTTGGGAATGATATTTCAGCAGCTGTTGATGTTATTGATGTCAGAATAACAACCGAAGGCAGCCGACAAAGAATTACCTTTGACTTCATGAATGTTCCCAGTGGCTTAGTGCGCTTCCAATTTGTCGCTAAAGTCGAAGCGCCGGGTCTCTTTGTGAATACTGCGGACTTTAAAGATGATGAACAAGGCTTTGAAGCCACAACTACGGCTACTTACCATCAGACACAAGTAGTACCGACGGTAACCATTACCAATCGCTGGCGGAGCATTGATAATTTAGCACAAATATTGTTACCTGATGAAACTGTTGATTTTCCGCTCAATGGCGTTTATACCAACAGCATCAGGACAATTCCCAATTATACCTATGTTGGTTGGTTCCTTGATGGCGAAGTGACTATGCGTCAACTGTCTGATTTACCAAGTGAGGCAGCGCAATTGGCCTTACTTACCAGCGGGCACACAGTAACTTATGTCTATATGTATAACAATAATCCCAATACCGGTGATAATGGTCCATCAACCTTGATAATCGGGTTGCTAGCCTTAGCTTCACTTTCTTTGGTACTGGTATTTAAACCAAGAAAAAAAAGTAAAGCATAATTCTTTTATTAAAACGCTCAGCCGAGCGTTTTAAATTGGAATATTTGGTGCAGCAATAAAGCAAAGATTTCTCTTATCGTTTTTTAATACTATAACGTAATACGGTCTTGTTGTTTTCCGGGCTAACTTTTCTGGGGTCACTTAAGTAGATTTCATGGTGATGCCATTTATTGTCGGCGTTTTTTTCATAACCCTTTTCTGTCACAAATTTTGCCATAGTATCAAAAGACTTTGGCTCATCGTCATAACTTCCAAGATGCAGCATTTGCACGCATAAACCTTCAGCGAATTCCCAAAAAGCAACAGAAGAGAAATCGCGCGGTCCTTTCTTTTTAGTGTATTGTTGTAAAGCCCAACGGTAGTTTTCTTCAGTGATAAAGTCAGGTTGTCTGATCATGGCATACCAAGATAATTTCTCTTTGGCTTTTAAATCAAACTGGCCAGCGGCAGTCCACCACAAACCTTCCAAAGGAAAAACCGTATACTCACAGTAATGCGGAATTTGGTAGTTGCCTTTCTTACTCATTTTAAGGGTATAGGATAGTCCATAAAGCAGCTCCAGGGCATTTTTATACTCTATAGAGATATTGGGATTGCCTTTGCCTTCTACCACAATAAATTTCATTTTTGGTACTTCGATAATCATGGCTTGGTTCTTAGGTAAATATAGGTCTTTGAAATCTTTTTTATAATCAATTTTATCCATGGGGCCTCCTTTTCTCTTTTGCATACTAGTACTATTTTACCACACATAGTTTACAGCCATTAAGGAAGCTTGGGCTGTATTCAAACAACATGGTTTGAAAACATTTTGTGAATAGTTGTAAACCGGTTTTCAAACTTCGTCAAATTCTTCTTTAGATGCAATTATGCGTTATAATCTTGGTAGCGAGCAGAAAGTTGATATTATAGGAGACTAGTGATGAAAAATGTAATTGATGCTTTAGTAAGGGAACTGGGACCGGAACTCATTACGACCGTTGTTGTCGGCTTTGTTATCAGCGGTTTAGTTTTTATCGTCAACTATCTGCCGTTTGTTGGGAAATACTACAAATCTGCTTATCGCCAGGAAAGTGCTGTCGGTTTATTGATGTTTTTGTTTGATCGGGGGTATACCGGCGAAGGACTAACTTTTATGGAGTTAGAGAAATTGCCATACTATGGGAAAATACTAACCAACCTTTATATACCCACAGAAGAGGGGACAACCGAGATTGACCTTATCTATCTTTGTCCATTTGGTATCTATGTTTTAGAAAGCAAAAATTACAGTGGCTGGATTTTCGGCAATGAAGATGCTAAAACTTGGACCAGTGTCCTTTATAAAAGAAAGAACAAATTTGCTAACCCGATCTGGCAAAATCAGAGGCATAAGAAATACTTAGCTAGAATTCTGAAGAATGTTGAATTGAAATCGATTATCGTTTTTAGTGAAAGATGTGAATTAAAGAAACTGACACTCAATAATGCCGTAGTTATAAAAAGAAACGATCTCAGAAAAACTTTGATGAATGATGCGAACCGGATGATTTATAGTAATGATCAAATCGCTAGGTTTTATTCCTTACTCAAACGCTATACCAACAAATCAAATAAAGATAAACAACTTCATATTGATAGAATACCAAAAACACTGGCGAAGTAGGCTCAAAGAAGGGAATACAACACAATTTGAAAAAAGAGGAATTAAGTTATAAAGCATGCGAGAAAGACTACTCAATCATTGAAGCAAGCAGAGTTTTGGCGATGGAAGTAAAATGAGTGAACTTTGGGAGCTATATGACAACAACGGGAATAAAACCGGACGTAGCATACAGCGCGGACAAGCCATGTTTACGGGGGAATATCACTTATCAGTCAGTGTTTGGATAGTTAATCATAAAGGCGAGTGGTTAATCGCAAAACGCTCACCCCTAAAGGCGACAAATCCGGGCATTTGGGAAACTTGCGGCGGTGCTGCTATTGCCGGGGAGGACAGTCTAGCTGCGGCATTGCGCGAAGCTAAAGAAGAATTAGGACTTAGGCTGGATGACAACAAAGGCCGTTTGTTTACAAGAATTACCAAAGAAAACCAACATCCGCCGGGTGGTTCTTGCCTAATAGATGTCTGGATGTTTTCTCATGAATGTCTCATAACTGATATTGTTTTGCAACCGGGAGAAACCTGTGATGCTAAATGGGCAAGTGCTGAAACTATCCGCTCTATGATAGCGCATGGTGATTTTTTGATTGAGACGGACTTTGAAAAAGTGGTTGAAAATGTAATAATTGAATAGTTGTTAAGGAAGTAATAATAGGGGTAATATTAGTTCAGGCAAAGAGATATTTAATGATTGGTAGATAGAAGTTGTTTTTGCCCAGAGCAATAAATGGTTAGTGTTTCAGTGATAGTTCAGATAATCTCAAGGATAAAACTGCGTACTATGCAGGATTTCCATGGCAATAGTTGCTAATGCCGCTATTGTAATTACAAATGGCTAGGTACTACTTATACGCGCTGGAAGTAAACCAGTTCTTGAAATACCTAAACAAAGGTGAATGAAAATGAGATCTGTTGTCTGCTGTAGCCATACCACTGCAAAAAAGGGAAGAATACGATACAACAAAACAATGAGCATGACTTTGAGAGAAATAGGAAGTTTCATGAAAACTATAGGGTATTGACAGCGATAATAGATAGAAAATTACATGCTCTTATAAATGACTAAACAAACTTGAGTGTATGAAAAGAAAGTAAAGGGGAATGTATGCTAAAAAACAATCTTAAGGCATTAGTTATTCAGTGTGGTATAGCTTGTTTAGTATTATTTATGGAGTTTTATATGGGATTGGGAGCATTTGGGTTATCAATTGTTCTTATAATTGTTTGTGCAATTTATGTTCTGTTAGGATTTCTCTTCATGAATCCGCATATAAAATTTGGATTATTGTCAACATCTTCAACAACCGTTTTACTTTTGGTTATGCGATATGTTAGCATGGCAAGTACAGACGAGAATGTGTTCTATTTTATTAGTTCCTTCTTCAATCATTTAGCAGTAATTCTAGGCGTGTTATTATCACGTTTCAATGTATTTTCAAGTTTCAATGAGTGGATGAGCATCTACTATTTTTTAGGCTTAATAACAGCAAGCATACCATCACTTTTATTATATTTGGGTATTATTATAAGAAGGGGGTACAAGAAAAACTCAATTATGAAATAAGCGTCAAGTTGGTTTAACCATCCTTTCTGACTCTTAAAATTGAGACGAAAGTTATGTGTAATTTGAAAAGGTGAATTCCAGTCTGGAAGCCGCAGAAAAAAATGAAAGAGTAAAATCCATAAGTGGAGTGAAAACCAGCTAAAACAAAGGAATAAATCAAACAAAAATCATTTTCAAATAAATATATACGAACATGATGAAATGATTTAGAATGTGGATATATAATACTGCGGAGATTTTCTAACCTTTATCAGAAGCTATTTACAGCCATTCTGAGAAGGGTTCAAGACTTAGGTATTGGCAGGGGTAGCAGGAGTTGAACCCGCATTATCGGTTTTGGAGACCGGTGCTCTACCATTGAACTATACCCCTAAAATCTGGCTTTTTTATGCTAACACATTATTACCAAGATTTCAATAATGACTTTACTGAAAGTAA
>CAZUQA010000140.1:0-10372 GCA_964622375.1 uncultured Erysipelotrichaceae bacterium | reverse complement strand
CCTTTCTTTATCGTTTATACCGACACTTTGGAAGAGTTTCACTATTTCTTCATCATCTGAGGCGAGCCAAGCTTCGCAAAGATCGTCTTTGGTAAGCCGGTGATAGATACTCAATTCTTCTAAGCTGCACTGCTTTAACTCACGGCGGACTGAAGAAAGGCATAATTTATCAAGCAAAATGTAAGCCTCATCTAAGGTAACAGGAATCTGAGAAGTCAGGTAGTTATCGGTGAGCAGGTATACAGCTGAATCCTCTTGCCATAAAGGAAGGTGAAGAGTTAATTCGAAAGCTAACAAAGGAACATATATTTGGTTATTGACAAGAAGAGAAGCTACAGGAAATGGACTATCATAAAATTCATTTTGGTAAGTAATATAGAGAATACCATTATTATCTATCTCGCAACTAGCTTTTAAATAGTAGCAAACAATATCCAGATTAACATAATCTAGAAAATTATCTTCTAAAGAGTAAGCATCTTCTCTTCTGTAAAGGTTGTTAGTAATTAGCGTGTCATTTATATAGACAGCAACATCAAGATGCTCGAGTTTTATTATTGGCTTATAATCGTTGGTTTTAGTTTGGCAAGCCAGCGAGTTTAATAACAAACCAATCAACATTAAGGCACAGATGCTCTTCTTAATCACAATTAGATACCATAGCTAAAGCAATTTAGTATTACTGTTGTTGAGCAAAACAGTGAAGTCTTTAGGTAGTTTTTCATCGGTGATGATATAGGAAAAAGCGGTAGCAGGTGCAAAAGTAAAAGGGAGCAATTTGTTGAGTTTAGACGAGTCAAAAACAGCGACTGTGGTTTTGGCTCTTTCCATGGCTTTTTGTTTGACTAACATTTCACTTTCCTGACCGCAGGTAAACCCGACATCAGAAGAACAACCGGACACCCCGATGATGGCTAGATCGATATTGATATCTTCCAAAGTCTTTAAGGTGTTCTGTCCGGATAATGATAGAGTTTGACGATTAAGATTACCGCCACAGAGATTAATTGTCGGGTTACTCAAGTGGCGCAAGGCTAAGGCAATTGTCGGGGCTGTTGTAAATATTGTTATATTGATATCCGGAAGTTGTTTGACAATCTCCAATATCGTCGTGCCGGAATCTAAGAAAATACAACTGTTAGCTTCGATTAGAGATAGAGCTTTCTTAGCGATAATTTTTTTAGCGGCAATATTTTCATTACTACGCTCTTCATAGATCAGCTCAGTCTTATGGCTGACCGAGCGAGCTCCCCCTCTGACTTTGACGAGATAGCCCTGTGCTTGAAGTTTATCCAGATCACGATGAATAGTCATTAAAGTGACATTAGGATAGAGTTTTTGCAGGTCACTGATTAAAACCAAGCCTTGTTGCTGTAGTAGTTTTAATATCTCTTCTTGACGTAGAAAGTTCATTGCCGCTCCTTAATGTTAAAAAATGTTAAGTTTAACTTAACATGAATATAACGAGAAAAACCTAAAAAGTCAACAAAGAAGTAGCGAACTTTACTAGTGACTTTCAAAAAAACCTCCGGGTTAAGCGGAGGTCTGAATTAATTGGTAGTAGCTGACTTCACTTCACTGAAGGGACCGTAGGATGCAGTGCCAAATTGGTAAACATAGCGAATCTTATAAAAGTATTTCTTATTGGCAGCCAGTTTTCTTAGGGTGAAGTAACCATTTTTGGAATCGACGGTAATAATGTTCCATTTGGTCTTCGTAGTGTTAGTTGTGGCGTAGTAGATTTGCACAGCAGTATAACCACTATCCCAACTGATGTTCAACAGTCCGGGGCCGGAAGTTGCGTTTATTCCACTGACAGACGGTAAATTGGGAACAACAACTTTAACTGTCGGCTGATAGGCGCTATATTGCTTCTTGCCTCCAACAAGCTTACCTGATCTTACTCGGTAATAATAAGTCTTACCGGCTGTCAAGTTGAAATCGGTGCAATTAGCAGTAGGAACCGTAGCAATCAAGGTAAAACCACTGGTTGGCTTAGCTGAACGATAGACTTCATAAAACTCGGCATCAATAACCGGAGTAATCGGAATATTTTTAGTGGCATAGGAATCGCTACTAAAAGTCGCTGTACCGCTGTTAGTCGTATGCACGGTTTTTACCGGGGTAAAAGCGCTATAAGAAACATTGCCGTTATTGTAAATATAACGAATTTTATACTGATAGTCGGTATCACCTTTTAGATTGCCAAAAGTGTAGTTATTGTCAAAAATCGAGAGTATCTTCCATTTGGTTTTACTTGTAATCTTTTTATCAGCTGTATAGTAAAACTGAATAGCACTCATGTCGTTTTTATTGGTCCAATCAATTTTGATGCCCTTGTTGACGCCGGTAACTGTGACATCATTTACCGCCGGTAGTTTTAAAGTAGCATCACTTTTCACCGTTGTATACTTACCGTAGGTCTTTTTAGTGCCAACAGTTTTAACAATGCGTTGTTTATAATAATAAGTAGTTCCCGGTTTCAAGTAGGGATCAATTAGGCAATCAGCAGCTGTAGTTCCAACCAATTTAAAGCCTTTAGTCTTTTTGGTGGAGCGGAAATACTGCATGGATTCATTAGCCGCAAACGGATTGACATTATCGACGTTGATTACCAGACCGGTATATTTATCGACGGGGAATACTGTTAAGGTAAAAGACTGGTAGCAGTCTGGCAAAGTACCGTTTGTAGCTTTAATTGCGAAATCATAAACACCGGAGGGAACGGTAGCATCAATATACATAGTGGTGTTGCTGGAAGGGTTAGGTGAAACAGTAACCCCAGCCGGGGCTCCAAGCAGTTCCCAAGTAACCGGTACCGGGCTACCGGAAGTAAGCTGGAATTTGCTAAGCTTTCCGGCAACAGCAGTAAAACTGTTACCGGAAGAAATTGTCGGGGCCTCAGTTATGATTAATGTGAAAGGGTAGATAGTATCGGCAGTCATACCGGTATTATCACTGACCACGATATTAAGATTATAGATACCGGGGTGAGCTGTAGCGTCCACCCGAATCCGAACACCGGTTTGATTGTAGGGGAATGTCGGACTTAAAACCGGACTGAGAATCACACCGGTTGGCAAAGAAGAAGATACCGAATAAGATAAAGGGGCTAGCGAAGTGGCTCTGATAGGTGAGCTATACTCCGGCAACGCTGTTGGTTTAACGCAAGTAAAGCTGTTAGGACTGGCGGGGGTGATTTCCGGAGACCGTAGTTTAAACTCGTGAGCAATCCAGATTGAAGCGGGGTTGGTAGCCCCGGGGTTTTGATACCAATAATATTCCCAGTAGTCAGTCAAATCGATGCTGCCACCATAGGTATTATCTTGGCTATAAAACGCACCATCTATTAACATTACATAAGCGGCCTTGTTTATGTTACCGCGAAAGTATACCGTGCTTCCGTTATCTGCCCGGGCAATGACAGGGGGTGCCGCGATGGCATTTGAGTGTAAATCACCTTTGAAATCTACTGTTGATCCGGCGTATGCTTCTACAGCTCTGTCGCCGACAGTCAGTGTTGAGCAAACTGTAACATGGCTATTTGTGGCAAATACTCCAAGCTGGTTAGAACTCAAAGTTCCATAAATTTGAACTTCACTATCATCGGCAAATATAGCAGACTGCCCTGATGGTAAAGTGCTTGCGACATTGCCTCCGATACTGATGAAGCTATTGCGTTTAGCAATTATCATACTGTTGGTTACCACGTTTCCTGCTATATCGACAATATTTTGTCCGACGCCAAAAGAATCACTTTCGATTTTCGCAAACATATTTAAGTCACCTTCAATAGTCAGCTGGCTGCCGTTGTATATTTCCAAGCCAGAGCTACCGACATCACCAACGGCGAGGCTGCCGTCGAAAGAAACGGTGCTGTTATCAAGGCGTAAAGCATAGATAGCTGAGAATTTGCCGTTTCTTTTGAAATGAAGGGTCTTATTGCTGATGATAATACTATCAGTAACAAACATCGGAGCTTCCAGTTCGATAATTTGGTAGTCACCTGCTGCTGCATTTATTACGGCTTGTAAGGAAGTGTAGACACCGAGACAAACATCCGGGTTGGTAATTTTACAAAGGACATATTGCCCATCACCGGCTTTTATCGGCTCAATTACCGCTATCACGTTGAAAAAAGATAAACACACCACTATTAGTAGTTTTATAACTTTATTGATTTTCATTTGTTTCTCCTCCCAATTGAATAAACAAATTTTGAATAACCTTGTTTAATTATACAACCAGAAAGCATAGTAAACAATATGATAAGTTTAAGTGATAAGTTTAAGCGCTTAAACACTGATAGAGTTTTTCTAAGATTTTAACCATAGCTAAAGTGTCCAAACAACAGTAAGCTAACAAAGCCTGGCGGGTTTCTTCAATGACTTCCGGGCTTTGTAAGTGGAGAGTGGCATAAGCTTCCATTGCTTCACTGCCGTTATGAATCAGGGAGAGATTGTGATAATCGAGTTCCGGATCATCGGGACACAATGCCGGTAATACCGCTTTTATGGAATAAGAGCCGGCCATAGCTTTGGTATAATAAGCACCGGAAGCAAAAGGTTGGGCTAAGTCAACGAAGTTATCATAAAGCGCCATCAAGTGAAATTTCAAATCAGGAAATTGCTGGGCTAACTCTTTGATGCACGATTTCTCAAAAGCCATGTTATAGGCAAGGATGCAAGAATTTATTGGAATGTCTTGGCAAAGGCTTTCGGCAATAGCGCGTCGCGGGTCGGCACCGGCTTCAGCGAGAAACTCTTTGTGTTGTAGTGGTCCGTCTTTTTTTTCTTGAATATGTAAAGAATATTGAAAAGGAATCTGACTATAGGGTTTGATCCCGTTATATTTCGGGATGACTTGTTGAAAAGTTTCGAAATCTAAGAAGTAAAGCGGATATTTCAACTGATCAAGAAATTCCCCAATGGCTTCTTTGTCAAATTCCGGAGGCAGATTATTGAGGGTAGAGGATATTTGTCGGAATTGTTTATCAGTAAGTTTAACGCCACTATGGAAAACATCTTCAAAGGAAATTGTATTAGCCTGATATAATCTGTCTTTCATATTGCCACTCATGCGCCAACCGATAGTAAAGACATTGTTTTCTGGCAAAGCTTTAAAACACCATTTTTTATAACCACATTCATAAGGCTTATCACAATTACTGCCAATTAGGCAAACAGGTTCATTAGAATTATCGACGATACTTTTTATTTGTTTGATATTACCGGCAATAGCACCTTGCATAGCAAAAACTTCTTCACTACAATCTGTCACTACAAAAAGCTCAGCAATTACTAATTTATCTTGGAAAACGTAGTCACTGTTTAATTGCATTAGGAAAACTTTAGTTATCGTCAAACCGCAGTTAGTTAAAATATAAGTTTGATAAGCCATATCATCAAAATAAGTTTCCTTGATTTTTGCCAAACTTGCACTTGTCGAATTAGTTGAGCTTTTAACCTCGATGATTTCATAACCACCTTCAACTTTGCGTAAAATATCGACCATACATAAGTCACCATCATAAGCGAAAGTTGCTTCGGTGATAATTGCGGTTTCAACTTCTAAAAGTTCTTGGGTTTTGGTTATCATTTCATTGAATTCACCGGTATAAAGAACTTCAGTGTAATCACCAAAATAAGCCATAGCTAAATCACCGACTTCATTACCAATTGCGAAGCGTGATTCATCGTCAACACTTTGATCATATTGTTCCGGCATGTTTTTATCCAGCCATAATATTTTCGGACATTTCATGCCATTACAATATTTACTCTTACTTAGATACATAGTGTTCCTCCACCTAGTAATGCAACTAAAGTTTATCATGTAATTAAAACATTAATAGTATTAAAACATTGAGTTTTTATAACTGTCCATAATATAGCCCACTTAAAAAGAAGTCTCGCTTCTTTTAATTTTTGTTTTTATCGCAATAAATCACTTCTTGTAAAGTCGTTTGGCGACAATATGCGGTTCGCAAGTTAAGTGCATTGAAAGCTTCCTAAAGACATATTCATCGGTAGCGGGTATTAGAACAGTGGAGTGAACTTCACAGTTTTTCAGATTGGGTAACTGTTCCATGGCGGCAGCAGCTAAAGGGTTAGTGCTGGCGGAAATAGCTAAAGCGATAAGAATCTCATCGGCGTGAAGCCGGGGATTACTATTGCCAATGATGTTAGTTTTCATCATTTGAATCGGTGTTATGACATCGGGAGACAACAACAGTTGTTTGTCAGGGATACCGGCCATCGCTTTTAAAGCATTAAGAAACAAAGCCGCACTGGCTCCTAACAAAGAAGACGTTTTAGAAGTTACAATTGTGCCATCAGGGAGTTCTAGGGCCATTGAAGGTGTTTGACTCATTTCCGCTTTAGCTAAGGCAGCTTCTACTACCGGGCGACTTTTGACAGTAATATCCAACTGTTTCATCAATGATTCAATTTTATTTACGGCTTCAATAGTGCCGTAGTTAAAACGATAATCGACCACCTCTTTATAATAGCGGCGGATAATTTCTTGTTTGGAATTTTCTTGGCAGGCGGCATCATTGATAATGCAAAAAGCGATCATATTAACGCCCATGTCGGTAGGGGAACGATACAGTTCTCTGCCTAGTATTCTGCTCAATAGGGCATTAAGTATCGGGAAAGCTTCGACATCGCGATTGTAGCTGACTGTTATGATATTGTAAGCGTGCAAATGAAAGGGATCAATAATATTGGTATCATTTAAATCAGCAGTGGCGGCTTCGTAGGCTAAATTAATCGGATGAGTTATCGGTAAATTCCAAATCGGGAAAGTTTCAAATTTGGCGTAACCGGAAGGTCGCCCACGGCGATAATCGTGATAAAGCTGTGAGATGCAGAAAGCCATTTTCCCGCTACCCGGGCCGGGAGCAGTAACTACCACTAAAGGTCGGGTGGTTTCTACATAATCATTCTTTCCTAAACCGTCATCACTGACGATGAGATCAATATTGGTCGGATAACCGTTTATCGGGAAATGGCAGTAAGTGTTCATTCCTAAACGAATCAGGCGTTGTTCAAAGGCTACAGCATTTTCCTGACCGCTGAATTGAGTGATGACCACGCCACCGACATAAAGCCCGGCGGAACGAAAAGCATCGATCAAGCGTAAAACTTCAACTTCATAGGTTATACCTAAATCGTTGCGTAGTTTACTTTTAGCTATATCATTGGCGTTGATAGTGATGATAATCTCTACTATCTCCGCCATGGATTTCAACATTTGAAGCTTGGTATCGGGCATAAACCCGGTCAAAATACGAGCAGCATGGTGGTCATCAAAGAGCTTACCCCCGAATTCCATATAGAGTTTATTGTTAAACTGGGTAATGCGTTCCTGAATATGTTGCGATTGTAATTCAATGTACTTCTCGCGATCAAACGCCAGTTGTTTCATAGACCCTCACACCATGATTATTCTACCAATTAAAATTTATAAAAGCTATAAAAAAGCAGTGTTTGTCTACAAATATTTCGATAAACAACCTTAGTTAACCATAAAAATAAATAGGGAAATTAAAATAATTAGCACTCTAGTATTGACAGTGCTAATTATTATGGTATAATACTGGTGTTCAAGTTATTTAGAATGTTTAGTTAAATTTAGGAGGATGTGAAAATGAGATTTGTACCTGCAAAAAGAGTGAGCTTGATAGATGATTTAATGAAAGATTCTTTTGGTGGTTTCAATTATTTACCGGCGATGAAAACTAATATCATCGAAAAAGACGGTGGTTATCGCTTGGAAATTGAATTACCGGGTTTTAACAAAGAAGAGATTAAAGTGGAATTACAACAAGGCTATTTGATTGTCAAAGCGGAAAGAAACGAAGAAAAACAGGAAGCTGATGATCAAGGCAACGTAATCCGTCGCGAAAGAAGTAGTGGTAGTTGTTCGCGGAGGTTCTATATTGGCGACAGCTATAGTGACGAAGACATCATTGCGAAATACGAAAACGGCATTTTAGAATTGAGTTTAAGGGCGTTGAGCCTAGAAGAAAAAGAAAACAAAAAAGTTATCGCTATCGAGTAACTCACTAATTAAGGACCAGACTAAATGGTCCTTTTTTGTGGGAAAATTAGCTCTCTTTTTTACTAGACAAACATGAGGTTATGTCAATTTATGTTTATGGCACAAAATTTCTTTTATGATAAAATAATGAAGAGCCAACAGTAGCTATAGGGGGAGACTGATGAAGAAGATTTTATTAATTGCCTTAACAGTTTTATTGACCATAGCTTGTAATAAAAAGCCAAAAGAGAAAATTGAATTGCTTCCCTATGGGGAAAGCGAGATTACTCAAGGAACTATTGTTTTAGTTTTAGGCGAGGTTTTTGAGTTTACTATAGCTAATTCCAGCATCGATACCTATTTAAAAGTCGAAGACTTTCGTGTGGCTGAGCTCAATAGTTACCAAGATGAAAGCGGCCAAAAAGTGTATGTGATAACACCTAATAATAAAGGGAAAACTTATTTAACCGTTACCGACTATAAAGACGAATTAAAATTTGAAATAAACGTCAAGATGATGACTATCAGTTATTCGTTAAACTTCACCATAAAACAAAATTCTGGAGTTTTAGAGATAACACCGCTGGTAAGCAACCTCCCCAAAAACTGCGAAAATTTCCTTTTAGTTTTGGGGAACAGCAAAACCGATAAAGTGCTTGACTTCCGCCATTTAGACCGCCAGCAACTTGAAATATATCAAAGCAGCGAAACTGCCGAAGTTATGTTCCGCGACACTTTAAATTTACAGAAAAAAAACCAAGATGAGCGTAGCTACGAGTTAAGCCTTTATGCCTTAACCCAACAGTTGATACTGCCATCCGGATATTCCTATAGTGAGCTTTTAGAATTGTTGGAGGGAAGTTCGATTTTTTCTTGTATGGTAGCATTCACTTATACCTTAGCTGATGAGTGATAACTTAAACAAACTGGAATAAGCTTATTCTCTGCAGTATAATCAAATTAAAGCAAGAACCTTAGTAAAAACCAAAAGCGGGAATATTGAGGTTCTAAGTTATTTAAAATTGAAGTTTTCAATTGGACTATAAGGAGGGAATATGAAAACTAACTTAAAGAAAATTATGACTTTGTTTTTAGTTGCTTTTATGGTATTTGGCTTAGTGCAGGAGAAACCTAATAGACTATTAGCGGCTGACCCGGATCCGGCTACTATTAACATCGGCACCCTAAATCCATCAGGAGAGGATAATAGCTCAAGACCAATAGAATCGCAGTGGTATTTTGGCGGATCTGGAGGGTCCTTGAACTTTAATAGTGTTAACGGAACCTACACTGTAACCGGTAGTCACTCAAACATGGGCTTATTCGCACCCACTGGTCCAATTAATCTAGTATTTTCTACAGTCGACTATACTGCTACAAATCGAATAGCTTTTGAGTTGTACGATCAAGGAAATGCGATAGTGACCCTAAATAATAGCAACGCGATAAAGCGAAACTGTATTAACTCATGGGCTGCTATTGTTGTGAGTTACGATTTAGATCTTACATTCAAAGGGAATGGTAACCTAACAGTAACGGATTTCTTGTCCTATCCTCTGCAACTACAGCCTGGTGCATCATTGACAATCACAGAATCGGCAAGAGTTAAGCTAGTGCCGGCTCCGGGGTTTCCAGCACTTTTTCAAGATGATGCAAGCAGCCATATTTATTTTGGTGACAATGCTACCCTAGAGCTGACCAACAACTATACGATAAAAGAAACCCATTTATTTGAAGCAGCGACACCAAGTGCTAACTACAAGTGGAAACTGGTTAATGCGACAACTACTGATAATTTGACAGATGCCAATATCACGGTAGATATTGCTCCGGGAGCTACTGCTATTATCAGCCGGGAATCAACAGCTATAACTCCGGTTGCTCCAAATATCACCGGGCCTACTACCATGACGCTAACTGAAGGCTACAGTGCTACTTCCAGCAATGCTTTTACCATTACCGGAACACCAACTCCAACCGTAAGCAAGACCAGTGGTAATGGCGCCATTACTTGGAATAACACGACTAAGAAGCTGGATATCGCTGCCGGCTTAACTGTGGGCAGTTATCCGGTGACTTTAAAAGCTACTAATGGTGTAAACCCGGATAAGACCTTCAACTTTACTTTAATAGTCAGTAGAGATACCTCATTGATTGATAAGTATACCGAAGCAGCTATAACTATTACTCCGGTAGCTGATGCTGAGTACTATCAAGTCCAAAGATCAACCAGTAAGACTAAAGGCTTTGCGACGGTAGGAACCACTAGCGGAACCAGTTTTATTGATTATTACTTGAAACCTAATACTACTTATTACTATCGGGT
>CAZUQA010000139.1:0-3138 GCA_964622375.1 uncultured Erysipelotrichaceae bacterium | reverse complement strand
CGATAGCGGTATCCGCTTGACCGCCAGTTCCGCTGAAATGTTGAGAACCGATAGATTCACTGCAACATTGACCGGTGACATCTACTTCAATAGTTGAATTAATAGAGACCTGATTGTCGTTAAGGGCAATTAAGGCGGGATCATTGACCAAAGCCCCATCCCGCAAATACACCGCCGGATTGTTATCCAAGAATTCATACAACTCCTTAGTTCCCATGGCAAAAGCTGCCACATGTTTACCACGGTCCACTTGTTTAGCTTTGCCGTTGATTACTCCGGCTTTTACCAGTTTCATCATGCCGGTAGTGAACATTTCGGTATGGATACCTAAATTCTTGTGATTGATCAAACTGGCGGCTACGGCATTGGGCACACCGCCTATTCCTAATTGAATACAATCACCATCATTTACTAGTTCGGCAATATACCTACCGATAGCCAAATCTTTTTCATTAGGTTCAGCATCCGGCAACTCCGGCATTTCATAATTGGCTGCAATTAAGTAATCAACATCATCAATATGTATTTCCAAATCGCCAAAAGTCCGGGGGGCATTAGGATTAATTTCCAAAATAACGGTTTTACACTTTTCCAGATAACGCTTTTCAAAGGTGTTGGAAAGCGATAAAGACATAAAACCAAACTTATCCGGCATCGAAGCGATACCGACATAGAATTCCGGTTGCGGTATATGGTAAGCTCTTTTAATTCCGGCTAAATGCAAATGATTAGGAATATAGGAGATATTCCCGTTTTTAAAATCTCTTCTTAAACTGCCGTTGAAAAACCAACTATCAACATTAAAACTTTCAGCATACTCACCATGGGCAAACTCATAGTCCATCATGGGCAGACAGTTGCTGATGGTAACATTTCTTACTTTGTCGGCAACTTTATGCAGATTCTGCAAGAAATCCCGACCCTCGGCTGCCGCCATACCACAGATGATATGATCGTTGCTTTTAACTAAAGCTATAGCCTGGTCAACTGTAATAAGCTTATCTTTATAATCATAGTTCATGTTCTTTTCCTCAATTTAAAATTAGGAGGGTTGAGAAACCCTCCTAATCAGTAGAAATACTATTTTAGTTTGGCAAATAATTCATCGATAGAAGCCATAGGATCAACTTCAATGAATTTTCCTTCTTTAGCCGGAGCACCTTCTTTAGGTTGGAACTTACTGAAGTTCAAAGAATCTAAGCCGATTCTAAAGCCATCTTTGTAGTTAACACCACCGGAGATAGCCACCGGAACTCTCTCGGATTCCATAACCATTAAGTAATTTTCCGGAGTAAACGGAAGTTTTTTCGCATTCAATCTTTGCATACCAACCAAGAATGTTCTGATAGCGATGTAAGAAGACATAGCATAAGCATTTCCTTTGTACATAGCTTTTTGATCTTCCGGAATATTGGTTGCTTGATCAACAATGGCGCAGTAATCAGCATAATCAGCTAAACGACGATCGGCTTCCGCGCTGGATCCCGGAGCTTCACCAAAAATAACCCAACCGGCACCGTAAACTTCGGAATTACCCGGATCGGTAGTTTCTTCCGGCATATTTGTCGGAGCAACATTTACATAAGTAGTAATGATCGGTTTGCCACGAGTAGCCGCATTTTCTTGCGTAGCTTTATAAATAGCTTGGAATGGCGCTTGGTTAGCTGCTGCAATGATAACATCACAACCGGCAATTTGGTTGACATGTGAAGTTATATCGGCTTTAGTTGAGCTAGACGGTATTTGGACAAACACAACTTCCGGTTTATCTGGCCGAGAATCAAGGCTGAGTTGCTTCTCAATACCGGCCTTTAAGCTATTACCATCATCGGCATCAGAGTGGATAACGCCAATTTTCTTGACATTGTCAAAACTGGTCACTGCTCTTAAATACATTAAACGACCTTCAGTTTTATATAATGGTTGAACTCCCATCATATATCTTTGATCACCTTCAGCCGGCTCAAACATTTGAGCCGAAGAACCGGTACCAAAATAAACACAGGGAACTTTGCTGGTTTCTAAGATTTCCTTAGCTGCTACAACATTCCAGGTACCCAAAATACCTACTAAAACATCGACTTCATCATCATTAATCAGCTTTTCAATGAAAGTCTTTCCTTTAGCACCGTCACCTTCACAATCATAAATGAAAGCTTCGATTTTTCTACCATTCAGATAGGGATATTTGTCCGGATTAGCATTAATGTATTCAACATATGCTTTGTAGAATTCACCATAGGGGACACCTACAGCCGCAAATGGCCCTACTGTTACAATAGTAGCACCAATCTTTATTGGCCCTGTTTCTACCGGTGGCTTAGGTTTACATCCAACAACACTAAGCACCAGAAGAAGGGACAATAATAAGAACGATAATTTTTTTCCCATTTCTTTTCCTCCTTTATGGGTTTTTTATGCTTCATCCAAAATGCCGGATGTTGGCAACAATTATTTTTTACCACCGAGGTAAGCTTCAACGAGTTTTTCGTCTTGAAGCAACTCATATCCTTTACCTTGCATACTGACTTTACCTAATTCTAAGACATAGGCATAATCAGCAATTTTGAGGGTTTGATAGGCATTCTGTTCGACAATCAAAATGGTATTACCCTCTTTTCTTATTTGATCAATAATCCGAAAAATGTCACGAACAATTAAGGGGGCTAAACCTAGGGAAGGCTCATCCAACAAAAGCACTTTTGGGCTGGCCATTAATGCCCGACCGATTGCTAGCATCTGTTGTTCTCCGCCTGAGAGAGTATTTGCTTGTTGTTTCTTTCGTTCTTTTAGTATTGGAAAATAACGATAGACTCTTTCAAAGTTGTAAACCTGTTGTTCTTTAGCGCTCATGCTTACAACTCTTTTTTTATCATTTTCATCGACTATTGTTATATCCGACTTTTTCAAACTGTAAGCTCCCACCAATAGGTTTTCTTCAACTGTTAGTCCAGACAATATCAAGCGACCTTCCGGTGATTGAATGATGCCATAACTGGCAATGGTAAAAGCTTCTTTATTCAGTATACTTTTCCCTTTAAAAAGGATGTCGCCGCCTTTAGCTTTTACGATACCGGACACGGTGCGCAACACTGTCGACTTTCCGGCTCCATTAGCGCCTAATAAAGCGGTAATGCT
>CAZUQA010000138.1:0-7875 GCA_964622375.1 uncultured Erysipelotrichaceae bacterium | reverse complement strand
TGCTTGCTTAAATTTATCGCTCAAAGCTTGAGAGCGCCCGCTATTTTTATCAACACAAACCAGAACCGACTGTGCGCGAGCGACAATTTTACCGTTTTGACACAAAATTTGATAAAAGCGTAGAGAACTGTTCCCCAAAGCAATAATACCACCGGCAATCTCTACTGTACCCGGCCATTTTATCTCAGCCAGCAAATCCAAAGCGATATGGGCGGTTACAAAATTCGGTATCTCCCCTTGGACCAAGTCTTTAAACTGATATAGCAGTTCCACTCTGCCGGTTTCTAAATACTCCGTAAAGACAGAATTATTAACATGACCTTGCCGATCGGTATCACCATAACGAACTTTATCATAAGTCAAATAAGGTAAATCTAAAGGCGCTAATTTATCCAAATCAGTTTTTTCCATAGTTAACTTCCTCATTAGTTTTTCTATATAGCTTTAAGCAACGCGGCGATTTCCTTCTGGCTCTGTTGATAATAAGCTTCCTTGCGTTGGGATTTCTTGGTTGCCTGCCGTAATTTCATAATACCATAGTTAGCATTCATCGGTTGAAAATTATCCGGATTAGCAGCCGCAATATAATTTGCCAGAGCACCAATCATTGTGGTAGCATCAAGATTCAACATTTCATCAGCATCTAGCAATCTTGCCATATTGACTCCCGCGAGCAAGCCGCTGGCTGCCGATTCCACATATCCTTCAACTCCGGTAATCTGTCCCGCAAAAAAACGCCGGCTACCTTTAAAACAATAATTATTATCAAGAAACAAGGGGGCATTGATATATGTATTGCGATGCATGACCCCATATCTGACAATTTCACAGTTTTCCAGCCCGGGTATCATTGAAAAGATGCGCTTTTGTTCTGGCCACTTCAGCTGAGTTTGAAAACCCACAATATTGTAAAGATCGCCGGCATAATTATCTCTTCTGAGTTGTACCACCGCATAAGGCCGTCGCCCACCTCTTTCCAAGCCCACCGGTTTTAATGGTCCAAACAACAAAGTCTTCTCACCTTTTCTCGCCAATTCTTCAACCGGCAGGCAACCGGGAAAGAATTCTGAAAAATCATGCGCTTTATGAATTTCAGCTTGTAGCAAAGCCGCATAGAAATGGTGGAATTCTTCTTGGCTCAGCGCGCAGTTTAGATAGTCGCCTTCGCCTGAGTCATAACGTGATTTATAGTAAGCCTTGTCAAGGTTGATACTTTCAAAAGTAACTACCGGAGCAACGGCATCATAAAAATAAAGATGCTGTTGCCCGGTCAACTGCGATATTTGTTCACTTAGTTTGTTACTGGTCAAAGGTCCGCTGGCGATTATGGTTGGCTCTTCGCTTAATGTCGTATACTCCTGATTGACAAACTCCACTAAAGGCTGGTTTTTTAGAAAATCGGTAATCTCTTGGGAAAAACTTGTCCGATCAACCGCCAAAGCTGAACCGGCAGGTAAAGCATGTCGGTCAGCAACCCGCATAATGAGAGAATCCAGTTGCCGCATTTCCCATTTTAGTAAACCGACAGCATTTAATACATTGTCGCTGCGCAAAGAGTTGGAACAGACCAATTCCGCAAAAGCCGCTGTAGTGTGAATTGCTGTATTTACTTTAGGGCGCATTTCCCATAAACGCACCCCGATGTTTCTTTTTATTAACTGATAACTGGCTTCGCAACCGGCTAAACCGGCACCGACAACATTAACTTTCTTCAAGCGTTTCCGCCTTTTTCTTGGTGATGTTTTCTAAATAGCGACAATTCGGATACGCGGAACAACCGATGAACTTCTGCTTAAACCGCCGGTTAACTCGCTCTACTAACGGTGCTCCACACTGCGGACAATTACGATCAATATACACTGGTTCTTCCTTTTTTGCTAAAGAAGCCCGATATTTACAAGCCGGAAAACCGGAACAGGCAATAAAACGACCAAAACGACCTTGGCGATAGACTAAAGGTTGGCCACAGTCCGGACAAGCTTCCCCCACCTCTTCCGCTGCGATTGTTTCCATTTCTTGGTAAGCCTTGTCAACCAGTGGTACCAGTTGGTCATAGAAAGTTCGTAAGGCCTTAATGTGATCTAAATTACCTTCAGCAATTTCATCCAATTCCAGTTCCATAGCCGAAGTGTAATCAACATTGATAATGCCGGAGAAAAATTCTTGCAATTTATCTGATGTTAAGAAACCTTGGGGTGTTGGAAAGAAAACTTTAGTCTTGCTGCTTTCACTGCTTTTTCGCAATTCGGCATAGTAACGATCGGTAATCTTATCGATAATCGTCGCATAAGTACTGGGACGCCCGATGCCATTTTCTTCCAGTTCTTTTATTAATCGGGCTTCCGAATAGCGTAATGGTGGTTCTGTGAAATGTTGGAGCGGCTCAATTTTTTTGGCTTTTAAAATCTGCCCCTCGTTTAATTCCGGTAGTTTTTCATCTTTGTTTTGTTCATACTCGCCATAAAGTTTCAAATAACCATCAAACAATAACACGGACCCGCTGGCGCTGAATAAATAATCTTTAGCTAACAAACTGATTGAGTTGCTGTTGAACTGAGCATCCGCCATCATGCAAGCCAAAGCTCGGGCATAAATCAAACTATATAATTTCAACTCGTCTTTGCTCAAATAGTTACTAATATCGTTTGGGCGATAATCGGGATAAGTCGGGCGAATCGCTTCGTGGGCGTCTTGCGCATTTTTATTTTGTTTGGTGGCATAGTAGCCGACATACTCTGGCCCATATTCTTTAGCGATGAAACTCTTAGCTTCCATAATGAAACCTTCATTAATACGGTAGGAATCAGTACGCATGTAAGTAATCAAACCAACCAAGCCATCCGACAATTCCACGCCTTCATAGAGCTTTTGGGCAATCTGCATCGTCTTTTTAGCCGCAAAGCCAAACTTAGTACTGGCTTCTTGTTGTAGAGTTGAGGTAATAAATGGTGGTTTGGCTGAACGTTTTTTAATGCTTTCTTTAATAGCTGAAACTGTAAAATCTTCAATATCGTTAACAATCGCTAAAGCTTGAGTTTCATTGGAAATCTCGGCTTTTTTATCTTTAATTTTGCTTAAGACAGCGGTAAAAGGCGGTTTAGTACCAAACTTGGCTTCAATCGTCCAATATTCTTGGGGATTAAACTTTTCAATCTCTCTTTCTCTTTCAACAATTAGTTTTAAAGCGACCGATTGAACGCGACCCGCGGATTTTGACTTAATTTTCTTTTTTAGTAGTTTAGAAAGCTTAAAGCCGATAATCCGATCAAGAATGCGTCGCGTTTCCTGTGAGTGGACCAAGTCCATATCAATATTTCGCGGACTAGCAATAGCATCAACTACCGCTTTTTTTGTCACCTCATGGAAAACAACGCGGTTATTTTTAGCTAAATCCAAACCCAACTCTTCCGCTAAGCTCCAAGCAATCGCTTCGCCCTCACGGTCAGGGTCACTAGCCAAATAGACATTTTCCGCCCCCTTAATAGCTGTCTTCAACTCTTTAACTACCTTCTTTTTCTCCGTAGTTATGGCATAGGTAATCGCAAAATCGTTGTCGATGTCAACACCAAAACCTTCTTTACCGGTAGTTGCTAAGTCGCGGATATGCCCTTTAGACGATAGCACCTCAAAATCAGCACCTAAATACTTGCTGATGGTTTTTGATTTAGCCGGTGATTCAACTATAACAATATTCTTCATTTTATTAACCTATAGTTCCTTAATTGCCTGTAATGAACTTAAAACATTAACTCCCTGTTGTAACAGGTAGGCATTTGCTTGTTTAGCTACTGCCGAGTTGTCATCCCAACAGTAGATATCTTTGTTTAACTCTAGCGCACAATCTACCGTTATCATCGTCCCGCTCTTCTCCTTAGCTGCCGGTATTATCAACTTATCAGCCAAGGCAGCGATTAAACGATTGCGAAAGGGAAAGTGATAACGCAGTGGTCGGCAATACTGGGGGTATTCACTCAACAACAAGTGTTCCTTAACCATTAACTCATAGAGATCCGAGTTCTCCGGGGGATAACAGTATTTGATTCCATTAGCCAAAATGCCGATAGTCTTTTTACCACAGGCAATAGCTGCGCGGTGACTATAACCATCAACTCCTTTGGCCATGCCACTTAGAATATCATAATCAATATTCAAATTTTTTACAATTATTTTTGTCAGCAACCTAATTTCTTCCCCCACATCTCGGCTACCAACTATAGCCACCTTTTTATCAGCCAACAATGACTTGTTACCACGGTAAAACAAACATAATGGCGGATAGCGCAATTGCCAAAAATAAACCGGGTAATCACTGTCGATGATTGTTATCGCCGCAACATCGCCGACCTCTTGCCAGGCTTCATTTTGACTCAGCGCGTTAAGTACGCTGTGGTATTCTCCGTTATGTTTTATAGCATAGTAAATTATCTGTTGACGCTGCAAGTTCACACATTATCTATTCCCTGCTCAATCAACATTTCCTACTAATCCTGATAGTTGAACAAATCTCTTGGCTGCAAATCCTTTACTAGCTTATAACTCTGACGGTAAATCGGTAATATGCCGTATTTTTTTAAATTATCAAGATGCTCGGGGGTAGGATAACCTTTATGACGGGCGAAACCGTAGTCAGGATATAACAAGTCATATGCCTGCATAATGTGATCTCTGATAACTTTTGCCATAATACTGGCAGCAGCGATGGATACACTGCGACAATCGCCTTTCACCAAGCTTTCATGAGCGCAGTTTTCTAAAGGCATGCAGTCTGTTAAGACCATACCGCTAAAATCATCGGCTATCTTCTGCATCGCTCTTTGGGTTGCCCGATAGATATTATATTTGTCAATATCCCCTACCGGCACAATAACTATCTTATATACTCTGGCCGCTTTGATGATCTCCAGAAATAGCTTTTTGCGTTTAGTGGCAGTCAGTTTCTTGGAATCATCAATTTCATCATTCTTATAAGTCGCCGGAAAACTGACTCCACAAACTAGTAAAGGCCCACAAAGCGGTCCTCTACCGGCCTCATCGATGCCCATGACTTCCTTACCAAGGTGCCAATATTTGTTTTCAAATTCATATTTTATACTTTCTGCCATGAAACCCCTTTAAAATACGGGCTACGTACTTCATCAAGAAAAGTAATCAGTGTTCGCTCCAAGTCGCTTTTCCCTTCTTTTACTAAGAATTTTCGACTTTGGCCGATTAACTCCATCGCCTCCTGAAACTTTGATGATAACTGACCATAACGACTGAACAAAATATCCGGATAGTTGACAAAAAGATAGTCATAGGCAAATTGGGCCACCTCTTGTAGTTGATAAGCTTTATCACTGATGGCTCCGCTTACCGCCAACAACAAAGCGGTTTGTTGGTCCTCAATTTTCGGCATTAAAATTCCCGGACTATCCAGCAGTTCCAATTGCTCATTAACTTTAACCAGTTTTAGAGCTCGGGTCACCCCCGGTTGGTCTGCGACAACTAAAGACTTGCGTTTCAACAAGCGATTTATCAGTGTGCTTTTGCCGACATTGGGAATACCGGCAATCAAAGCTCGAGTAGCCCGGGGCTTAATTCCGCGTTTTATTTGCCTTTGATGTTTTTCCTGCATTAACAGTTGACACTTATCAAAAATAACACGCAGATCATCATTAAAAAAATCCAGGGCAACAACTGTTTCACCCTGAGCTTGTAAATGCTTTATCCACTGTTCAGTTACACTTTGGTCAGCTAAATCACGTTTGCTAAGTACAATTATACGCGGCTTCCCTTGAAGCAATTGTTTAAACAAGGGATTTTCACTAGCTGCCACAACTCTGGCATCCCGCAACTCAATAACGATGTCGACTCTTTTTAAAGCTTCCTGCAGCTGACGATAAGCCTTGGTCATGTGGCCGGGAAACCAATTGATAGACATTTTATTTACCTTTTAGAAAATCCGAAAAAGGATACAAAATAATAACCGATTTGCTGACAATCTGTGAAATCTTAATCGGCCCGATAACCCGAGAATCGCTGGAACGCGGTCGATTGTCGCCTAAACAATAATACTCACCCTCTTTTAAGCTATATTTGAAATCAATGGTAAAAAGCTTGCCATCGGCAGTATATTCGAAAAAATATTCATTATCCAGGAAAAACTCCGCCAAATATTCGCCATCAATATAGAGCTTGTCATTGCGATATTCCACAGTTTCTCCCGGCAAGCCGATTACTCGCTTAACGATTAAATCACTACTGGCATTGGGTTTGATAACCACAATATCAAAACGCTTGATTCCATCGAGTTTAACACCGATGATATTAGAAAAGCCCATGTCTTTGTCATGCAAAGTTGGATACATCGAACGTCCTTCGACAATCACCGGGCGAAATAAAAAGTTGGTGAAGATATAAATGGACACCCAGGTTATAACGATTATTTTGACATAGGAAAACAATTCCTTAAAGATTTTCTTCATATCCATAAAATTATTATAGTACAATTCATCCTATATTTCTAACTTTTAAGCTCAAAAAAAGCGAAATTACTCGCTCTTTTGACGTACTTCCTTAAGTCGGGAGGCTTTCCCGGAAAGTCCACGCATGTAATAAAGCCGACTGCGCCTTACCTTACCATGCTTCAATACATGGATCGCTTTGATGATAGGCGAGTGTAAGGGAAAGGTTCTCTCCACCCCAATTTGTGATGACATTTTGCGTACCGTGAAGGTTTCACCAATGCCTCTTCCTTGTCTTTTGATGACAATCCCTTCAAAAGCTTGAACCCGGGTTTTGTTGCCTTCGCGAATGGTGACATCAACTCTTACGGTAGCTCCTGCTTTGAAATCAGGAATGTCAGTCTTAAGTTGTGAAGCAGTTACTTCATTGACTAGATTCAAATTCATGTCCGATCTCCTTTTCTACTACTGTCAGTTCTTAAGTATTACGCCCAGCGGAACTACCAGTTTAATGCTGTATCATTCTACCATAGCTCAATAACTGTTTCAAGAACAATTATTGTCGCCAAGTATGCAGAACTATTTAATCACGAACAAATCATGGATAAGCACATATTCTTCTTCTTTAATTCTGGCGATATAAAAACCCACCTTCAAATAAAGATAGAGTGCGGGATTTTCTTTTTGGACAGCCAAAGCCGCTTGTTTGTAGCCCAACGCTTTTAAATACTGTAATAAATTGCGCAATAACTTAGTACCGATGCCTTTACCTTGATACTCCGGCAAAACCGCAATCGCAAATTCCGGGGTTTCTTCATCAATGTACCCGTAACCTTTTATTTCACCGTTTAGTAATCTAGTCCAAGCTACGGCTACAATCTTCCCATCTACTTCCACCACTTTGCCAAAATCATGCTTTCTGCCGAAATCACTAATATAGTTTTTTATTTCCGCTTCTTCAATTATGGATTGAGGAATCTCAAGACTGGGATCTTTGCGAAAAATTGCATGATAAATAAACTCACGTAACAGGTGATATTCTTTCTTTTGTAAATCACGAATAACCAAATTTTTTAATACTAATTCAGACATATTTTTCTAAGACCTCAATTGTTGACCGGATAATGTGTTCACATTTGTTCTTCGGCGTGTAATAGGTTTCTTTGAGCCTGTCGCACATTAGACTGCCAAGTTTCTTTTCCAATTCTGCCAAGAAAGCTTTCTCGACATTCGCAATATCCGATTTATGAGCAACAGTGCTGACATGACGCAGGGATAAAACCATCACCGCTCCGGCAATAGCGCCACACAAATGCTGGATAGCCATCCCCCCGCCAAAGCCGGCAGCTGCTCTTGTGGCAAATTCATCTAAACCTAAAACTAAAACCTGATTAGACAAGTTTAACACTTTCTCAGCACAATTATAATCTCT
>CAZUQA010000137.1:0-1771 GCA_964622375.1 uncultured Erysipelotrichaceae bacterium | reverse complement strand
CGCTTTAGAGAAAGCGGATATCATCATCGGTGCAGTTTTAATCCCCGGGGCTTTAGCTCCTAAGTTAATTAAGAAAGAATATCTGAAAACCATGAAACCCGGAGCGGTATTTGTCGATGTTTGTATCGACCAGGGTGGTTGTAGTGAAACCAGTCAAATGCACTACCATGATGATCCCATTTATATAGTTGACGGCATTCTGCATTATTGTGTCGGCAACATGCCCGGAGTAGTCGCCAACACTTCTACCAATGCTTTAAATAATGCTACTTTAGCTTGGGGCTTGGAAATCGCAGATTTAGGCTTGGAAGCGGCTTTAAAGGCTGACCCCCATCTTTTAAACGGACTAAATACTTATCAGGGAAAGCTGACCTGCCGTGGTGTTGCTTTAGCTCATAACCTCAACTACAGCGATCCGCATTCATTGTTTTAAAATAAAAAGTCACTTCATTGCTCAATGAAGATGACCGGTTTATTATAATCTATCGATTTTTCTTCTAAAGGTGGTTTTCCCGCCTTTTTTTACCGTTCAGTTACCACTTTAGCGAAGTGGAACTTCGATACTTTCTATATTGTTCTGTCCTATAAACCCCTAATACACGGCTCGCCAGCTTTATTCTCAAAGCATTAACTAATCCAGCATGCAACAACTATTCTTTGTCCTTGTTTGCGTTTTTATCCTCTAGCACAGCGGTAATAAGCTGGGAAAAATCAACAGCTTTTCCGGAAGTAATAACCGGCTCACCGGCTGCTTCTTCAATCGCCTTTCTGGTATCAAGGCAATACCACCACCTTGTTTAGCTACTTCAATGTTTTCATCAAGCGTTTGCGGCTTTTGTTTCTGGGATAAGGTTGTTGTCGTTGCTTCCGCCAGCATGTTCAATACCAACTCAAGCGTTGACATGTTATCGCGTAAATTCTCTTTTTTCAAACCTTTGAGGTTTTTGTATTGTTTGGTGTTCAGTCCTGCCCACGCTTTGGTTAGCTCATCAGTCAAAATGGCATATTCAAAACCTTTTTTCACACCCCGATTATCCCACTCATCTGTCAATTCTTTCCGTACTTGTATCGCCTGCAAGCGTTGATTAATCCATTGCCGGCTATAACCTTTTTTTAAGTAGGTTGCCAGAGCCCGATCGATTGTCAACTCCGGATCAATCGTTTCGTCAATTCGCTCACTCCCAACTGCCGCAAGCCACAGCTTGAATGGTTCAGCTTTAGGTGATGGTATTGATTGAATAATGCGTAAAATCTGTTCAGCATTTGCAACATCGGTTAAGCGCATTTTGCCGTCTTGCGCCTTCATTTTCAACTGTCGACATTTTGTGGACAGTTGACTTCCTTCATCAATCAATCGGCTTTTTGTTGTGTTCCAATATTTAGTAGCACTCCGGTAGTCGGGTTGCTCTGTTAATACTGAAACTACATCGACAACCGATAAGTACCACTCCTGTTCTTCTGTATCCCACAGGGAGCGAATTCGCTTATTTTCAAATAGTTTTACATTTTTCTCTGCCATAATTTATCCCCGCTAATTCACTTTATTGTTTTGAATCTTCGCCTCCAGAATTTTTTTCGAGACTTTCTCGTCGATCTTTATCCAGGCACTGGCAAAACCATATACTTCAATTACACTGCCAGCCGGCATTGTAAACTCTCCGCTTATCCCGGCTTCTTCCGTGTATTTGGTAAAAACAAAATCACTGACAGTTGCTGTCATTCTGCCTAAATTTGTGTGAAATTCAAATAGGTGATTGGCTCCAAGTTTCAC
>CAZUQA010000136.1:0-2374 GCA_964622375.1 uncultured Erysipelotrichaceae bacterium | reverse complement strand
AGTTCTTGAGCTTTATCGAACAACTTTAGAAAGCGATTACCAACAGTGTGCTGCCCTTTTCGCAAACAGCGATCCTTGGCGGGCTTTAGGCCAAAGCTTAGCTTACAATTATCATAAAGTCAGTTCCCCGGATGAGGAAGTGTTTGTGATTAAAACAGCTGATAAGGTGATTGCCTGTTTGCTACTGGAAATGCACAGCACTTTAAAAGCTTTCATTCGCGGTTTAGTGGTGGCTGAGGGCTATCGCAATCGCAATTTAGGGGCGGCTTTAGTAGCTTTTGCGGAGAAACGGGCTTTCTATGACTGTGCCAATGTCTTTACCTTTTGTTCCACAGAAAACGGCAAACGTTTCTGGCAAAGTAACGGTTATCAGATTATTGGCGAAATTACTGATATGAATGTCACCGGGGTCGCAGAAAGCATTTTAAGAAAGACCCAAGGACCAGCCCAGGAAATCAAGTTTGATAAAATGGAAATTCTGGTCTTTGACTCTGAGGCAGCGACTTACGAAGCGGCGCTACTAAATGCCGGAAGACAGCTGTTTTCTTTGGGCTTAGTCAGCAGTGAGTATGGCTTAAAGTGTATTGAAAGGGAAAAAGAGTTTCCTACCGGTTTGCCGCTGGAGATTCCGCTGGCTATTGCGCGTACTGATACGAAATATTCCTATAAAAACAGTTTGTGTTTTCAAAGGCTGAAGACAGCGGTTATGGTCAGGGAAATGGCAGGTAACAGTGAACTGCCTTGCCAACTCATTATCAACTTAGCAATTGCCAATCCTGATGATCAGGTGAAAGTGCTCGAGAAATTGCTGGCGCACTTGCAAGAGACAGAATTTGTTAAACAGTGTTTATATCAAGAAGCGGAAGCAAGCCAACAGTACCTAAAAGAAAAACTGTTGTCACTGGCTGAAGACTGATAGATAATCGTAATATAACACTGGGGGAAACAAACAAGGGACTAGTCAAAGTTACTAGCCCTTGTTTTTATTTTGTCGGCTCTTTTTCTTGTATAATAAATACATTAAGTTAGCGGGGAAATACATGCAAAGAAAACTAGATGAAGACTTCCTGTTTCAAGTCTATGGCATTGTCCAAGAGATACCTTACGGGCAAGTGGCGAGTTACGGACAAATTGCCTTATTAGCCGGACGCGATAAAAATTCACGTTTAGTAGGTAAAGCTTTACACCTGGCTCCGCTTTATGGCGATTTTCCCTGTCATCGTGTCGTTAATTTCCAAGGTCGCTTAGCACCTTATTGGGATGAACAGTATGATTTGTTAGTTGAAGAAGGGGTGACATTTACCGCAAAGGGTTTAGTTGATATGAAAAAGCATCAGTGGCAACAAGGTTTATAAAGTAACCGGCAATAACGGTTTAATGAGAAGGGAGTTATTATGAAAAGACTGAGTAAGCTAATTATTAACAAATATGGTGAAGTGCGTTCTTTTTGGAGCATTACTATTATGCTGTTGTTGATAATCGTAAGTATGACACTGGCACAATTGTTGGTAAGGGAAGACAATTACAATCCGCTAAGCCAGTTGTTGGTTACTGCGGTTTATGCCATCATGACAATAGGGGGCACAGTACTGCTGTTAAGACTTATCTTTGGTCGTAAATTGTCGGATATTGGGGTGGTTAAAACTAAGCTGTTTTTTGATTTGTGTCAAGGCTTACTGCTGGGACTGATTTTAACTACTTTGTTTTTTCTTATTTTATTATTAGTCAAAGATATTGAAATTATTTCAGTTAATGCTGCCTACTTGTTGACCTTAGATATGCTGGTTGAAGTAATCAGCTTAGCGGTTTTTGTCTTTGTTGAGGAATTGTTGACTCGCGGCTATTTTATGACCGCTTTAAAAACCAGCCGCAATAAAATGGTAATCCTACTGACCTCAGCAATAATTTTTGCCTTGTTACACCTGTTGAATGAAGGTGCTACTGTTTTTTCAACATTCAATACTTTTCTGGCTGGCGTGGTTTTTGCCGCTATGTTTATCAAAAGCGGAAAGCTGTGGCTCTCTTGTGGTTTTCACTTTGCCTGGAATTTCCTGTTGGGGACCGTGTTTGGTTTTATTGTCAGTGGCAACAAGCAACTCAGTGTGTTGGTAATAGAAGGCGGTAACAATGTTTTTCTTTCCGGTGGAATCTATGGGCCGGAAGGCAGTGTTTTGGTAAGCGGCATTTTGTTATTGGCGCTACTGTATGTCAGATTTGGCATTAAAGGCTGTTTCGAAAAACCCTGGAGGCCGGATGGTGATTTACCCCTTAAAAAAAGAAAGGCAAATGAGTAAATGAGCACGAATTTGAATCAGGTAGTAGTGAGAAAAAAACACCAAGCGGTGTTTTATTTGTATTAAGGTACTATTGGTAA
>CAZUQA010000135.1:0-8523 GCA_964622375.1 uncultured Erysipelotrichaceae bacterium | reverse complement strand
CTTAAAGAACTGGACAAAAAGATCAGAGAATTGCAACCATTTAATGAAAAAATAAGCCTTAAAGTTGAAGGTGGTATCGGTCGCTTACCTTTTGAGCAGAGTCCGCAAAGCAAAGAACTGTTCGATTTAGCTAATGCCATCAGAAAACAAGCGGGTCTGGCTGAACTGCCGGGAGAACTGGTAGGCGGGGGCAGTGACGGCAACAATACCAGTCAATATATCCCAACATTGGATGGTCTGGGCCCGGTTGGGGGTGGCGCCCATACAGTTGGTGAATGGGTCAATGTCGATTATCTGGTAGAGCGAACAGCTCTGGTCGCCGCATTAATCGCTAAATTGACTTCGGCTGCTGAGTAAGACTATGAAAACAAAAGGCCAAATAATTTGGCTTTGTGTGCTATTAATAATTGCGCTTGGCGCTTGCCAAAATAAAGCGAAGCCGCTGGATTTTTCTGTGGCTGGGGCAAAAACTGTATTTGAAGAAAAACGACGCGAGTATCTTTCTTATGTCGACAGAATAAACCTCGTCTTACAACAAAACAATTACGCTGAGTTGGTTTACCGCAGCGAACAGTTGGATTATACTGCGGTGCTTTTAAATGGTTGTGAAATCAATTTTAAAGTTTACGGCAAAACCGCTATTGGTGAACAGCCAAACGGCAAGTTGTTTTGGCGGTTTTTCGGGAATGATGATTTTCGCGACCTTAGCTCACTGCCACAAAATATTGAATTGGACTTTTTAGCAGAAATGATAAATGAAGTAGCACTGGAGAAAACCAGCGGCGCTGAGCTTAAAGCATTCTTCTTGGTAAAAAACAATAAACAAACTGTCAGCGACATCCGTTTCAGTGGCAATAACAGTAAAGCTAAAGGTTACCCCGGTGGCCCCGGCATCAATTATTCTCTCTTCCTTAAAGAAAATTCACAAGGCTATCTGGATTTTAGCGGTGAAGTTGACAGCTACGACTTCAATATCGAAGATACTTTTGTCAAATTGCAGTATTTAAGCGTTAAATATGGTTTGGAAGGGGGACCGCGCTATATTTTGGAGGCGGCTTCTTCGATGTACGAACCGCAAAACGCTAGTTTGCGCTTATTCTACGACCCCAGCGGTACCGAAGTGCCTTTGATTTGTTGGGATGGAGCGAAAAATTGCAGCCCGGAAAACTATGTCCCGATTCGGGAATATGCCGGTTTTGACCTAAGCTTCAATGATGAGTATCTTTTTTCTTTACCGGTAATTACCGAGCAGCATTTAGCATTATAACGCTTTCATCGCTATCCTGTCGGAAATCTCCTCAACCCCGGTTGTTATTGAATCGTTGCTTGACAAGGTAAACCAAAGTTGCCATTTTATCAATGAAGAAGGGTACGTCGATTTTATTGATTGTCAAACCAGTGAAACCTACTTAGAAAACTGGGGCTATGTTGAATTTGCCCTGCAGAGCTTTGTCTATTCTGAACCTTGGAAGTTTACTCGCCACTCTCCTTTGTCTGGGCCGACTTTCGGTAGCAAAGCCTGTGAAGTGAGGCCTGCTGATAAAAGACTTGCTTTTTGGTCACGATTTATGCTAGTATTTAGTCACAAGAAAGAGTGGGGTTCCACTCTTTGCTCTTTAGTTGGGAGAAGTATGGATGTACTAAAAGAAAAGATGCAAGAATTGGTAAATTCTCTGCAAGTTAAGGTAGTCAATGTCAGTTGGCAACGCCAAAGCGGCAAGAAAGTTCTAGAAGTGATGATTGCCAGCCCTCAGGGTGTCGACATGGAGCTCTGTTCTCAAGTTTCTCAAATCATTGATCCCTACATTGACGAAACGCTAGAAGAGGAAGACTACTATCTCGATGTCTGTAGTTGTGGGGCAGAGCGCTATTTGGTTGATGCTGAGGATGCCAAAAGACAGCTGGGAGCCTATGTAAATGTGAATTTTAAAGAAGCGCAGGCTGGTTTAATGAGCTTTAAAGGTTATTTGGGAATAAAGGATGATAAATTTACGCTTGCCGGTTTTATTAAGGGTCGCAAGAAAACTATAGAATTTGATTATCAGGCAGTTGCCAAGATGCAACTGAGCGTGAAGATTTAGGAGAAGAGTATGAGAATTGCAGAACTAGTTGAAGCCTTAACGGCTATCGAAAGTGAAAGGATGATATCCAAGGATATCGTCATCGGTGCTTTGTCGGATGCTTTAGTCAAAGCTTATCGCAAACAGATTGAGATTCCTGATGCTTTAGTTCGGGTCCAAGTGGATGAGGATCAGGGCGAGCTCAAGCTTTTCCACCAATTTTTGGTGGTCCAGGAAGTTGAAGATGACGAGTTGGAAATCGCTTTGGATATCGCCAAAAGTCGCAATCCCGAGCTAAAACTGGAAGACTTCTATGAAGAAGAGGTCGATGTGACCACCCTGGGTCGGGCTGCTGCCAGTTTAGCTAAAAGTGTCATGAAACAAAAAATACGAGAAGCGGAAAAGCAGGCAGTGTACGATGAGTATATCGGTAAACTCCATGAGATGGTCACCGGCGTTGTGGAATCGGTAGAAGAGAAGTTTGTGGTAATCAACTTGGGGAAAACCCTGGCTATTTTACCAAGAGCTGCTCAAATACCCGGTGAAAGATATTCCGAAAGCCAACGGCTTAAGGTCGTCATCACCGAAGTAAACAAAGACTCCAAAGGAGCCCAGGTTTTGGTATCCCGGGCTGATCCTAACTTAGTTCGCCGTTTATTTGAAAACGAAGTTCCGGAAATCTATGATGGTATCGTCGAGATTAAGGCTATTGCCCGTGATCCCGGGGAGCGTTGTAAGATGTCGGTATACTCCAAAAGAGCCGATGTCGATCCTATCGGCGCTTGTATCGGTCAACGCGGCCAAAGAGTTAAAGTTATCTCAGAAGAGATTTTAGGTGAGAAAATTGATATCTTTGAGTGGAGTGACAACATCATTGAGTTAATTAAGAATTCCTTTTCACCGGCCAATGTTCTGGGTATTTTTGAAAGTGCAGAAAAGAAGGGTTTAGTGGTGGTGGTTGAAGACACACAGCTATCTTTAGCTATCGGTAAAAAAGGGAAAAATGCCCGTTTAGCCGTTAAATTAACCGGCAATAAGATTGACATTAAAACCAAAGAAGAAATCGAAGGCGCCGGTATTGACTGGGAGATTGCGTCTTTGACTTTCATTGCTAAAGTAGAAAATGAATTACGCAAGAAAGAAATTGAGTTGCAGGAAAAAGAAGCTAAAATTGTTGCCGAACAGGAAGCTCAACGCCTAGAAGCCCAACAAGCGGAAGAGGAAGCAGCCAGAATTAAAGCCGAAGAGGCAGCGGAAGCTAAGCGTAAGGAAGACGAAGAAATTGAAAAGAAAATTAAAAAAGCTAAGAAATCACTGGCGGAAAGAGATACTTCCTATGTTTCCCGCTTAGAAGCTATTGCTGCCGGTACGGCCCCGGCGCCTAAGAAAGACGATAAGAAAGTTACTAAGAAAAAGGTGAAAGAAGAAAGCGAAGAACGTAAATTTCGGGCCAGCGAACTGCGAAAAGATAAAGAAATTGATGTCGTTAAGCCGGTTTACTCCGATGAAGAATTGGCGGCACTTACCTCCGACATCGATGTTGAAGAAGAATGGATTGAAGATGTGGATTATGATGAGTATGACGAATACTATGATTTTGAGGAGTAAAGATGAAAGTTCGCAAGATTCCTTTACGTAAATGTCTGGCATCGAACCAACAATATCCCAAGAAGGAGTTGTTGCGCATCGTCAAAACCCCGCTAGGTGAAGTGATTATCGACCCCAGCGGTAAAGCCAACGGTCGGGGTGCTTATATTAAGCTAAACCAGGAAAACCTGGACCGACTTATTAAAACTAAAGCCTTAGAAAGAGCTTTAGAGATAGCCGTACCCCCAGAACTATATCAAGAGTTACAAAATATGTTAGAAAAATAGAAAAATCGAGGTGATACTATGGCAAAACGCAATTATCGCGGTCCGAGAAAAAACAACAACCGCCAACAATATGTGCCAACAGAAAAAGAAATAGCCAAGAAAGTAACGGAAATCAGTTATAAGCCGGGAATTACCGTCTTGGAATTGGCAGAAAAGCTCCATAAAAACTCCAGTGACATCATTAAACTGCTTTTCATGTTAGGCAAAATGGTGACGATCAACAGCTCCTTGGATGATGAAGCGGTAATGCTGGTTTGTATGGAGTTCGCTGTTGAAGTGACTAAAGAAGCGCATGAAGATCTCGCTGCTTTGCTGGATGAAAGCGATGATCCCCACGACTTAAAAGAAAGAGCACCGGTAGTTACCATCATGGGCCATGTTGACCATGGCAAAACCACCTTATTGGACAAGATCCGTTCCACTAAAGTTGTAGAATCCGAACAAGGCGGCATCACCCAACATATCGGGGCTTACCAAATTTCCGTCAACGGCAAAGCCGTGACTTTTTTAGACACCCCGGGCCATGAAGCTTTTACCCAAATGCGGGCCCGCGGCGCCCAGGTAACCGATATCTGTGTCATTGTAGTAGCAGCTGATGATGGTATCATGCCCCAAACCAAAGAAGCCATCGATCACGCCAAAGCCGCTAAAGTGCCGATAATCGTCGCTATCAATAAAATTGATAAACCGACAGCCAACATTGAAAACATTACCGCCCAAATGACCGATTTAGGTTTAGTGACCGAAGAGTGGGGTGGGGAGACCATTTTCGTCAACATTTCCGCTTTGACCGGTCAGGGTATTGATGAACTTTTACAGTCTATTCTGGTTGTTACCGAAGTATTAGAGTTAAAAGCTAATCCTAATAAATTAGCTTACGGTACGGTTATTGAAGCCAAACTGGACAAAGGTCGCGGACCGGTGGCTACTTTATTAGTCCAAAATGGCAGCTTAAAAACCGGAGATTTCTTAGTAGTCGGCTCTTGTCTGTGCAAAGTACGGCGAATGAGCGATGATACCGGTAAAGATATCAAAGTCGCCACCCCTTCGATGCCGGTAGAAATCATCGGTTTAAACGATGTTCCGGAAGCCGGCGATATCTTTAAAGCTTTCGCCAGCGATAAAGAAGCCCGCTCGATTGCCGGAACCCGAGCCAGTAATAAACAAGTCACTGAGCGTAAAGAGTCTTCGGCCCGCTCTTTAGATGATTTAGCAGCGCAGATTAAAGCCGGCGATATTCAATCAATTCCTTTAATAATCAAAGCTGACGTCCAAGGTTCAGCGGAAGCTTTAAAGAGTTCTTTAGAAAAAATCAGCCTGGAAACCGTTAAGGTCGATGTCATCCGTTCTTCAGTCGGCGCTATTACCGAAAGTGATGTCATGTTAGCTGATGCTTCTAAAGCTTTGATTATCGGTTTTAATATTCGACCCGATGCCGCCGTTAAGAAAAAAGCCGAAGAATCAAAGGTTGAAATTCGCCTTTACACCATCATTTATAAAGTTTTGGAAGATATCGAACTTGCCATGAAAGGTATGTTGGCTCCGGTTTATGAAGAGGTGGTTTGGGGTCAAGCGGAAGTGCGCCAACTGTTTAAAGTCTCAAAAATCGGGACGATTGCCGGTTGTATGGTAACTGAGGGTAAGATGGTCAGAGAATCCAAAGTAAGACTAATCCGTGACGGGGTTGTGGTCTATCACGGCAAACTGAGTTCTCTCAAACGTTTCCAGAATGACGTCAAAGAAGTAGCCAGCGGTTATGATTGCGGTATGACCATCGAAAACTACAACGATATTAAGGAAAATGACATCATCGAAGCCTATGGTGATGTTGAAGTGCCGCAAGTATGAAAATCAAACAACAGCGTTTAGCTAACCAAATAACCAAGATCATCGCGGAAATTATCCAATTTCAACTTCAAGACCCTGATCTTGGCTTAGTGACTATCAGTGATCTGGAATTATCACCGGATTTATCATTGGCTAAAGTCTATGTCATGATTACCGGGGGTGCTAGACAAAGAAAAAGCACAATGAAAGCCCTGGATAACGCCAAAGGTTTTATCAGAACGGCTTTAGCCAAAGAGTTAAGCACCTATAAAACGCCGGAAATCCGTTTTATCTATGATGATACTTTAGATAAAGCTCAAAGAATCGATGAATTACTCAATCAAGTTAAGAAACAGGACAAATAACATTTTCCTGTTTTATTTTTAAGCAATATGACAATTAAACTGGTATCTTTTGATTTAGATGAAACTTTAATCAGCGGACTAAAATCCTTTAGTCTTTTGTGTCTTTTAAACGGCAAGTACCAAGAACAAAAAGTAATTCAAGAAAAAGAGGATAGCGGAGAAATTGACTATGTATCAGCCGACTATCTGGCAGCACCATTACTCACCGGCTTGAAAAAAAGTACAGTTGCCGAACAATTTCTTCTACAAGTAAAGCCCCTAAAAAATATATCGGAGGTTATTCAACAACTCAAAAAACAGGGTATAACAACTTTGATTATTACTTCCGGTCCCCAAGCGGTCGCTGAAGCAGCTGCAGAAATTTGGGGCTTTGATGGTAGTTTTGGTAGTGAGTTTGAGATTATTGATGGCGTCTTTACCGGTACATTACTAAACTTTCTTACAGCAGAAGATAAAGTTCAACATTTAGCAACTTACTGTCAAAAGCACAATATCAAACCACAAGAGTGCTTAGCAGTCGGCGATGGTATTACCGATATTCCGCTATTTGAGTTCTGTGGCCAGTCCATTGCGATTAATGCTAAAGCGGAAGTCAAAGAACAAGCAACTTATGCCATAGATACTTGTGATTTATACGATATATTACAGTTCATTCAAGAAAATCAGATAAATAGTATAGACATCGCTTCGCCGCATTATAATGAAAGTGTATAGAAGAATGATAAGGTGAGACTATAACTTCAGGGAATTTGAGGAAGCATTACTGAACTTAAACTGCTCTCTTAATACCATTTAGAGCGTTGCCATATTATTTTAGTTTTAGGAGAAAACATATGAAAGTCCACTATTTTCAACGCTATAGCAAACCTGAGAATGTTGTTACAGCAAATACTGTATTATTGTTGCATAGGTTGTATAACTTTTCGCCTAGCAAATTTTATGAATTCATAAATTTACTTTTCGAAAAAGAAGAATTAGAGTTGTATTTTAACACACAAACCAAGGGGGTAGGTTCTATACCTGATGGTGAAATTTTTCAAGATAGTTGGAGGATATTGATTGAAACAAAGCTTAACAATAATTTTACTTCAGGACAGCTTATTAATCATCTTAATGCCTTTGATAAGCGTAGTTGCAACAATCTTTTACTCACATTGGATCCATGCGACATGGAATGTGATTTCGAGAAAAAGTTAAAAGCAGAAATTAAAACATTCAATTCCAAAACGAAATGTTCTACCATTGTTCATAAACATGTAACATTTGAATTACTTATTAGCATGATTGATGAATTGCTAAGCGAACAAGATTACGAAATGAAGGAAATTTTAGATGACTTCAATGATTATTGTATTGAAGCAAAGTTGATTGACAACTCGTACAAGATAATGAGAGTAGTATCATCAAAAATAACATATGAAAGCGATTTTCGTTTAAGTATTTGTTACAGAAGCGCTAGCCGTCGTGTTTCAATTCACAATTATTTAGGGTTATATGATAACAAAGTAGTAAAAGCAATTGGAAAAATCAAGGCAGTATTTTGCGTAAACTTCAACACAAATGGTAATTTAGAATATACCTTAGAAATAGGCAAACTGTCAGAAAAAGAAATTCATGATAAAGTCAAAGAAGTAATTAAAGATGCGAAGAAAAATTTCGGTTGGGATTTGAAAACTACTAAACTTAGATATTTTTTAGTGGAAAAATTCTATGAGACTAACTTTCGTAAAACATCAAAAGGTGGGTTGCTAGGAGCAAAGCGGTTTGATTTATGCGATATACTCGGTAAAAAAGAACTTCCTGGCATCGAGGTTATTGCAAAAGATTTATACAATAAGACTTGGTAGTGTTCTAAGAATCTTCATAAAAATTACTAAAGTTATCATAGCTGTTTAAGTCTTCTTGCAGTTTAATCCAAAGATCTACTTTTTCAACATTACTAAGCATTTTTAGGAAGTTCTCATATGCCATTGGGAACTTTTTATACACCTGATTGAGTAAAACTTTCATTTCTTCTCTTTGGGTGTGACCGTCATTGGGACAGTTGCTGGCGATAACCGGTAGTTTTTGCTGGTTGACAAAAGATTGTATTTCATTTTCCCGCAGGTAGATTAATGGGCGAATAAACTCAATTTTGCTTTCCGACATATACATTTTTGGTCGGAAAACAGCGATTCTACCACCATAAATAGCATTAAGAAATAGAGTTTCAATGGCATCATCGCCATGATGGGCAAAAGCAACTTTGTTGCAGTTTTCTTGTTTCGCTTTCTCAATAACCAGAGCTTTCTTGAATTTTGAGCATAATGAGCATTTTAAACTGCCATCAGTATTGAGATTCTTCTGCAATATCGGATAAATCTGGGTTTCTACCTGAAAGCAGGGGATGTTTTCTTT
>CAZUQA010000134.1:0-7870 GCA_964622375.1 uncultured Erysipelotrichaceae bacterium | reverse complement strand
GCATCATTGTTGTAGCCATCGACATTTTGTGACTGAAAGACATAAGGTTTATAGCCTTTGGCAGTAACAAGTTTTAAGGCTTCGGAGGTTATAATGTTCAACAAGAACATACTGGCAATGCTGGAACCGGCTCCGGTTTTTATGCCGTCAATATCTAACAAAGCATCGCCGCTAGGCACACAATTGTCCAAAACACAGTCGGCAATCTCAAATAAGCGCTGACCGGAAGGATGGCGACTGATTGCGGCTTTGGATTGTTCAAGGTTAGTTAAGGCAATGACATAAACACCTTCCTTTTTACAGCGCATCGCCATTTCAATCGGTAGTGAATTACGCCCGGAATTGGAAGTGATAATCATGATATCGCCGGCTTCAATAGTATAGTTTTCATAGATAATATCGGCAATACCGGGTAAACGTTCTAATTGACTGCTGCGAATTATTGCCCCGAAGCTAGTCAAAGTATCGGGGTCCAGTAAAGCATTGACATTAGCTAAACCCCCGGCTCTGCCGAATAGTTCGATACCGATCATATGTGAGTGTCCGGTACCAAAGACGTGGATAATTTTATCATTGATGATATTATCCGCCAGTTTTTCGGCAAGAAGAGGAATCATTTCCCGATTTTTATCCTCAACTAATGACAACAGATCAATGATTTTTTTTGAATACTCATAATCAAACATTTTTATACTCTCCCTTTATATTTTTCCTCTAAATCGGTATTGTGACTTTTACTTCCTAAGCGAGTTTCCGGCCATAATATCGGCAAATCAAAATTCTGCTTTATTAGACATTCACAGGTTTCACTGGCGATAGTTTGGGCAATGAAAGCTCCGGTAATCGAAGATATCGAACAAATTTTCTCAAGGCCTCCGGTTTCAATTAAAGCATCACCTCGGGGTCCACAGTTATCAATAACGATATCGGCTAACTCATAGAGTTTTTTACCACTGGGGTGCCGGCTGTCCTCTACGGAAGTGTGTTGCCAACTGGTTACCACAATTAGAGGATGGCCGAGTTGCTTAACATATATTGCCATGTCAATGACTACACCGTTGATACCGGAATTTGAAATAATAATAAAGGCATCTTGGGGTGCGATATTGTATAAACCATAAAGCTTATCGGCGATACCGGGTCGTCTTTCAAAAATGTCATCAGGATTGCGAAAATCATCGTAAGTAACTTGACCTTTGATCACAAAATCACTCATGTTGATATTGTGAACAGGAACCAAAGAACCGGCTCTGCCCCACATCTCCAAGCCAAAACCGATAGAGTGTCCGGAACCAAAAACTTGGATAACCCCACCTTGAATGATGGCTTGGGCGCAGACTTCAGCTGTGGCTTTGATGTTGTCAGCTTGACTGGCATAAAGTTCGTCTAATACGACAAATAATTCTTCGGAAAATCTTTCCATATTTATAGTTTTATTCATGACGGCACCTAAGAGTTCCAACGCCCCAAATACTTATCGGAAATAACGCGATTATGGGTGTCGGCTCCTTTCACATTGGCACTCAATAATACCGGGCAATCGCTACCTTGATCAGTTAAATAACGATAAGTCTCTGCTGTTAGCATTTGGGCCATGACATTGCCGCAGATGCTGCTGACTTGGTTAAAGGGTGAACCATCAGATAAAGTAATGACGGTATCGGGATTTGGGGCTAAGACATCAAGCGTGAGATCTGCCACATCACTGAGTTTCTTTCCACTAGGGTGTAAAACCGGGGCTGCGGCACTTAACCGTTTATTGATAACGGCGATGATTCTCTGTTGTTGCTTTTTAGCCTGTAAAGCCACCTCTACTATTAAAGCTTCATTGCCGGCAAAACTGATTAAGCAAAACATATCATGGGGGGCAATATTGTAAAGACTAAGAAGCTTATGCGCCATTTCAATATCGTTATTGAAATCGACTTTCGTATATTCGGCTTCCGTAATGACGCCACGCAATACTAAATCACTGGTTCGCATTTGATGAAAAGGCATCAAACCACCGGCGCGATAACCCAGTTCCATAGAAAAAGCCACGCCATGATCAAGGCCGAATAATTGAATGATGCCATCAGTATTCATGCAATCACCCATCATTTTAGCAGCTGCTAAAATTTGTGGTTTTTCTTCATTTACCAAGCGTAAGAGATAAGACTTAGTAACATCAAAAAATTCTTTAGTTTTACTCACTGTACTTTCCTTTCTTTTTATTTTTGTCATCATTATAAAGGCAATAAAAATTTATACAATGACAGTTTCTATTTGTTAACATGACAAAAAAGATGAGCCGTGGCTCATCCTTGGTTTAATACTTCAATAACTTTGTTGCCGAAAATTTCTCCAGAACCTTTTTCATAGGTGCAGGATAACACTTCGTAACCGGATTGATCAAAACTGGCTGTATCAGGCAAATAACCTAAGCCGTCGAAAGAATAACCGACGATCATCATGTGCGGTACTTTGCTGGCGGCTACGATTTGATCGGAGATTTTCGAGAATAATTCAAAAGGTAAGAAGACAAAAGCTACTTTGTCATCAAGCCGTAGAATACCGGTACGAATATTAGTGTTGATAAAGTCTTGTTTTTTGGAATATTGATACTCGACATTGATTCCTTCCAAAGCTGTTTCTAAAATCCTAAGTTCAGCAGCGGTCAGTATTGCTCGTCCGACTTCTAAATCCTTTTTAAACTTTTCTATCTCTGCTAAGTAGAATTCTTCCGTTTGATAAGTCTTTTTGTTGAGTTGGAAAACATATTCTTGGTAGTCAAAATCTTGGATTTCAAAACTGTCAGTTGTTGCCAAACTTTTGATCTCTTCCGCAAAAACATGACCGATACGGGCCATATCTTCAAAGGTCTGTTCAATTCTGGTAAAGCGGGTTGAAATGTCACCACAGGCTCCCTGGAGAAACATCGGTACAAAACCTTGGGCTGCCAACTCATCCATCGCTGCTCCTTGGAAGTCTTTGGAGACTAAAAGGTTTCTGGCACTCATATGGGTAGGATGACAGGGGAAGTTAATTACCAAAGCTTCCTTGCCGGCAAAGTCAAAAGACAATTTGCGCAAAACGGTATTAACTTTGATGTCTTTGTCGCGACGATTGGCGCCAACATTATTAATTGGTTTTTCACCATAGCTGAGAGTCGCCGGGGCGGCAACTTTCGGGGCTTCTTGTAGGATGCTTACAGCCTTGTCGACAATTTCATCAAACAGTACATCAAGATTCAAAGATTGATCATCACCGACTCCGGAGCGATAACCGGGAGCAGAATGGGTATGGGCGCTACTGATAAGAATAGCCAGTTTTGGTCGTTGGATTCTTTCTTGAATCGCTGTAATAAACTTGTCATAAACCCCGAAATAGATGCCTAAAAGGTCCACACCAAAAACTGCCAGGGCTTTGTCATCAGTTTCTAAATAAAAACAACTGATATTTAAGGGGTCATGGATTTCGGTAGCTGGATCTTTACGATTAAAATACCCAGACAAATAGATAGGTAAAGGAACATTTAGTTGTTTCTTAATAAGGGCAAAACGTACACTCATAATAATATTTCTCCTTTGTTTTAGCTTGTTTTTATTATAGCACTGAAGTAGTTAAGAAAGTAGAGAAACCCTAAACTATTGGCTGTTTTCTCTGTTTATTTTCGATTCCCCTAAAAAAAGCAAGAGGGATGTGCTATGATATTTGTAGTAGGCAAACACAAAAAAACAATCTGGTTTATCACCTAATTTTAGCGGGGGGATAAAACTAGCCGGGAGGAAAGCTAATGACTAATATCGACTTAACAAAATTGGAAACCGAAGTTCAAAACCCTAAAACCTTGGAAATTGATACTTTAAGTGCTTTTGAGATTGTCAGCTTAATTAACCAGGAAGATCAAAAAGTGGCTCAAGCCGTCAGCTTGTGCTTACCACAAATTGCCGAGTTGGTCGAAGCCATCGAGCAGCGAATGAAAAAACAAGGACGTTTGATTTATATTGGCGCCGGTTCTTCCGGACGGATCGGTTTTGCCGATGCTGCTGAATGCCCACCGACCTATGGGGTTTCTTATGAGACCGTCCAGGCCCTGATTGCCGGTGGTTTTCCGGCTTTGTATAAGTCTCAGGAAAACGCCGAAGATGACCAAGAGCAGGGTGTCGCCGATGTCAAAGCTATCGGCTTAAAGGAAAATGATGTTTTAGTTGGTATCGCTGCCAGTGGAAGAACACCCTATGTTATTGCCGCACTGAAATACGCCAATGAAATCGGTTGTTATACCGGCTCTTTGGCCTGTGTCAGTAACAGTGAAATCGGCAAGATAGCTAAAACCGCTATCGAAGCGGTTACCGGTGAGGAAGTGATAACCGGCTCTACCAGAATGAAAGCCGGGACGGCGACGAAGATGATTTTGAATATGCTATCGACGGCGGTCATGGTCCGTTTAGGGAAAGTCTACAATAATTTGATGGTCGATGTTAAGCCGACTAATCAAAAACTGATAAAACGCTCTTGGGGTATTATCTCCAAGATTACTTCTTGTGATGAAGAAATGGCAAAGACTTATTATGAGAAAGCTGACAAAAATGTTAAATTAGCTGTCCTGATGATTAACAGTGGTTTAAGTAAAGAAGAGTGCGAGAAAATACTCAGTGCTAATGACGGACATTTAAAGCAAGCCTTAACAGCTTGCGGGAAATAGCTTTATATATTAGCCAGTATTTTCTTGAGATTGGTAGCATCGACAGCGACATATTCGCTACTGTCAAAATGCAGTGCCTTGCCGGTCATATGGATTTCTTTACAGTTACTGATGTCGAGTATTTGGCGAATATTGTCTGAGCTTACTCCACCACCGGGTAGGTAGCTGAGGGAAGCGCCATAGTTAGCGTTGAGACTGTGTAAACGCTGAGCGCCTTCGAGAATTTTGGAAGGCGGATAGCCACCGGAAGTTAATACGCGGTCAACACTACAAGCTATGAGCTCTTGACTGGCAATGTCTAAATCCGGACATTGATCAAAAGCCTTATGGAAAACCGCTTCTTTGCCAAAATCGTGAATTAAGTCGGTCATTTGTTTCGTCCGTTTACCATCGATGGTATTATCGGCTAAAAGAAAGCCAAAGACAATGCCATCCGCTCCGTTTTCTAGAAAAAGGCGGGCATCACTAAGGGCAATCTCAAACAGGCTTTCCGAGTAAACAAAACCAGCCGGACGAGGGCGCACCATGCAACAAAGAGGAATTGCGCTGATAGCTTTCACCGCAAGTAAGGTAGCTAAAGAAGGGGTCATGCCACCAAGCTCCAAAGAACTGTTAAGTTCAATGCGATCAGCTTGATTGTCAAGGGCTACTAAACAATCGTCATAGCTACCACAACAGATTTCAATAGTTATAGATTTAATCATGATGTAACCTCCGGCTTCAGTATAACATGACGGAGGAATAAACATAAAGGAGATAAAGGATGATTATTCAAAGTAAAAATGTTTGGATTGATGAAGCTTTCAGACCGGCTCAGATTGAAATAGAAGCCGGAAAAATTAAGAAAGTAAAAGGCTATGGGGAAGAAGCCGGTGCTGAGGATTATGGTGATTTACGAATTTTACCGGGCTTGATTGATATCCATTGTCACGGCTATGGCGGCATGGATTGTAACTACGTTACTAAAGAAGGAATGGCTAATTGGCAAAAAGCTTTGGTGGCTGAGGGGGTAACCGGTTTTATGGCAACTACTTCAACGGCACCTTTTGAAAATTTAATTGCTTCTCAGGGAATAATTGCCGATTTAATTGAAAATCAAAATGAGGGAGCAGTGATTTTGGGAACCCATGTCGAAGGACCATTGATTAATCACGACTATAAAGGCGCGCACAATCCTTATTACATTGCCAAGCCGACTATTGAGCTTTTCGAAAAATATCAGGAAGCGGCGCGGGGCCATATCAAGATGGTCTGTATTGCCACTGAACGCGATAATGACTTTGCCTTGACTAAGTATTGTGCGGAAAGAGGAATCAAAGTGGTTATCGGCCACACGGCTGCTAAATATGAGGACTGCCTGGCTGCTGCCGAAGCTGGAGCCGTCAGTTTCACTCATACCTTCAACGCGATGGTAGGTATTCATCATCGTAACCCGGGAACGGCCGGTGCAGCTTTGTCCATGGACAACATGTATGCTGAGTTGATTTGTGATGGTGTGCATGTTCACTTTGCGGTAGCGCGTACCGTAGTGCGCGCTAAAGGGAAAGATAAGCTGATTTTGATAACCGACAGCTCAACAGTAAAGGGGATGCCGGTAGGTCGTCATGAGAAGAATGGCAGCTGGGTGGAAATTGGTGAAGATGGCGCTGTCCGTTTGCCCAATGGTACTTTGACCGGCAGTACTAATAAACTGATTAGAATGTTGAAGAATTGTATAACCATCGTCGAAGCTCCCCTAGCGACAGCGATTAATGCCGCCACTATAAACCCAGCCCGTTTCTTGGATTTAGCTGATCGTAAAGGCCTAATTAAGGAAGGTTATGATGCTGACATCATCGTGATTGACGACGATTATGCTGTTAAGCAAACTTACATAGCCGGTGCTAAAAAGCTGGTATAATAGTATTATAGAAAGAAAGAGGAATTTGTTATGGAGGGTTTTTGGAGCAATGTTTTAGCCAGCAGTGTGGTCGTTGCGGTATTTTTTGTTGCTTGGATGGTCTTCTACTATTTCTTAAGTTACAATAATGCTAAAAAAAGAAAACTACAGCTTGAAGAGTTTCACAAGAGTCTCAAAATCGGAGACAAAGTACTCTTTGGTGGCGGGCTTTACGGTAGAGTTGTGAAGATTGACAAAGAAGATATAACTGTGGAAATTGCCAAAGGCACAGAAGTTCTTGTTTCACATTATGGTATTCAAGCTATTATTGAAGATAGAAAGACTTGATTAACTAATAAATAAGTTTAGGAGGGCCAATGGAATATACTAAAACCCTAGCTGATTTACCCCAGGGAAAATGTGTAGCCACGATCAAGAATCGCCCGTGGTTCACCCAACTGTCTGTCGCTATTTTGGGGGTGGCGATCTTGGTTTTTGCGCACAAGTTTTGGAAGCTAGGCGGTTTGGCGGTCTTAGGTTTGGTAGCTTTATCCTATAAAGCGACCAAGGATTTTATCGCCTGCAAGCTATATAAAGATCGCTTAGTGCTCTTTAATCCGGAGAATCAAGAGGAAGTTGAAGTCGTGATGTTTGACGATATAAAGCAGTATCGTTTGGAAAGCAAAACCAACTCTTTTGTGCAGTTAATTCTTAATGGGGAAAATGAAGAAGATTTAAAGGCCATAGGTGTGGCGACTTTCCAAGCCCCGAATCTACGCAGCCGGTTAATGAAGTTGATTCCGGAAAAAGACTATGATTATCAAAGGCTCCAAGAAGTAAGAAATCTTATCAGCCGTGGTGGTCGAAAAGACAAAAAGAATAAGGATAAAAAAGAAAACTCAGCTGTTAAGTAACTATTACAATAGAATAAGAGCTGTAGTTTGCGATTACCATAGCTTTTTTAACAATATCTATTTTTTTGATAAATATTCGTGTTTTTTCATAATTAACTTTTTTCTTTACCTAGATATTTTCAGTTATTATGTGATTTCAAGAAAGAGTGAATTTAGCAAAAATTTCCTGAAAAGAATAATTCAAAAAAGCATAATGGAAAATCTCTGGTTATTCTAAACTAGCTTCATAACTGGCTCTACAACCATTGAAACACATCGCTCATTATTATATAATGTGATTAGGAAACGAGGGAAAATAGAATGAAAAAACAAAGTATCTTTGAAATACTGACCAAGACGGTGCTATCAGTATTCTTGATGTTTTCCAGTATTTCGATTGTAGAAGCCTCA
>CAZUQA010000133.1:0-60468 GCA_964622375.1 uncultured Erysipelotrichaceae bacterium | reverse complement strand
CCCTTAATCGGTAGACTGGTACCTGCCATTTCTCCCGGTTTAGAATATTTCGCCCATAATTTCTGTGATGGCATGCTTAACAATCAAACTAGCCTAAATCTCAGCAAAACTGTCTTTCCTATTACTACCAAAATTCTGCTGGGTGATTCGACTTGCCAAGAAGCCGGTTTACTACAAACTCTAGGCATGAAACCGGGGCAAAGAATATAATGCGATTTGTTAACTTAATAACTTTTTCATTCTAAACTAGAACTGATTTTTTTGTTGCTGTTATGTCAGTATTTTAAACATCCAATAGGTACAACATAAACACCATCCGCACGACGATAAGCTAAGCCTTCAGCTGTGAGTATCATCAAAAAGCTTGGTATTTGCATTCTGTTTAAGTCAATTTTACTCTCTAGTTTTTTTAGATTTGCTGCTGCTAATTCAATTTCTTTAGCGCCCATTTTAACTTCAACCGCGGCCCACCGCCCGTCTCTTAATGATACAATAGCATCCGCTTCCAAATCATTTTTATCACGATAATGGAAAATTTCGCCGTCTATTAACTGACTATATACCCGCAAATCACGAATACATAAAGATTCAAATAATAATCCAAAAGTATTAAAGTCATGCAACAAAGAATCTTTGGATGCTCTTAATACCGCTGTCGCTATTGAAGGATCAACAAAATGTCTTTTCGGACTTGATCTTTGTGCGGTTTTAGAGCGAAGTGCCGGATTCCAAGCCGGTAAGTCTTCAATGACATAAATTCTTCTAAGCGCATTTAGATAAGTAGATAAGGTTCTTTCTGAAATATTTTCTCCGCTACCCAGCATATCATTACGTAATGTTGATAAGTTTGCCGTTGATGCAACATTTCTTGCTAAGGAACGCATTAACGTCCGCACTAACAACGGATTCTTTTTCATGCCATCAACTCGCGTCATATCAGCATTGATTATTGCTTCAATATAGCTATGAATAATCCCTAAAGCTACTATATCGCTTTCATTAATAGAATCTGGCCAACCTCCTCGTGTTATCACATATGCAAGTTTTTCTAGCGTCAAATCAGACTTTCCTGCGATATCTTCTTCCTTTTCAAACATTTTTTCTAACGAGATGGTTCCATTGGAATCAAGTGACTCAAACAAACTCATTGGGCGCATTAAAATACGTGATATTCTGCCTGTTCCAGTGTGCTGCATCGTATTGTCGTTTGGTACAGCTGAGCCTGTTAAAATGAATTGCCCTTTCTCACTCCTTTGATCTACCGCAAACCTAACAGCATCCCATAATACCGGAGCCGTTTGCCATTCATCAATCAACCTTGGTGTTTCTCCTTCAAGTAGTAATGAAGGCTTAGTATCCGCAATTCTTAAGTAGTTTGCAGAATAATCAGGGTCCTGCATAAACAGCGCGCTTTTTGCTTTTTCTTGTGATGTTCTGGTTTTACCGCACCATTTAGGCCCTTCAATCAAAACTGCCCCGGTTGTCGCCAGCGCCTTAGTCAGCACTATATCAACTGTTCTTTTTAGGTATTCCTTTGTCATTTACTCACTTCTCCATTATTATCTTCTACCACTATTATACTTCATTTTCTGGATTTGTCTGCTTTTTGTTTCAATGTTTGGCTCATTTTTGTTTCCGAGTTTGGCTGCTTTTTGTTTCCGGATTTGGCGCTCTATGATTTTCGCAAAATAAAGCCCAAGCTGAGCCTGGGCTTTGAATATTGATTAAGTTAATGATACCCAACTTGTTTGATTATGGCGATCTTCTCTTCAGGTATCGGCACCGGTTCTCCTAAAGTCTTGGCCAACTCATAAGTCTGCACAGTTTTTTCCACCATCTCCAGTAAACCGCTGCAAGACAAGAGATTCTTTTCAATACAAACAACCCCATGATTGCCTAATAAGCACATATTAGTTTTCTGTAAGACTTCGCTTAAACCAGTGGCGATGTCCGGAGTACCCGGTATACCATAAGGAAGACAAGGGATCTTATCCGCTAAAACCGCAATGTTATTGGTGTTTTTCATATCAATGGGTTTATTGAGAAAAGCATAAGCTGTTAAGTATAAGCAGTGACTGTGAATAGCCGCTGTACAGTCAGGGCGCGACATCAAGGCGATCTTATGTAGAAGATACTCACTGGAGACTTTACAACTGCCTTCCAGTTGCTCATCAGTGTTGATATCCATGACCGCTACCATCTCTTCAGTCATGGTCAGTTTCCTTTGTCCGGTAGCGGTGATATACAGTTTCCCGTTTTCCCGATCTAAAACCGAAATATTGCCTTCTAAAGCCGTCACAAAACCTTTTTCTTCTAAAATGCGAGCTGTCGCAACTAACTCTTTTTTATAGTCCATAATTATTTCTTAGCTTCTTCAGCATCCGCTTTATTAAAGCCTTTGATCATGAAGTAAACCGAAGCAATAAACAGAACAGCTGCCGCGATCATCACATAGTTGCCTTCAATAATCGTCAGGAAAATATAACGGAAAATAACACTCTCCTGCGCCCACAAGGTGATAGTCTGACCGGCAGTAAAGTCGTAGGCTCCGGTTGAGGCTGCTAAAGCCGTTAAAGCCGGTGCAATCTTATTAGATAACAGGAAGATCAAAGGAATCATAACTACCGAAGAAATATACATTCTTAGGATATTGCCGTTGCAGACAACCAGAGATACCAGCACCGCAGAAATTGTGACGATGGAAGCCATCGGCAGAACATTATTACCCGGCATAATCAAGGCGAAAAGCATAGTTACCGGTATGGTAAAAATCATAACTACCCAAAGTTCACTACGCCCCCCCATAAAAGGCCAGTCCAGACCAATATATAGTTCGCGATCTTTAAAACGTTTCTTCATCACTTCTGTGGCTTTGTTGGATATCGGAGCCAAGGCTTGCATGAAGATCTTAGCCATCATCGGTAAAATATAGAAAGCTGCTCCGACAACCACACCATAGGCAAAACTGGTAAAGGGATCAAGTCCACCAATGATAGAAATCAAGAAACCTAAAATGAGCCCTAAAATGTGGTTTTCACCAAAGATACCAATTTTATTGCGCAAGGTTTCAACATCAAGTTCAGTATTGAAAAAAGGTATTTTGCGCAATAGCCAGTCAATGACGAAAATCGGCGGCGCACAAGACATCATGGGATGGGGGCAACTGACCCCCGGTACCCCACTGATTTTTTGTGCTCTTTTTGCCATGACATCAGCAATCAGTAAATCCAAAGCTGCATGGATTACCGCAATTACAATCCCCACCCACAAGTGGCCAGTGAAGTAAGTAGCCAAAAAAGCTTCAAAAGCAATCGGCCAAACATTCCAAATATCGACATTCAGTGTCTTGGTCCATCTAAGCAACAACATGACAACATTGACCCCAATGACAATAGGAAACATCAATAAAACATAAGCCCATGACCACGTAATACCACTGGCAATCGGCCAACCAACATCAATGATCGTTAAGCTTTTTCCTGTCATGTTGGCGAAGCCCTCGGCTGCCGGTGTGATGGTATCAATCAACAGAGTTAATACTATCCCCACACCAATAAAAGCTACGCCAAATAGTAAACCGGCAGAAATAGCATCTTTGAATTTCATGCCAAAGATAAGACCGATGATCGTCATTACTAACGGTAAAACTATAGGAGCACCCAACTTCATTAAAACATCGATAATAAAAGCAAAAATTTCCATTTTAAATCCCCTTTCTATTTTTCTATTTCTTTAATAATCTTTTCTAACTCTTCATCGCGATTCATTCCGGTTAAAAACGGAATACCATCAAAAACCGGAATCGGCATTTCTCTTTTTTCATGAACAATCGAAATGTAAATATCCGCTGTTTGCAGATACAAATCTAACGACTTTAAATCAACAGCCTCGACACTGGCTTTTACCCCTTTTTCATCTAATAACGATTTTACTGTGCTGGCAATCAATTGGCTGGTAGCTACCCCGCTACCACAGGCTACTATTATTTTTTTCATCAACTCAAGTCCTTTCTTTACTGCCTTATTCTTTTACTACTTTATCCTGCAAAGGCGCAAAAATTTCTAAACATTCCTCTATGGTTTCAGCTTGCATAAACGCTAAAGCACTTTCTGAGCTTCGGACGAACAACTCTATTAGTGCTCCCAGACTGTTAAGCTGCTTTTGCCCGTCTTTTAGCCCCAGGATGAAAATGATCTGAACTTCCAAGCATTTTCCCTGCCCGCTCATTTCCTTAAACTGTAAGGGCTGAGCACTACGCACTGCGGCAATAAAAGACCGCTTAACATAAATCGGGTCAGCATGGGGAATGGCGATAGCTTGATATTTGCCTTGAAGTCCGGTAGGATATTGCTTCTCGCGCTGTAACAAAGCTTCAAGAAAACCTGGTTCAACGTAGTCGTCTTTCAAAAGTTGTTGATAGACTAAGGCCAAAAGTTCGTTAGCATCTTCCGCTACGACATCTAAAAATACCGTATTCTCGAATATTATTCTATTTTCTTGCAATTAACCAATCCTCATATCTAAGTATCTCTGCTTATTATTATAGAGTATCTGTCACAAAAATAAAGGCTAATATCACTGGCCTTAAGCTGGCATTTTAGCTAGACAAGCTGTTACCTAGCATAAAAACCTACTTTTATTTGACAGTCTAAGCTTATTTTACTATCCTTTAATTGTTTAATTTACAGGAGGCACGTGATGATAGAAAATCTACAACTGGTAATCTTCGATATGGATGGTTTAATGTTTGATACTGAAAGATTAGCTCATGAAGGAACCGTTGCTGCCTTTAAAGAACTCAATATCGCAATTGATGAAGACATTCTGAAAACTGCCATCGGCCAATATAAATTTGACCGTAGGAAATATATTATCGGTGAAATCCCGGATGGTTTAGACATCAATAGCTTCATGATTGATTTCATGACAAAAAGGCGGGCTAAAATCCTGGCCCAAGGTATTCCGAAAAAACCGGGATTGGATAATTTACTGGCCCTCTGCAAGAAATTAGGTTTAAAGATAGCAGTCGGTACTTCTACGCCCTTAGATCGGACTATGCAGTATTTAGAAAATGCCGGTTTAGCAGACAGTTTTGATTGTATTGTCAGCGGTGACCAGGTAGCTAACGGGAAACCCTGGCCTGACATCTTTTTAACGGCTTGTCAGCGTCTACAGGTTCCGGTGGAAAATGCTTTAGTCTTAGAAGATTCCATCAATGGGGCTTTAGCTGCTTTTAAAGCCGACATTAAATGTATTATCGTCCCCGATATCATCTACCCTTATCCGGAAATTTGTAATATCGTCTATGCCGTAGCCGCCAGCCTTGATGTTGTTGCTGCGATGATTGCTGAAGGAAGGTAGTCAATGTTAAAAATCGTCAATTGGTGATTTGCGACATTATCCGCTCTAGTGAAGAAATAAAGAAATTGGGTTTTAAATGATCTTTTTACTGCAATTAAGCTTTTAAGCTGATTAACTTATGTGCGAGGAATTCTTATGACAAAATTGAATGATTTCAACTCTATCGACTCCCTGATGATAAAACAGGCAAGCTTAAATTACCCTACGCCTTTCTATCTTTATGACCAACAGCTCATAATTGATAATTGTCAAAAATTGTTAGCTATGCCGCAGGCTTTTGGTTTGAAGGTGCGTTATGCCATGAAAGCCAACTCTAATAAAAGTTTGTTAAAACTTATCCATGCTCAAGGTTTACATATTGATGCCAGCTCACTAAATGAAGTTCGTCGAGCAATTAATGCCGGTATCCCTTATAAAAACATTCTTTTAACCACTCAAGAAGTTCCTAAAAATCAGGAGCTGCTTGCTCTGCAGGAGATGATGAAGCAGGGTTTAAAATACAATGTTTGTTCCTTGCAACAACTATATAATATTGCTGACTTTGTGGCAGAAAATAAAATCAAGTTGGCTTTACGCTTTCATCCCGGTAAAGGTAGTGGGGAATCGGCCAGCCGTAATACCGCTGATCAATATTGTTGTTTTGGTATTCAACATCAGGATATCCGGCAAGTTTTAGCTTTTAGTAAAGAGCGTAATATTGTATTTGATTGCCTGCATAGCCACATCGGTTCGGGAGCGGATGCTGCTACCTGGAAGAATAATATTACTTTACAACTGGCTATTGTCGCTGCGAGTTTTCCCGATGTCACTACTGTTAATTTTGGTGGCGGCTTTAAAGTCGCCAGAATGCCAAGGGAAGAAACTGCTGATATCACTGATTTAGGAAATTATGCCAAAGTCGCATTAAGCGCTTTTTATCAAGAAAGCGGACGCAAACTTTCCCTGGAAATAGAGCCGGGGAACTTTGTAATCGCCAATGCCGGTTTTGTGGTAGCTACGATTATCGATAAAAAACAAAGCCAAACTACTAAAGGTAGAATAAATTTCTTAATTTTAGATGGCGGTATGGAACTCAATACTCGTCCTTTGTTGTATGGTTGCCACCACCCTTTCTACATAATAGATAAATATGATTGTTTGAAATACTCGCAGTTTGATGAAAATCCAAATCCCACATTACCGACAGTCGTTGTTGGTAGTTGTTGTGAAAGTGGTGATTCCCAATGTCTGTCAGCAAGCGGCCGCAACACACCACGACAATTAGCCGCTGCTGCTATCGGTGATTTAGTGATTATCGGAGGTTGTGGGGCATATTGTTCCAGCATGGCGCCTTTCAACTATAATTCGCGTTTACAGGTTGCTGAACTGCTTTGCGATAAAAACGGCAGAATAAAAGTTATTCGCCAGCCTCAAAGTTTACAACAACTGCTAGCTAATGAGATTTAGTAAGTTTTCTATTTGATAGACTTAAAAAGCTAATACTTTGGTTTATGATATTAGCTTTTACATTTTTTTGCTTAACTTTTTTCTTTACTCTTGGCTTGCAACTACTTCGGCAGTAACGAAGCCGCATCTTCATCTATCAGGAAAATGGCATTGGGGTGCATTTTAACAAATGACAAAGGAAAATGCGGGTCGATATAATCATCTTTAAAGAAGCGAGCTAAAGCTTCAGCTTTGTGTTTCCCGCTAGCCATAACCATAAAAGTCCGACTCTGCATGATGCTGCGCATTCCTAAAGAAATCGCTTTTTTAGGCACTAAATTGCTGTCATCTTCAAAGAAACGAGAGTTGGCTTTGATTGTTTTTTCATCAAGCTCAACCAAATGCATTTCTGCTTTGAGAAAAGCAGCCGGTTCATTAAAGGCAATATGCCCGTTATCTCCGATTCCGGTAATCGCCAAGTCCAACCCTCCTTTTTCATCAATCAAAGCTTGATAGCGCTGACACTCCTGTTGCAGGCTTACTGCTGCAATATTGGGAAAATTAACATTAACTGCGTTGATATTGATGTGATTTAAGAAATGATGCTTTAGAAAGTAAACGAAGCTATTTTTGTGGCTTGGTTGTAAACCGACATATTCATCCATATTGAAAGTTATCATTTCAGAGAAGTCGATTTTTCCCTGTTGGTACAACTCCACTAATTTGCCGTACATCCCAATCGGTGTGCCTCCGGCTGGAAGACAAAAAACCAGATTCGGTTTTCTCTTTAGCAAATCACTAACCAGAGCGGCTGCCTTTTCACTCAAATCTTGGTAATCTTGACAAATCAGTAATTTCATATCCTGCTCCTTTATAATGGCCCAATACTAATTATATTTTATGTCCACTCTGTTTTCATCAGTTTTGTCATTTGTTCGACAAAAAAGAAGCTTTAATTTTGTTTAAGCTTCTTCTTAGTAATTAGTAGCTTTATCGGCTATTTAGTAACAATGCTTTTAACCGGGCTAAAAGGTCCGTAATTCACTGTTCCCAAGCCATATTTAATCTGCGCTTTATAGAAATACTTTTGATTGGACTTCAAATTATTTAAAGTAAAATCCGTCCCCGAGAAAGTAGCCACTTTCCATTTAGTGGTTCTGGTATTAGTTGTCGCATAGTAGATTTGAATTGAGCATTCCTTAGGCAATACCGAGAAAAAGCTAAAGTTAATTGCTCCGGGGAAAGCCTTGTCCGTCAGATTAATACCGGGAACAGCTGAAGTTTTATAAGTTAGAGTCGGTAAATAAGCAGTATAAACCAACTTCCCATTAACTGTTTTAGCTGCTCTCACTTTGTAGTAATAAGTAGTATTTGCTTTTAAGTAGTAGTCATTAAAACTTAGAGTATTGCTGGTTCCTGCTAAAGCAAAGCCCTTTGTCTTTTTGGTAGAACGGTATATTTGATAGAATTCTGCCCCATCAATTTTCGGATAATCAACTGTAACCGCTACAGAGGAACTATAAACCGTCATTTTTGGACCAGTATCCAGTGTAGTAACTGTCACAACATTGGAGAAAGGGCCATAAGAAATACTGCCATTTTCATGAATATAACGATACTTTACAAAGTATTTCTTGTTTGGTTCCAGATTGTTTATTTCGAAAATGCCGGAACCACATTGCAATACTTTCCACTTTGTCTTGCTGGTGTTAGTTGTAGCATAGTAAATTTGTAAACCTTTGACATCCAAAACATTGTCAAAATCAATACCGATACCGCGATTAACCGGATCTACCAAAACGTTCCCTCCCGGTTTAGGCAAAGCTGCTGTTGCCAGCTTGACGGCTGCCGACCATTTACCGTAGACTTTTTTAGTCCCCACTATCCTAACTGAGCGCACCCGATAATAATATGTCTTCCCTGCCGTTAAGTAGATATCGGGGTAAAAGTCATCAGTCGTTGTCCCGATAGTCGCAAAACCTTTGGTTGCTTTAGTTGAACGTTGAATTTCGTAGTAATTTGCTCCGGTTTCTCGGGGATATTTGAAAGTAATTTGAGTAAAAGGATCAGTTACTACCGGTTTAGCTAAATTTTCTTTTAAGATATACACATGATAAAACTGGCCCCAACCATTATCTCCGGAGTAATCATAGTAGACTTTTTTACCTTCAATATGCAGGGTTTCTGGGAAAGGTGTCATGTTGGCATAATCCGGCCTGATGTAAGATCCTGCTACTCCTTTAGTTAAGATCCCCTCAATATAAACGATACTTTCTAAACGCATTTCCAAGCCGTTGTTTCCAGCCAGCAGATTACCATTAACAATCAGCCTTCCGCCTTCAACCGAAGCGCCGGTGCGTGTAGCATTTACTGAACCGACGATTACCGTGGCCATATTAGTGTTATCTTTGATGTAGATACCGAGCTCTTCCGTCGTTTTTACATTACCGGACACCGCAATGAACCCGCCACTCCAACAAGACATGCCTTTCGAGCCGGTGGCGTTTCTTTTTGATTCAACATTGCCGGATACCAGCACCTCACTATTATCCGATGCTGTAATTGATTGCCCTTGCGTAATCACATTACCATTGATGATTATTTTTGAGTTAAGTTCTGCCAATAAGCCATAAGTCCCATTCCCGGTATTTTCTGAAGTATAATTGCCCGTCACTCTGAAATAACCCTGGTTCGTCACTCTGGTTCCTGCTATCGCCATCGTATTTGTCGTATACACATTGCCGACAACATCTAAAGCAGCATTTTCCACATAGATGAAGTCGACCCAAAAATTAAAACCTCTGGTTTCCAAATATATGTTTTTCTGATTTTTCACCGAAATAATATTTGGGCTGATAATGTTGACATTATCCAACAACCTGATTTTTGCGGATGCCCCATTGCTCAGGACATCTATCGCTGCTTGTAAATCAGGATACACTCCCAAAATCGCTGTTGACCCATCAGACCAGTACAATTCAACTTCACCGGCTGCTTTTGTTGGCTTTTCGCTAATTACCATGGTAAAAATCGTGATAATTGCTGTCAACAAAAGAACTAACAATTTCCCTTTTTTCATTTGCTTCCCTCCTTGTCAATATTCGCAAATTAGTAGATTTACTCATACTTCTTCTTTTTGTATAAAAGAAGACAATTTCTAACTATACTATACCACCTAATCCAGTATTTACAAGGCCTAAGCTGATAAGCCCGAATAAAAAGCATTCTGACTCCTTAGTGTTGTATGTAGGATGCGAATGCTTTTTTATTTTATTATGCTACTTTTTTATATTGTAGAAAGTCGCCATTCCCGGGTATTCAGCTAAATCACCTAAATCATCGGCGATTCTGATCAGTTGATTGTATTTCGCCAAGCGATCAGTTCTGCTCAATGAACCGGTTTTGATTTGTCCGGCATTGAAGGCTACGGCAATATCAGCGATTGTCGCATCCTCGGTTTCTCCGGAGCGGTGTGAGACCACAGCAGTGTAACCGGCTCTTTTGGCCATTTCCATGGCATCGAAAGTTTCGGTTAAAGTACCGATTTGATTGACTTTGATAAGCACGGAGTTCCCCACGCCTTTTTCAATCGCTTCTTTGACAATCTTGGGGTTGGTCACAAAGATATCATCCCCGACTAATTGAATTTTAGCACCCAAGCGTTCTGTCAATTTCTTCCAGCCATCCCAATCGCTTTCCGCTAAACCGTCTTCAATGGAAACTATGGGATATTTCTCAACAAATTCAGCGTAGAGATCGATCATTTGTTCGGTTGTTTTCTCTTCACCACCGGATTTTGCCAAGATATAAACTTTCTTTTCTTCATCGTAGAATTCGCTAGCCGCCACATCCATCGCTAACATGATATCTTTACCGGCGACATAACCGGCTGCCTCAATTGCTTCCATTAAAACTTCTAGTGGTGCTTCATTGCTGGGAAGATTCGGCGCAAATCCGCCTTCGTCGCCAACTGCCGTCACATGACCTTGGTTTTGTAAAACTTTCTTGAGGGCATGGAATACTTCAGCGCCCATCCTAACTGCTTCATTAATATTTGTGGCCGATACCGGCATAATCATAAACTCCTGGAAATCCACCGAAGAATCGGCATGACTGCCACCATTGATTACATTCATCATCGGTACCGGTAACACTTTGGCATTAAAACCACCAAGATATTTATAAAGCGGTAAGCCGACTTCATCAGCCGCACAATGAGCACAAGCTAAGGAAACTCCTAAAATCGCATTAGCTCCTAAATTTGACTTATCAGCTGTTCCATCTAAGTCAATCATCATGTGGTCGATACCGTTTTGATCGGTAACATCCATCCCGATTACTGCTTCAGCGATAATTTCATTGACATTTTTAACAGCCTTTAAAACTCCTTTGCCACCATAGCGTTTCTTATCACCATCACGTAATTCCAAAGCTTCCCGGGTACCGGTGCTGGCACCACTGGGAACTATCGCTCGACCAAAACCACCTAAATCGGTTCTTACTTCAACTTCAATCGTCGGATTCCCGCGAGAATCCAATACTTCACGAGCATACACATCTAATATAACAGACATCTTCTTTCTCCTTTTTCTTATATTGCATCAACAATGGCACTAAAGGAATCAACTTTTAATGACGCCCCTCCAATTAATGCCCCATCGATGTCAGCCATGGCCATATACTCCGCAATGTTTTCCGGTTTCACCGAACCCCCATATTGAATACGAACTTCTTGAGCTACCCGCTCAGAAAACATCAAAGCTATTTGATTGCGACAAATCGCACAAGTTTCTTGGGCTATCTCTTTGGTAGCTGAGCGCCCGGTCCCTATAGCCCATACCGGTTCATAAGCGATTACTAAACTCGATACAGCTGCCTCCGGCAAATCTTGTAAACAAGCACGCAATTGACGCCGCACTACTTCTTCGGTTTTTCCGGCATCAAATTCTGCCTCAGTCTCCCCGACACAGATAATCGGTGTTATCCCGGCATCAATCAATTTCTTAGCTTTCTTGTTGATAGCCTCATCGCTTTCATTGAACATTTGTCTTCTTTCTGAGTGACCGATGATACACCATTTCACACCGATTTCCTGTAACATCGGTATTGCTATTTCACCGGTAAAAGCCCCGGAGTCTTCGAAGTGACAGTTTTGTGCGGCGACTATTAAATTTTTCGCTTGCTTGACTGCGGTTTCTAAAGCGGTAAACGGTGCGGCAATTCCATAGCTTGCCCGCTCATTCAACAAAGGTTCCATCGCCGTAATAAACTCGCAAGTTTCGGCTTTTGTTTTGTTCATTTTCCAATTGCCGACAATAATAGGTTTTCTCATTTTATTGCTCCTGAATAATGGCAATACCCGGCAAGCCTTTACCTTCCATGAACTCTAAACTGGCACCGCCACCGGTAGAAATATGAGTAAATTTATCACTGAAGCCCATGGAGATAGCTGCAGCTGCCGAATCCCCACCCCCGATTACCGAGAAGACATCCGGTAATTCGGAAATAGCTTGACAGATCTCTTTGGTGCCGTTAGCAAAATTACTCATCTCAAAAACCCCCATCGGTCCGTTCCAAATAACGGTTTTAGCTCCCTGCAATTGTTCTTTGAACAGAGCGATGGTCTTGGGCCCGATATCCAAACCCATATAGCCTTCGGGAATATCTCCTTCTATTACTTTGATATCACCTTCATTGGCGAAATCATTATTACAAACACTGTCAACCGGCAGGATAATCTTACCTCCGGCTTTAGCTAAAAATTCTTTGGCTAACGCAACGCGGTCTTCTTCCAACAAAGACTTCCCGATAGCTTCACCTTTGGCCACCGCAAAAGTAAAAGCCATGCCACCGCCGATGATTATCTTATCGGCAATTTCCAATAAATTTTCGATAACCGCGATTTTATCGGATACTTTGGCTCCTCCTAATACCGCAACCAGTGGTCTTCTTGGATCTTCGATAGCTGCCGAAAGCATAGCTACTTCTTTCTCAACCAAAAAGCCTAAAGCTGAGGGTAGATATTCAGCAATTCCCACAGTTGAAGAGTGGGCACGATGTACTGAGCCAAAAGCATCGGAAACAAACAAGTCAGCTAAACTAGCCCAATACTTTGATAATTCTTCATCATTTTTGCTTTCGCCTTCTTCATAGCGGGTATTTTGCATCAGAATAATATCACCATCTTCCATAGCAGCAATAGCTTCCTCAAGTTCTGTTCCCCGAGTTTGATTCACAAAAACCAAATTGTGGTTTGTCAATGTAGCTAATTTGTCAGCTACCACTATCATGTCATTCTTCTTTTTATCTTTGGCACATTGCTCCGGGTCTTTGTGATCCACCTTCCCTAAATGTGACATCAATATTACTCGAGCTCCGTTTTCTGCCAGATAATTTATTGTCGGTAAAGCTTGAACTATCCGGTTGTCATCGGTAACGACACCATCTTTTATCGGCACATTAAAATCTACTCTTACTATGACCTTTTTCCCTTTAACATCTAAGTCTTTTACTGTCCTTTTTGTCATCAGTCATTCTCCTTTTTGTCCAGAATATTATAGCATTGCCGCTAAGCTTTAGTAAATCTAATCTCCGGCTTAATTCCGCGTTAACCAACAACCTATAACTAAAGAAAAGGCAAAGATATCCTGCCTTTGCTGTCCGGCTTTTTTATAAAATCAAGATATTATCTGCCGGCACCTTTTTACCGCTTTTTTCTTAAAAACTCATCAAGATAGTGAAACTGCCGCGTTGCTTCTTTTCGCAAATTACTAATATCCACAACTTGGGTCTTTTCTATCTCCTTGATATTCAATTTATCAATTTCAGCCAGGCAATAGTAGCTCAGACCCAAATCTAGATCTTTTATTACATTGGTGATCTTATCACTGTAACAGATTGTCGTCACTTTGGCGCCTAACATTAGTCCCAATATCATACTGTGAAAGCGGGTAGCTACAATGAATTCTTGTTTGTCTAATAAAGCCAAGTATTCTTTTATCTTGCCTTGATAAGTGTGAACTTCGATATTTTCCCAATATTTTGCGTCAACTGTTTTTAACAAATCAGCACAAGCAATATCATCTTTTTCTTTAGCACAAAAAGCCAATAAATTAACTTTATAGTTCTTCGCAACAAAATAATTTATTACTTCTCTTAGTTTTTTCGTATACTTTGCATAATAAGGAAGAATGCTTGTTCTGTTTAGCTGATGAATAAGCGAAATGCCGATTTCCTTAGCTTTTTTACCACTTTGTTTGATACCGGAACTGAATACGGCATCCGGCGCATAAGAAACTTTTTTGGTATCTTTAAACAAAGCAAACGAGTAAGAATCGCGAAAACATGTTCCTTTTGTTCGCCTTATCACATCTTCTTTAACGTGGTTTAAATACTCTGTTGTTGTATAAGGACCAAAGTTAGTGCTGATAAGAAATAAATTCTTACTGGCAGTCACTAAATCTTTAAAAAAGGCGCGCTTGTAGCTGTTATCTAGCTCCTCATTGAATATCGAGCCGGCAATATAGACCACAGCCTTAACAGATTTAGCTAAAGCTAAGGTTTGGGCTTGGATCTTGTTATATTCACAGGTTTGGATTTTTAAGTTCTCTAGATGCTGAAAGATGCTTAGATATTCTTCTTGAGCTACAGTGATAAAACTATACTGGGGATATCTCTTACATAATATTTCAACAAATAAATCATCACCTAAATTTATCGCCGAATAAAAATATATTAGTATTTGGGAAGACGAGCTATTATGAAAGGCAAGTTTGTTAGCTATTTTAGAAAGGAAGGGGTGGCTTCCTTGTAGAAAATTTTTCAAACCTGCTTTAATTTTCATGCGCCAATACTCTCCTTACAGCGGTAAACGCTAATGAAATGATTGTGGCATCTAGCAACTAACACCAAAACCCCCACCATCTCATTGTGCTTCTTTAAGTACTGCTTTTTATTATACTTCGCTACCCCCGATACCGACACCCCCGGGACCGGCATGACAAGTGATCACGGTTCCGGCTTCAAACCAAAGTATCTCTTTGACGCCATATTCAGCTACCTGCTTCATCATAGCATCCTTAACATCCTCTTCGGTAGCCCCGCTACAGCCGATAAATACTGTTTCTTTATCAATATTGTTGTTGGCAAAGAACCCTGCTACCATTTCTTTGACAATTTCTTTTTTCAAACCCCGATATTTCTTGGTGGAAATCATCAAGCCATCCAATAATTCAATTAATGGGCGAATTCTAAACAACATAGCTCCCAGATATTGGGCATTGGAAACCCGACCTCCCGCCTTCAAATAGTCTAAGTTTCCCGGTACAAAGTGAAAGCGCATTTTCTCAACGATCATGTCAATCTGCTTAAGCAACTCTTCCGTTTCAATGTCCGGCTTGGCTTCAATCAATTTGGCAACTTTTGTCACTAAAAAAGCTTGGCCGATAGAAACTTGTTTGCTGTCGATACGATAGATGCGCAGCTGTTTATCATCAGCTATCAGCGAGTTTTGAAAACACACCGATAACTGGGCAGAATAACACAGATGCAAAACAATGGCTTCCGGATTTTCTTTCTTTATTTCAGTGAATATTTGTTCATAGTGATAAGGACTGGCACCGGCGGTATGCGGTACTTTCTTAGTTCGTTGGTAATAGCTATCCATCTCTTCAATCGACAGTTGTCCGTCTAAATAGTCAGTACCTTCCATTTCAATATGCATCGGTGCTATTTTTATATTATATTTCTCTATCAGTTCCTTTGATAAATCGGCGCCACTTTCTGCGACAATAACATATTTTTTCATAACTGTTTTGCGTATTTATGTTAATAGAAACTCCAAATACGCTTTCCTTTCTTATAGCGAAAAACACTATTGCATAATTTTAGCACAAAACCATGTCAACATATTAAAAAAGTCGATATTAAACCTTGGAGAAAAGACTCTTATCCAGGCTCCTAAAGTATAATATTCAATAAATAAAATTTGCACTAATTGATAGTTGTTATTGATAGTTATTCTGATTATTAAATCTGAATAGTTCGTGGGATATATAGTATACTATACATCGCACGAATTATTTTTACTCCTATTGAATAATTTTCAATAAAAAACAATACTTCTTGAGAAATAACTCTTTCAATAAATAATTCCTGTTTAATAATTGATTAAGTTAAAATATACTGAAATTCTATCTTGTAGCCATCAGGATCATTGAGAAAAAATGAATAGACCGGAAAATTCGGATGGCACATAGGTTCGGTACACTCATAAAGATCCTTTAGTTTTAAATAAACTTTATTTACATCTTCAATATCATCACAATTAAACGATATGCAACTGTAGTCAGGAAGTACCATATCTTCTTTTTCCAAAAACCCTAAATAGCCATATCCCGAATCGTAGATAATGCAACCCTCAGAACTATGAAATGGAATCAACCCCAATGATTGATAGAAAATGTCAGTTTGTTTTAAATCGGAACAAGCATAGAAATTCACCATAGATTTCATAACTGTAGCCTTTCTTTCAACAAATACTCGCACTTATTGTATTGCCAAAGGCATTTCATCATAGATTTTGCCCCTCAATAATCTACCATTTTTCTTTTTATTGACTCCACCCCATTGTTTAAAAAAGAATTTTACATTTTTGTTAAAACACATTTCTTTCAATTCAATAATCCAGTCTTCTTCTACAAGCCTTGCTTTCGGTCCTGATTCTCCTCCAACAACAATCCAATCAATACCACTTAAATCAATTTTCCTTAAGCTTCCAAGTAGTGGTTCACAAGACAAAAACTTTATATGGGCCTTAGTATTTTTTAAGTCGTTCACTCTAGTAAGATATTTTTCATTTTCCACAGTGACGCCCATCCAGATATTGTTCGTCCATGTTAATACTTCATTCATCTCAATTAAACGTTTGCTTCTTTTTGTTAAAATCTGAAATATATGTTGTGGGTTGTTATTCATTGTCTCAAACACCTTCAAAATAAATTCATCAGGTACATCAATGTGAAACAAATCAGACATGCTGTTTACAAATATAACTGTTGGCACTTTAGTTCTGTAAGGTGCATTCAGCAAATCATCATGTAAAGTAACTTTGAACTTGTTCTTGTATCTTGGATTTCCCATCGCATAAAGTCTATTTGCCATCCTTGCAGCATAACAATTCAAACATCCATCAGATATTTTCAAACAGCCGGTAACTGGATTCCAAGAGCTGTTTGCCCACTCAATTTTAGTTGTTTTCATTATTTTCCAAACAGATATTTATCCTAATACTTTCCCGAATATCTGAAGACTGTCGTTTTCTTCGATTTTTATCGGTTGATAGTTAGGATTGAAAGACAGTAGCTCGCCTTTCCCCATCTTTTTGAAATAAGCTTTATCATTTAAGACAAAGATTCCCAACTCCCCGGAATCTAAAAAATACTGGGATTTAATAAATATTAACTGCCCGTCGACAAAACGTGGTTCCATACTGTTCCCCGTTATCCGTAAGGCAAAATCCGTTCCTTTGGGTACCGTATTGCTGTCGACTGATATCTCTTTATAACTGTCACTCAACAAATACGACTCAAAGCCGGCACCAACCGGTATATCAAACAGTTTAATCAAACGGCTGGGTCCGCGATATTCAAATTCAGCACTGCGGAATACTTTTTGAATATCTTTTATTTCATAGAGCTCGCACATTAAAATAAACTGTTCTATCGAAGGTAAAGCTACCCCGGTTTCCCAATGGGAAATATTCTTATAAGAACAATTCTTATTTGAATGGTGATTGAGATACTCGGCAACTTCACTTTGGGTAAAGCCTTTCTCTCTTCTGATGCTGGCTAATTTTTCCGCTATACTCATATTATTCATCCTAAAAATATTATAAAGCTCAGCTTTTCATAATGCAAGAAAAATATCTAATTATTTTAGATTATTGTTATTGACTTCTAATTATATGAGATTTATAATAATTACACAGTTGAAGCAGGAAGGATGATTTATGATGGATAATTGCCCAATTTTACATATCGATATCAACAATTGTTATGCCAGTATTTCCATCTTACATCATCCAAAGTTAAAAGGGCATCCCGTGGCTGTCGGTGGCAGTGTCGAAAGTCGCCACGGTATCATTTTAGCTCGTAACTACGAAGCTAAACCCTACGGTATCCATGTCGGTTTAGCTCTTTGGCAAGCCCGACAAAAATGTCCTAATCTGATTATAATCCCACCGGAGTACGATAAGTATCTCAAGTACGGCCGTTTATTTCGTAATATTCTTGCGGATTACACCGATTTGGTAGAGTCTTTTGGTTTAGATGAATGTTGGTGTGATGTTTCCCGTTGTCTGAAACTTTACGGTTCCGGCGAAGCCATTGCCCAGGAAATTCGGGAAAGAGTTAAAAGTGAATTAGGAGTAACCGTCTCTATTGGTGTCAGCTACAATAAGATTTTTGCTAAGCTGGGCTCTGATATCAAAAAACCGGACGCCGTTACTCTCATCAGCAAGACTAACTTTCGTGATTTGGTTTGGCCTTTACCGGCTGAAGATTTATTGGGAGTCGGCCGAGCCACCATTGGCAAGTTTCATCATTATGGTATCAAAACCATCGGCGATATCGCCAACAGCGGCATTGACACTTTAAAATCGCTGTTTGGTAAGTGGGGCGAATATCTCTATGTTTATGCCAACGGCTTAGACAGTTCCCCGGTAAAAAAAGTCGGCTTTGAAGCTGCCGTAAAATCGGTCGGTAACTCCACGACCTGTCCTCGCGACTTAGAGAATGAAGATGATGCCAGAATTGTCTTTCATAACTTAGCCGACAGTGTCAGTGAAAGAATGAGAGAATTAGGCTTAATGGCCAAGACTGTTCAGATCAGTTTACGCACCAATGACCTGCAGTGGTGTGAGCGGCAAATGGCTTTGCCCCAAGCCACCATGATAGCGGCAGAACTGGCAGAAACTGCCATGCTGCTACTTAAAGAAAATTATACTTGGGAAAAACCTTTGCGAAGCATCGGTATTCGCGGCACGCAATTGACGCCAATCAATTCTGTCCGCCAACTATCTTTACTGGAAAATGAAGAAGAGCGCCAACAATTAGAACGTCTAGAATATACCATCGATGACATTCGCCGACGCTACGGCTACCATGCCGTCGGCAAAGCTTTATTGGCGGTTGATGAAAAACTGGGTAAATTGAACGCTAAAGCTGATCATGTTTTGCATCCCGTCGGCTATTTATAAAGAGGTTAAATTGTGGAACTGGCTGCCCTTTTAGAAAACGAAAACAAAGTCTATGTCGATGTCAATGTCGAACATTATTCCGATGGTAGAATAATACCCTTAGCTTTTACTTGGGAAGATGGCTCCCGCTATAAAATAGATAAAATCATCGATAAACGTATTGCAGCCAGCTTAAAAGCCGGAGGTACGGGAATGCGTTACACCATAAAAGTAGGCAATACCCAAACTCATATTTGGCTGGAAGAAGATAAGAATGTCCTACGTTGGTTCATGGAGAAAAAATAGCGCCTTACAATTATTTCATTAAAGACCATAATCTACTTAATATAACTAATAACTTAACTCTTGATCGATTACTTCTTTTACCGTATTGGCTATTTTGGCGGCTTGGGCTTTTACTGCCTCTTCCCCATGGTACATACAATAACTCTTTTCTACTAAAGCGAACATCGGTATATCATTATGGGAGTCTCCCACCACAATAACATCGGAAAAATCGATATTGTAGTTTTGACACAGCTCAATCAGGGCCAAGCCTTTTCCAATATTATCCGGACTTACTTTTAGTTGGTTGACATCGATAGCTATGATGTTGATTTTCGGAAAGCGCTTTAAGATTGCTGCCATAAGTTTATCGCGGTTTTCCTTAGCCACCAAGATATCCACCGATTTTATTCGCGTCGCCGGATTCAATTTATCTAAAGGGAAAACCGTAACATACTGAACATGCGTACTTGATAAAAACCACGCTTCCTGCCAAGGGTAGTTCTCTTTCCCTGACCAGATCCAGTTTTCTTCATCATGAGTAAATAAACTAGCATCCGCTTTTTTCTCCTTGACAAACTCACATAAGTCAATATATACGGAAAGCGGCATATCCTTGATTTTCATTGACCCATCAGCTAAGATTACATGCCCGCCATTGACGCCGATGTAATCAAAAGGCTGGCCAATTTCCGCTTCCAGCTCTTCTTTGGTATGTCCGGATCTCCCGGTAGCCACCACAAACTTATTACCGGCAGCTAACCATTTTTTTACCGCTTCAATGTTTTCTTTATAAAGTCTGTCACAATCGCCATGTTCTTTGGGGTAAAGTGTTCCATCATAATCAACAACCAATAGCTTCATCAACTATCTCCTTTTTTCTCAATAATTTCAATTCTTCCATCGCGTTTAAAAATCCGCAAAGGAAAACCTTCTCTTTCGATGCGGCTGTAATCGATTTTTTCATAGTAACCCCAACACATTGCAACCGCTAAAGTAGTATCTCCGGTATTTACCAGGCGTCTGGCATACTTACTCGGTACCCAGTGAATCGAGCCCTGAAATATCTCTTCGATAAAATAATCTTCTTCACCATCCCAAAAAATCAAATAGCCTTCACCTTCAAATCCCATATAGAATTCATTGCATTCATCCTGATAGAAATAGCCACGTGTCATATTGCACTCACCGTCTACATCACCAGCCTCTAAGTAGGTGTAGCCCCAGTAGATTCCTTTATCGCGTAATTCCATACAGATGTTATCAGCTACCCGATAAGCAATATCATCTTTAGTCGCTGCCACTTCCTTATTTTGGTAAAGTTCTTTCAAATCGCTAAACTTCTTCGCACTCCAGTGAATATTCTTTCCTGCTAAATGGAAATGATTGTCGAAAGCTTGTATCGCCTGGGGTTTTCTAATTAAATTGTCTTTCATTTTCTTCTCTTTAAAATATGAGTAATGTCACTCTTTTTCCATCATCCTAAAACAATGAGCTCTGTCTTTGGCTAAGTCCGAAAACTTGCCGTCTTGGTCTTCCTCAATTATTGAAAGCATATAGTCTTTACTACAAAACAATAACAGCCCTCCGTCATAACCTTCAGGCACGCGAATTCCATAAGTCCATTTGGCAATCAATGTGTTTTTCTTCCAGGTAGAATTATTAAAGTATTTTTCATCACAAATGTAGTTTTTCCCCTGCCAATCAATATAGAAAACCCTAGTATATCCCAACTCTTGATAATAGTCTAAAGCCAAAAAATCATAACTGACACCGAAACGATAGGCTTCGATACCGGCAAAAACCAGTTCAAATTCCGTGATATACCACTTGTAGCCAGCCCGCGCCATAAATTCTTCCCCTTCATTGTCAATAATCCTAAATCTGGTAATTTTTACACTACCTTTAGTTTCCAGCTCCGGTTTATCCATGGTCTTGGCATAAAATGGATATTTCACGCCTATTTCCATGTCAGGTATTATCCCCTTTTCAATCGCAAAGGGCGTCAGAGGTTCACCTCGGGTTTTCCCACAGTCACATTTTTCCGGTTCTTCATAAGTAGCCGGCTGCCAATGATGGGCGTGGGTTTCTATCTTCTCTTTTTTACAGGCTGACACTAGCAGCAGCAGTGTAGCCAGGATGATGAAAACTAGCTTTCTTTTCATTTTTTTCTTCCTTTTAATATCAACTGTGGTACATTTCATTTTCTTGTGACTAAATAATAACATACTATCCTTTTACGAAATAGAGACCGCTTCTTTTGTTTCTGCCTTATCGCAATTTTCCATAGACTATTCTCAGAGCGTTCAACAAAGCCAGTAATGCTACCCCAACATCAGCGAATAACGCCAGCCAGATGTGGCTTAAACCGAAAAAAGCCAGTAGCATGATCAAGGTTTTACTGCTTAAGGCAAAGACGATATTTTGCCATACTAAGCGATTAGTCTTCTTGGCTATAGTGATGGCTTTGGCGATTTTTCCTATATCATCATTCATAATGACGACATCAGCAGCCGCAATAGCAGCATCAGAGCCGATACCCCCTAAAGCAATCCCAATGTCCGCGCGCCGTAGAACCGGAGCATCGTTAATTCCATCACCGACAAAAGCCGTGACTCCGCCTTCTTCCAGCAAGTTCTCTAGTATTTCAACTTTATCCGCTGGTAATAGTTCACTGTAATACTCTGATATTTCTAACTCTTTAGCTAGCTCGGCAACGCTAGCTTGTTTGTCGCCGCTCAGCAACAAAAGACGCTCTACTCCTTGAGCTTTAATCGCCATTAAAGCTTGTTGGATACCGGCTCGCGATATATCAGCTAACAACAAACAACCATAATAAAGCTTACCAACGGCTACATGAATCGCTGTTGTTGTTTCTTCCCTAATAGCGGTAATCCCTGCCTTCTTCATCAGCGCTTGATTACCGACATATACTGTTCTGTTATCTGCCGTTTTGGCAATCAGCCCCATGCCGGCTTCTTCTTTGATTGTGACATCCTCAGTGATTTTTTTGTTATAGGCTGCTCGGATAGCTTCCGCTACCGGGTGATTAGAATTGGTTTCTGCCAAAGCCGCATAATACAACAGCTCAGTTTCTTTGATCGAAGCAGCTGGTAAAACCTCAACTACTTGAAATCTCCCGGTAGTCAAGGTCCCGGTCTTATCGAAAACCACCGTCTTAACATCCTTTAACAGCTCCAAATAATTACTGCCTTTTATCAATATTCCCTGATGAGCAGCGCCGCCGATACCTCCAAAAAAACTGAGAGGAATGGAAATCACCAAGGCACAAGGGCAGGATATTATCAAGAAACTCAAGCCACGGTAAACCCAATCCACCATACTACCTAACTGCAATAGCGGCGGTATAAAGCTAACTAAAAAGGCGATTAAAACTACAACCGGGGTATAGATTCTCGCAAACTTGCGGATAAAGCGTTCACTGTTGGCTTTCTTATTCGCCGAGTTTTCAACCAAATCCAAAATCTTGGCTACCGTAGAATTCTCATAGTCTTTCGTAACTCGGATTTCCAGTAAACCATCAACATTGATCATGCCCGATATTACTTCATCATTACTAGTAACATTGCGCCATAATGATTCACCGGTTAATGCTTTGGTATCAAGCGCTGCGCTACCCTTAATTACAATCCCATCTAAAGGAATCTTCTCCCCCGGCTTTACTACAATAATCTCAGAAATTTTTACTTCCAGGGGATCAACCTTAACTACTTCTTTCCCCCTTCTTAAGTTAGCTACTTCCAGTTTGATATCCATTAAGTCCGCGATTCTTTTACGCGAGCGTTTTACTGCCAATTCCTGTAATAGTTCTCCGACATTGTAAAAAACAACAACAGCAACGGCTTCATTGTATTCCCCAATAATCATCGCTCCCAAAGAAGCCACAGCAATCAGGAAGTTCTCATCAAACAACTCCCCGGATTTGAGATTTTTGAAAGCGGCAATGAACAATTCATAAACCACCAAAATATAAGCCACTAAAAAGCCTAGTAAACTGTAATCCTTAAATATGTCGGTAACATTAAGAAAAACTACAAGTAGTAGAGCCACTGTTGTTGTAATGATAAAAACCCCGAAGCTCTTTTCTTTCTCCTGCGGGCAACCACAAGAACCACAGCCGACTTGTTTTAGCGAACAACTATCTTGATCACTCATGATGACTACCTGTTATATGCTCGATACCATTTTCTAACATTTGCACAATGTGATTATCATCTAAGCTATAGAAAACATTCATCCCTTCCTTGCGCGACTTTATGATTCTTCCTTGTTTTAAATCTTTCAACTGATGACTAGTGGCCGATTGACTTAAGCCACAGGCTTGACTCAAATCGCTAGCCGAGCATTCACCGTTATTTAAATGCAATAAAATTTTAATCCGTGGTATTGATCCAAACAATTTATAGATTTCCGTCAGTCTTTCCAATTCTTCATAATTGAGTTCTTTTTTCATTCTAAAGCCCTTTACCATTTGAGCAATTACTCATATAGTAAAGGATAAGCTACCTAGCTTATTTTGTCAAGCTTTAAAAAAAGGGTTAAAAAAAGGGAGCGTAATCCCTTGTTATTTTATAGCTTCAATACTGGCAGATACTATATAATCCTGAATATTCCATTGTGGCGCCCAATTTTTAATAAATTCTTTTGATGCTTCATGAGCCGTGATTTTTATCATCTTAAAGTCTGCCGCCTTTAGCATCTTCTTTATATCATCGATGTAACTTGCGCCACTTACACAAGTCGAGTAATAACTGAACTCCTCCTTGATAGCTACCGGTAATTCCTGCAGTAACACTACATCGGAAATAGCTAGACGCCCTTTATTTTTCAAAACCCGATATGCCTCAGTGAATACCTGTTGTTTATCCGGAGATAAATTGATAACACAATTGGAAATAATTACATCAATGCTATTATCAGCCACCGGCAAATTCTCAATTTCTCCTAAGCGAAACTCAACATTTTCATAATTATACTTTTTAGCATTTTCTCTTGCCTTAAAAATCATTTCTGCCGTCATATCGACACCGATTACTCTGCCGTTTTTGCCGACTTTATCAGCTGCCAAAAAACAATCAAAGCCGCCCCCGCTTCCCAAATCCAAAACCACTTCGCCTTCCGCTAGTCCGGCAATGGTTTGTGGGTTGCCGCAACCCAGACCTAAATTGGCTCCTTCCGGTGCGTTTTCCAAATCGCTTGATGAATAACCCAGCTGTTGTCCTAAGCTATTCAGATTAATACTGCTTCCGCTACAACAAGAAGAAGCCCCACTACTACAACCACAAGCCACAGCAGCATAGTCACTCTGTACTTGTCGGTATATCTTGTCTTTATTCTCTTTCTCGCTCATGTTACTCACTGGCTTTAATCATCAATTCAATCATTTTGTTAGAGAACTCGGTTGGATTTTCCACCGTAAAGCCTTCAATTAAGCGGGCTTGATTGTAGAGCAGTGAAGCATAGTCTTTAATTAAGTTTTTGTCTTGGTCATAGATCTTGACTAAAGCTTTAAATAGCTTATGTTTACTGTTGATCTCTAGGACTTTCTCCGACTTGATTTTTTCCGTGTTTGGCATCAGGTTGATGACTTTTTCCATTTCTAAGGAAACCCCACCTTCGGCGCTTAAACAAACCGGTGCGGTTTTTAGACGGCTGGACAACTTAACGGCAACTACTTGTTCGCCTAAAGCTTCTTTAATTGCATTTAGTAAATCTTGATTCTCCGCTGTTAGTTTTTCCAATTTCTTTTTCGTCTTTTCATCTTCAATATCAAGATCACCCTGGTTTGCCGATTTGAAAGTTTTTCCATCATAGTTGTTGAGCACCATAAACACAAACTCATCAACCGGTTCCGGTAAATACAACACTTCATAATCCTGTTCTTTCAGGGTTTCCAGTTGCGGTAACATGTCGATTTTTTCTAAACTTTCACCACAAGCATAGTAAATGTTATCTTGACCTTCTTTCATTCCTTCAAGATATTCTTTAAAAGTAATCAACTGCTTTCTCTTACTGGAATGGAATAATAATAAATCTTTTAAAATATCATTGGAGAAACCTTGATCTTTATACAAGCTGTACTTCAATTGGTAGCCAAACGTTTTATAGAAATTGAGATATTCTTCTCTTTCATTATTCAACATGTTTTCTAATTCGGTTTTGATCTTCTTCTCAATTTTACCGGCCATCACCTTTAATTGACGATTGTGTTGGAGTAATTCCCGGGAAATATTTAAAGATAGATCTTGGGAATCAACCAAGCCACGAACAAACTGAAAATACTCAGGAATTAAATCACTGCATTTCTCCATAATGAAGACATTGCGACTGTAGAGCTTTAAGCCTCTTTCAAACTTACTGTCGTAGAAATCGTAACTGGCATGTTTCGGAATAAACAACAAAGCATCAAAAGCAACATTGCCTTCTACGGAAAAGTGAATAGTGCGTTGCGGGGGTTGATAGTCATAGAAATCATTCTTATAGAAACTGTTATATTCATCTTCTTTGATGTTTTTCTTATTACGTTTCCACAAAGGAATCATACTATTGAGAACTTCCAACTCTTGTTTGGTTTCATATTCCTCGCTATCTGGTTTTTTGACACTCTTTTCCATTAGCATCTCAATGGGATAACGTACATAATCAGAATACTTCTTTATCAAATTCTTTAATTTATAGCTATCTAAAAACTCACTATATTTCTCTTCTTTACTGTCATCTTTCAAAACTAGAGTAATCGTCGTTCCGACTTCCGACTTTTCGGCCTTTTTAATGGTATAGCCTTCTTCACCTTCTGACTCCCAGAGATAGGCCTGTTGACTATCATAGCGTTTTGACAAAACCGATATTTTCTTAGCTACCATAAAGGCCGAGTAAAAACCAACCCCAAACTGGCCGATGATGTCGATTGCTTTACTGCTTTCCATGGCTTCTTTAAAAGCCAACGAGCCGCTACTGGCAATAATTCCTAAGTTATCATCCATATCTTTATCATCTAGACCAACCCCGTTATCACTGACAGTGATGGTCCGTTGTTCTGAATCAAAAGCCAAGGATATTTTTAAGTCTTTTTTGTCAACGCTGTCAGCTTCCTTGGTTAAAGCTAAGTAATAACGCTTATCTATGGCATCAGATGCATTGGATATTAACTCACGAAGAAATATTTCTTTGTGGGTATAAATCGAGTTGATCATGATATCCAATAATCTTTTAGATTCTGTTTTAAATTGTTTAATAGCCATATTATCCTCCTTAGCACTTGTTGTATGTGAGTGCTAAATATAATATACACCAAAGCTAGCTTTTACGCAATAGTAAATCGTCCTATCTTACTACTCTGCCGCTTTAAAGTTATATGTCGGTACAATCTTGTCGATAATCATAGCCGTCGCTTCAATATTTGCGATAATTTCACCAATGTCTTTATAAGCCATCGGTGCCTCATCTAAAGTTTTACTATTGATACTACTGGTATAAATGCCCGTCATGGATTCTTCATATTCACTCAGCGAAATAGTATGGAAGGCTTCCCTTCTGCTCATCAGACGACCGGCACCGTGGGGTGAAGAGTAATTCCATTCAGCATTTCCCTTACCCAGGCAAATTAAGCTGCCTTCTTTCATGTTTATAGGAATCAATAGCATTTCTCCGGTTTTGGCAGAAACCGCACCTTTTCGCAATATCATCAATTCCGTGTCAATGTAATTGTGGATAGTTGTAAAACGACTTACTTCTTTTAGTTTTAAACCACGAACAATGATATCCACCATGGCTTGGCGATTGAGCTCGGCAAAATACTGTACTATTTTCATATCATGCAGGTAATCATCAAACATCACACCGCTGAGATAACATAAGTTTTTCGATAAATCTAAAGCTGTCCCGGTTTTCATGGCGCTTAGCGTACTCTGGATTTCTTTACTTCTTCCGCTAGCCTTTAACTGGGCAATAAGTTCTGATAATTGTTGAGGATTACTACCTTGTAGAGTTTTATAGGCTAAGTCCTGATAATACTCCGCTACCTCTTTTCCTAAATTACGGCTGCCGGAATGTATAGTTAAATACAATTCACCGGTTTCTGTTTTTCCCACTTCAATAAAATGATTACCCCCGCCCAAAGTTCCGATACTGCGCTTCGCTCGCTCTATTCTTACTTTGTCCTTGCAGCGTAAATCTTCAAGATTTATTTTGTTGTTTAGTATATGCTGATCTTGACGCACCGCAAAACCACAGGGAATCTCACGATAAATCAAAGCATCCAAAGCCGGATAATCAATTTCTTTATCCGCCAGTTTGACAGTCTCCATCCCACAACCGATATCAACACCGACCATTGCCGGAACAATCTTATCTTTAATGGTCATCGTAGTACCGATAGTGCAACCCATACCAATATGAACATCCGGCATAATACGAATGACACTCTCTCTAAATTCCGGACGGTCACATAGTTCTCTTATTTGTTTTTCTGCATCTTCAGCTAACTTTTCAGTGAAACAGACTGCTTTATTATATTTTCCCTTTACTTCAATCATCGACTTTTTCTCTTTTCTTTTTAAGTATAACAGTTTTATCAATTATGTTATGTTAATAGTGTATGTATAAATATCTCAGCACCAGCTGCCAAGAAACCACAGTAATCAATAAAAGTCGTTTCATCTGTCTTCTTTTTCCCTGTAATTCTAAAGCCGAAGTAAAAGCCCAACTCCAACAATTAAAAGTTCAACACCCTAAAGCTGACCATTATTGTTATGCCTATTTGTTGGATGAAAACAAAATCCAAAAATATAGCGATGATGGTGAGCCGGCAAAAACTGCCGGTTGGCCCATGCTTGACGTATTATTAAAAAACAACATGGACGATATCTTGGCTGTTGTTGTTCGTTATTTTGGTGGTATTAAACTTGGAGCCGGTGGTTTGAGCAAAGCGTATCGCAGCTGTGTTGCAACAGCATTGAAAAACTGTGAATTGTTTGAAAAAATCGAAGTTCCGCTATACCAACTTACCGTTGACTACCATCAAAGTGATCAAGTTAAGAATTTTCTAGCAGTAAACTGCACTTTACTTGCAGTCAACTACAAAGAAAAAGTGGAATTCTCATTCTACTGCCTGCAGACTTCAGTACTAAGTGCACTGGAAGAACTAAATGTTGGTTTTAATCAAAAAATTTATACACTAATTAAAATTGTTAAAAGTTAATTCCAAGCCAAACCAAAAATAAACTGGGCTACCAAATAAGCCAAAGCCATACTCATTAACACTAAAAGCAATTGGGCATATTGTACCTTCTTAGTATAAATAAAGCGCGAGAAATCAACGCTGGTAAGTGCCATAAAACATACCACAAAACATAGTAGATAAACAAATATTTGTGTAACATTCGCAAATGCCATTTTATATCCCTTCCCAAACCACTATTAAGTGATTCTCTATTATATTTAAGCACCTCTAACTTGGTATTCAATGCCGCTAAATAATTTACACTTACACAATGACTCTTAATATTTAATTGAAGTCCTGTGAATTATGTATGAATCCTATCATAGATGTAATAACACTGTAAATAGTGCCGCCAAGCAAGAAATTTTCTATTTCGATTGACTACTTTCTTGACGTAGTACCAAATCGGTAATGGATAAATGGGTAAATTGAAATACTAAAATGCAACTTGGATAAAGTTTGAAGCAAAACATAATGTCCATTTCATTGTCGAAGTGTGTTTATATTACCAGATTATTGGTTGATAAAAGTATTTTAGCACAAATGACAACTGATCCTATGCCATACCCCAAAGGGGCGATATACCACAGGTTTTCATTGAATAAAACCCCAATGAACCCAATTAAACATAAACAGCCACACAACAGTAGAAACTTTCTCAATTTCAATACAGTATTTATAAAAAAACTTGAAAATATAAAGGCTAATCCCATAAATAAACCCCAGGCTAAATAATCTATTGCCATCAATACAGAAGGGTATTTGCCGATTTGAAAATAATCGGGAATGAATATTCCCCTGGCAATTAACGGCCTTATCGCTGCTATATTTACAAAATGTACGGCATTTGTAAGAATCATACATGTCGCAACAGACAGTATCGCTATGGTTCTGTAGAATTGCTTGTATTCTGTTTCCCCGGGAAAGGCAACTACCAATAAAGTCAGGTATAGCCCTGAGAGCATAGTGACAATGCTTACCAGATATAAGGTAAAATTATTATTGAATATAATCTGAACCGTTACCGTTATGAAATATGCCAAGCAGACAAGCAAGCCTATCTTTGCCAGTGTTTTTATATTCATTCGCGTTTCTCCTTTGATGTTAATAAAACATATACTATACACAAACGGCGTAACTCGCCGCAGAGAAGTATTGTACCACATCAATGGTGGTAGAAAATCCCGATAATCACACATTACACATTGAAATACATATTGAATTCCGGTCACAATAATTGACCATAAACCACCCAGATGAGATACTTCCCACACATCTTTATTTAGAAGCCTTTTATCTTAATGGAGTCTCGATAACTTACCAACCAATGAAAGTACCCAGATACATTAATAAACTCGTAAAGAATAAGCATAAAAAAGTAAAACGTAATTCATTACGAAGTTTTCTTGGTGCTTCTTTATCTTATATCATGATGTTTATCTTCATTGTTGTCATAGTAGGCTTACACACGATCAGCCAAGGCAATTTGCATCAGCTTTATGGCTACTCCGCAATGACCGTGGTTGGTAAATCCATGCAAGATGTTATTCCACAGAATTCTCTTATTATTGTAAAAAAGGTTGATACATCGACTATAAAAGTTGGTGATGATATAACTTATCTACTTGGCGAGGATATAATGGTCACCCACCGGGTTATCGCTATCATCGAAGATTCTAAAGCCGACAACAAACGCGGATTTCAAACCCAAGGCGTAAACAATAAACAAGCTGATATTGGTGTCGTAGCTTGTGATGCTGTTATTGGTCGGGTTATCTATCATAATTTAATTATTGGTCAAGCTTTAGTTTTTGTTAAAACTAACTTCTTCTATGTTTTGGGTTCCGGCATTATCTTTATCAGCATTTGGCAACTTTTATCAATCTGGGGTGACAGAAAAGAAAATATTCCAACTCATTAATGTTCATAGATTATTGCCATATCGCTAATCCGCCGTCTCATTTCTTGACGTATGTTTTCCGGTGCCAAACATTCACATTTTGCCCCAAAGCTTAATAGCATGTTGTAGTAGTAATCGTTTTCAATAAAGGGAAAGTTGACAATACAATGCTCATCGCCATCATTTAAAATATCATCATCGCTGCAATAGTCAAGAACATCATCTGCCAGGGAGTTATGAATGCGTATTTTTATTATCGTCTGTAAGCCCGCCACAAAGTCGGTGAAATCCAATTGAGGATTCTGAAATTCTCGGGGTAAAAAGCGCTCCTTTAGCGTTTTCAAGTTAGTACTGCGCGATAGCTTAAATAAGCGAAAATCATTTCTTAAAAGGCAATATCCCTGCCAATACCAATGACTACCTTTTAGAACCAATTGGTAGGGCTCAGCGGTTCTTGTTGTTGTATTACCGTAACGATCAGAGTAGGTAAATGAAAGTAAGCGGCCTTCTTGCATCGCTGTCTTTATTATTTCAACACTTTTCTCTATATTACGCTTACCCAGCCAAGGGCTTAAGTCAATATAAACCTGATTTGTTTTTAGGGCGATTTCTTTGGCCTTCTCTGCCGGAATAAAGCTTTTGACTTTCGCTAAAGCATTTACTACTTCTTCACCTCTAATAACATCAGAAAGCCCGGAAAGTCCCATGAGAATTGCGGCGAGATCGGAAGTTGAGAATACTTTTTTATCCATTTTATATTGCGGCATGATTTCAAAGCCCCCTGACACCCCGGGAGTTGAGAGAATTGGAATACCCGCCATATTAATAGTATCAATATCCCGGTAAATGGTTCTCGGGGAAACTTCAAACATGTCCGCTAATTCTTGAGCGGCTATTCGCTCTTTTTCCAAAAGTAACATTATTATACTGACCAGCCTGTCGATCTTCATTTCTATATCCCCCTAAATATTTTTTTATTGTTGCCATATAGTTGTCAACAATTGAATGCTACACTAAAAAAGTAAGTAAAGCAATCAAGCAAAGGAGAATCAAACATGCAAAAGAAAGCCTTAGTTATCATTGATATTCAAAATGACATTACCAAGAATTACAAGGAGATAATCAACAACATCAACACCGCTGTCGATTGGGCAATCAATAACGACATTCACGTCGTCTATATTCGTCATGAAAGTTTATCCCCCGGTAGCCGAACTTTTAAACCCAACACCAAAGGTGCAGAATTAGCCTCAGACTTGAAAGTATCCTCAAAAAACATTTTCACGAAATTTAAAGGCAATTTTTTAAGCAGTGAAGAAGCAGTAACTTTTATCCAGGCTAATGAAATTACCGACTTTTATATAAGCGGAGCTGATGCCACGGCTTGTGTTAAGTCCAGTTGTTATAACTTGTGCAAATCCGGCTATACTGTCACTGTTTTAGCGGATTGTATTACCAGTTGGGATAAAAAGAAAATCCCGGAAATGTTACAATATTATCAAAGTCAGGGTTGCAAAATAAGCAGTTTAGCTGATTTGTTTGGCTAATCAACCGTCACTGGAGATTGAGGGAAAAATAATGATCGATATTACAGAAACCATTGCCGCATTAATTGATAAACAAGATGTTGCTTTAATTAGTTCAATCGATGAAACCGGTTATCCTAACACTAAAGCCATGCTGGCACCGAGAAAGCGCGAAAGTATAAAGACATTTTGGTTTACTACCAACACTTCATCTAAGCGCGTAGCGCAATATCGTTGTAATCCAAAAGCCTGTATTTATTTCTTCGATGGTTCTTATCACGGCGTTATGTTAAAAGGCGCCATGGAAGTTCTGGAAGATGCTGCAAGTAAAAAAATGATTTGGCAACAAGGTGATACCTTATATTATCCACAAGGTGTCAATGATCCGGATTATTGTGTTCTTAAATTCACGGCGCAAACAGCGAGATACTATGCTAATTTTAGCTCAGAGGATTTTGAGATATTGTAATGGCATATCTGAAAAGAAGATATCCGCAATTTTCAGCCTGTGGTCTGAATTGTGGTCTATGTCCGCTCCATTACAGCTCAACAACTTCGCAATGCCCCGGTTGTGGCGGCGTTGATTTTACTAAGGTACATCCTAACTGTGGTGTACTGTCGTGCTGTCAACGTAAAAATCTGGAATTTTGTTACCTATGCGCTGAATATCCCTGCAAGAAATATGATGGTGTTACTTTGTCGGACTCCTTTATTTCCCACAAAAATCAGCTTATTGACCTGGAGAAAGCTAAGTGTTTGGGGCTTGATAACTATATAAGGGAACTGAATGCTAAAATTATCATACTACAAGAGCTATTGAATAGTTACGATGATGGTCGACGCAAGAGCCTATTCTGCCTTACAGTCAACTTATTTGATATAACAGATCTCAACTCACTTATTGAGCAACTTAGAAGCGAATGCCCGGTAGAAGCATCAATCAAAGAAAAGGCAAATATCGCAGTTCACATTATTCAATCGCTGGCCCAACTAAAAGGCAGAGAGTTAAAACTGCGAAAAAAAGATTGTTTATAAAACATTATCTTTGTTTAAATCTTGTACCTTATTAAGTATGGTCAGGTAGTTTTTTTATTTTAGCTTTCCCTTGGCAGTAAACAAAAAAATCGTGATTAAATTTACACTCTGTGCTATACTTTCTGTGTTTGAAAAACGGCTTTTATAGCGGAGGATTTATGCCAGCAACATTAGATTTCAACGGATTCATTAAAGAATTACTGACTAATTTGCCCTTTGTCTTTACCACATTAATCACCCTGTCTGTCATCATGGTAAATGGTTGGACCGATGCTTCCAACGCTATAGCTACCTGTATTGGAACCCGTTCATTGAGCCCGAGTTTGGCCATCATTATGGCTGCCATTTTTAATTTCTTTGGCGTTTTGGTGATGACGCTGTTTAATGCTTCAGTGGCTGCTACTATTTACAATATGGCGGATTTTGGCGGTGATCCCAGAACCTCGCTGTATGCCTTACTAGCCGGGTTGGTCGCCATCGTCATCTGGGCAGTAGCTGCTTGGTTTTTTGGAATTAACACCAGTGAAAGCCACGCTTTAATTGCCGGGATTTCCGGTTCAGCTATTGCTTTACAAGGTGGTTTCAATGCCATCAATGGTTCGGAATGGATAAAGGTGGTTTACGGCATTATCATGTCAATTATCCTTGGTTTTGGTTCCGGTTGGCTAATTACCAAACTAATTGAAGTAATTTGCGGCAGAATGGACCGGAGGAAAACCAACAAAGTATTTAAAGGTGCCCAAATTTTTGGAGCAGCCGGCATGGCTTTTATGCATGGTGCGCAAGACGGACAAAAGTTTATGGGGGTTTTTATGTTGGGTGCTTTTCTTTCTATGGGACAAGCTAATGTCAGCAATTTCCAAATTCCAATTTGGCTGATGATACTTTGTTCGATAGTAATGGCACTGGGTACTTCCATTGGTGGTTATAAAATCATTAAAACCATGGGTATGGATGTTACCAAGTTAGAGAAATACCAAGGCTTTGCGGCTGACTTTTCATCCTCAGCTTGTTTGTTTCTCACATCGATCTTAGGTATACCGGTAAGCACTTCCCATATGAAATCCTTTGCGATTATGGGAGTAGGTGCTTCTAAGCGATTAAGCAATGTTAACTGGAGCTTAGTTGGAGAAATGGTATTAGCCTGGGTACTCACTTTTCCCGGTTGTGGATTAATCGGCTTTTTAATGACGAAATTATTTATCGCGATTTTTGCCTGATTCAACAGTATAGGAGGATTATCAGATTATGGCACATAAATACAACTACTTTGATGCATTAGCACAAATGGCAGACTATGCCTGTCAAGCTTCCGTCTATTTTGAGACTTTCGTCAAGGATTTCAATCCGACTTTATTAGTAGAACACATTAATGAAATGCACAAAATTGAGCACGCTGCCGATGACAAACGTTTTGAGATTATGGAAAAACTGGCACACGAGTTTCTTGCGCCGATTGAAAGAGGCGATATCATTGATTTAGCTGCTAAGCTGGACGATATCACCGACAGTATCGACGATACTATGCAACATCTCTTTATTTACAATGTCAAAGAACTCTTACCAGAGTGTTTGGAGTATGCTTCCTTACTTGTTAAATGTTGCACTGCTGTCCATGAAGTAGCCAAAGATTTTGGTAACTTCCACAAATCAACGGGAATTCACGACAAAATCACAGCCGTCCATCTTTTAGAGACTGAAGGTGACATCCTATATACCAACATCATGCGTAACCTGCATGTTTCGAAAATGAATGACAAGGAAGTCTTTGTTTGGACCAGACTGATAACCTCTTTTGAAGAATGCTGTGACCACTGTGAAGAAGCTGCTGAGTTATTTGAAAGCGCGATTATGAAGAATTCTTAAAATCAAAATTAAATTACAATTTCAAAAAAGTCCGCTAGGACTTTTTTACTGGGTTTTTGCTTAAATCTGAAGTGCAAGCCGGACAACGAGTTGCTGCCACATTTATTTCGCTGTAACAATATGGGCAAGACTTGGTAGCTACTTCCACTTTTTTATCATCCGGCCCTTCAGCTAAACGATTCATCAACTTCACTATAATAAATACTACAAAAGCCATGATAAGAAAATTGATGAGTGTGGTAATAAAAGCCCCATAGCGCAAGTCCACACCAAAAACCTCCCAATGCATGGCTTCAAAATTGACGCCGGCAAAAATTCCGATTATCGGAGATAGGATATTTTGAGTTAGGGAGTTAACTACGCCTTGAAAAGCTGAACCGATAATCACGCCAACCGCTAAATTCATCACATTGCCTTTTAGGGCAAAATTCCTAAATTCCTTGAGAAACTTCTTCATAGTTCTACCTTCCTGTCTGACTTTATAGTAGCTATGCGACTACCTTTTTCCTGAATTTGGCACATTTTTCTATATAAGCCTTTTTTATTGATGAGTTCATCGTGAGTTCCGCTTTGAACTATTCTGCCTTCTTCCAAAACAATAATCTTATCTGCTTTTTTTACAGTGGAAATCCGATGCGCTATTACTACCATAGTTCGAGTACCGGAAATCTCAGCAATCGCTGCTTGAATATACTCTTCGGTTTGTACATCGACAGCAGCTGTGGCTTCATCCAAAATTAACACCGGGACATCACAGATTAAAGCACGAGCAATCGCAATTCGCTGTTTTTGTCCGCCGGAGAGTTTTGCTCCCCGTTCGCCAACCAAAGTATCATAGCCATCAGGCATTTCCATAATTTCATCATGAATTCTGGCGATTTTCGCGACTTTTTCTACTTCCCCGGCGGTAGCGTCACTTCTTCCAAAAGCGATATTTTCCGCAATAGTTCCGTTAAACAAGAAAGTATCTTGTAAGACCATAGCAATATTTTTCCGCAAGCTAAGTAGTTCAATCTGTTTTAGATCAATATCATCAAAAAGAATCTCCCCCTGTTGACAATCATAGAAACGGGCAATCAAATTGGCTATTGTGCTTTTTCCGACTCCGGTAGCCCCTACCAAAGCTACCATTTCCCCAGGTTGCACGCTAAATGACACATTTTTTAATACCGGATTTCCTTGGACGTAACAAAAGCTGATATTATTGAAGGTGATGGTACCCTTTGGTTTTTTCAATACTATAGCATCCGGACTGTCAATGATCTTGGCCGGAGCATCCAATACTTCAATGACCCTTTCTGCACCGGCAAAAGCTTGTTGCATTTGTTCAACTAAATTGGCTAAACCGGTGATTGGGGTATAAAACAATGACAAATATAGCATAAAAGCCACAATATCATTTACCGCTATCAACTGATGGAATGCCAAATAACCGCCATAGCCGACAATGGAAACCATCCCCATAGCGGTAATAAACTCCACACTGGGGTGAAAAACAGCCATCAGCTTTAGGGCTTTCAACATAGCAGTGGTAAATATGTTGACTTTCTCTTCAACTTTTTCTGTTGCTTTCTCTTGTTGGCTGAAAATCTGAATTTCCTGGATGCCGGCAAAGTTATCATGAAGTTGCCCGGATAATGATCCTAAGGCTTTTTGCGTTACCTGAAAGTTGGGCCGAACTTTATGTGCTGAAATCCAGGCGGAAATTAAGATGAAAGGAATTGGTATACTAGTCACTAAAGCCAAGCGGATATTAATGTTAAATAAGATTATCAGAACGCCCAATACCGTGATTATGTTGGTAATTGATTCCGGTATCAAGTGGGCATACAATAGTTCAAAAGTAGCGGTATCATTGACTGTCCTGCTGACTAAATCACCGCTTTCATTATTGCGATAAAAATCTAAAGATAAGGATTGTAGTTTATAGTAAACTTTGATACGCAACTCTTTAACCAAATTCCAAGCTGCTAAATGCGGGGCATAACTGGCAAAGTACCGCAATACCACTCGCATCAAGTACAAAGCTAAAAGATAGAACGTTATCATTTTTATCTGCTGCAAGTCGCCGGCTGTCAAACCATTAGCCACTAAACCGGTCATTGAAGAAAGGAGCCAAGGTGTAATCAGATTAATGATGGAAACCGACAAAAGACAAACTACGGCAACCAACAGTAATCCTTTATATTTTTTTGCCTCTTTCGCTAGTCTAAACAATATTTTCATGGTGCGTACTTTCTTCCTTAGCATTGTACCGTAAATCCGGGCATTAATAAATATCAGAATCAAGTTATTGATCGGTATTATGCGTTCATTAATACATATTTATATTGTATGCATTAATACATACATATTATTAAATTATGCACTAATTAATACATATTAACTTGACTTCATAAAACTCTTATTATAGAATGCTAAAGAGGACAATTATGCTAAACTTCAAATTCCCCAAACAACCATATATCGCTATCATCGGCGATATAGTAAACTCCAAACAACTAAAACAACGCGCTGATATTCAAGAAACGCTGAGGGTGATTTTAGAGCAATGCAATACTGTTTTCGCTGCCCAAATAAGCTCAAAATTCATGATTACTCTCGGTGATGAGTTTCAAGGCCTGCTGCATGACGGCTCGGTTATCCTAGCAATCATCGAGAAAATTGAAACAGCTTTATACCCGGTGCAGCTACGCTTTGCCATTGGGGTTGGTGCTATTACCACTGAGATAAATCCGGACTTGCCTTTAGGCGCCGATGGTCCGGCTTACTACAATGCCCGGGCCGTTATTAATGCTTTTAAAGATAAAGAAAATAAAAAAATGACCGCTAAAGCTAATATTTCCATTAAAACCGAAGCTGTTAACAACATCGATGATTTGATCAATGCTTTGTTTAACCAAATTTATTTAAATAAAAATTCTTGGACTGCTCGCCAAAGAGAGATTATTTTACGTTATCAACAAAACCAGGAAAATCAAAGTACCTTAGCCGCTCAATTGAAAATCAACCAATCCAGCGTTCAAAGAGCCTTACATAAAGCCGGCTACTATACTTATAAACAAAGCTTAGATACAATAAACTCATATTTTAGAATGATGGGAGTTGATACTGATGTTTAAGAGTTTGCTGGCTTTATTCCTGTTAGCCCATATCCTTGGAGATTTCTATTGGCAAAGTGCCGCTTTAGCCAAAAACAAAGAGAGTAAATTTTCTGCGCTGCTGTGGCACGGCTTGCTTTACTATGCTGCCGCTATACTTTGCCTTATTCCTTTTTATTCCCCAACTTTGTTTATCGTCATCAGCTTACTTGCCGCTTTGCACTTGACAGTCGACATTATTAAGCAGTTATTTACTAAAAAATCGAGGAATAAAACAGCTTTATATATCACTGACCAACTGCTTCATTTGTCTTTTATCTTTGTTGCCACGGTTTTCCTTAGCAGTCAAGGCTATGATCATCGCCTCCTTACTCCTGTTGACCACGTTTTTAGTTTTGAAGATGTTTCCCGTTTCTATACTTACTTGTGTTTAATGTTGTTGATCATTAAACCGGCAAACATCACCATCAAACAATTGCTGTGGGAATATCGGCCACTTGATAGTGATAATCCCGGCATTAAAAATGCCGGAGCTTTCATTGGTATCCTGGAAAGAATTATTATCTTGTTGTTTCTCTATATGCACCAGTATAGTGCTATTGGTTTAGTGTTAACCGCTAAATCGGTCGCTCGTTATAATCGCATCGCGGAGGATAAACAGTTTGCGGAATACTATCTCTTAGGGACTTTATTAAGTACCTTATTTGTTATTGCCGGATATTTAGTGCTGACTTAATCGTCATTAGTACAAACATAATAAGTTTAGAGTTACTTTTGTTTGCTGACACTTAGAAAGGAAGAAGCCATGGAAGTTGTTTCCTACAAATGCCCAAATTGTTCAGCCGGGTTATCCTATGATCCTAGTGGTGTTTTTATTTGTGATTTTTGCGCTTCGGTCTTTGATGAGCCTGATCTGAAAGCTACAGAAGAAAATTTTGAAAAAGCCAACAATCGTTCCGATTATAGTAAACCGGATTTAGAAAATGAGATTTGGCAGTATATAACTTATTACTCCTGCCCCAACTGTGGTGCCGGATTAATAACCGATAGTACAACAGTCGCATCTTTTTGTCTTTACTGCCATAATCCTGTAATTGTCGCTAAAGAAGTCAGCGGTGAATTAAAACCTGATTATGTCATCCCCTTCTCAATTAGCGAAGAAAAAGCCAAGAATCTTTTTAATGGTTGGTGTAGTAAAAAACCTTATTTAGCTAAAGGTTTTTACAATGAAGAAAGAGTCGAAACTCTTAAAGGTGTTTACTATCCCTTTTGGATATTGGATATTCAACAACATGGTCATTTAAATGGCATCGGAAAAAAGTCACGCAGTTGGAAAGTCGGTGACTTCCTCTATGAAGAAACCAGTGTTTATGATGTTTCCAGAAGCGCTTCCATCGATTTTTCCGATATCACTTTCCCGGCAATCAAGAAAAACCGGATGGCTATTCTCAATGGCATTATGCCTTTTGATCTTTCGAAAAAAGTAGATTTCAGTATGTCATATTTATCAGGGTTTTTCGCTGATAAAAAAAATCAAGAAAAAGAAGTATTCCGTGACGCCGTTAATAGAACAACAACAAATATCGCTAGTGAATCTATCAAAGCCTCAACCTTGGGGTATGACTCCGTAAGAATAAGCGATTTTTCTTTGGAAGCGGCAAAAGAGAAATGGTCTTATGTCCTATTTCCGGTTTGGATGCTCACTTACAACTATAAAGATGAAGAATACTACTTTGCGATAAACGGATCAACCGGCAAGGTTGCCGGCAGAGTCCCAACTAACAATCTCAAATTATTTGCTTTGTTTTTACTAATCACGATTATTATTGCCGGTTTAATGAGTGTTTTAGGAATAAGGGTGAAACCATGAAGAAAATCCTCGCCTTAGTTATCTTCTTGTTTTTGTTAACGCAAACAACTATTCTGGCAGCAACTTTAGCTGAAGAAGAACAGCGGGTCTTTGATTATGCCGGTTTAATGAGTCTACAACAATGTGAACAGCTACAAAAGTTGGTGGCTGAATATCAAAAACAATACAATATCGATATTGTCATTGTGACGACCAACGATGCCGAAGGAAAAAGCTCGATGGAATATGCTGATGACTTCTTTGATTATAACGGTTTTGGTGTCGGGGAAAACTATGATGGTCTGCTTTTACTGATAGACATGGACAATCGTATGATTTACATTTCCACCTGCGGTAATATGATCTCTATCCTTTATGATGAGAGAATCGAAGAATTGCTTGATATTCAATATGACTATGTCGTTGCCGGGAAATATTATGAAAGTTTTGACGCTGCCCTTAAACAAATTGATTTCTATTTTAAACAAGATGCCAACCTACCGATTTTTCAGCCGGAAAGTCCACCGGAAGGACCAAAAACTTTCTATATTGATCCTTTTTGGATTGTTGCGAGTATTTTAACCGGGGCCGGTATTGCAGCGACCATCGTTTTCAAAATTCAGAATAGCTATGATCAAGAATACGCTGTAATCGCTATCGACTATCACAAAATTGCAAAACTTAAAATGGATTTGCAAACTGACACTTTGATTGACAAAAAAACAACTTCACTATATATTCCCCCGGTTTCCAGTCACTCAGGGAATGATAGTCTCTTTTCAAGCAGTAACAGCAGCTTCTCCAGCTCGTCAAACTCCCATTCTTCCAGCACACACCCATCAAGTTCCGGGACAACTCATGGTGGTGGCGGGCGTTCTTTCTAGTACTTGCAATAACCAATATAAATAAACCAAGATGCTGCTCTTGGTTTTTTGTTTCATTATCCTTGTTTTAAAACTTTTACTATATTAAGTAACGACTATTTAGTGCCAAAAATCCGATCACCGGCATCACCCAAGCCCGGTACAATATAACCTTTATCATTGAGATTGGCATCTAAAGCCGCTAAATAAATGTCAACATCAGGGTGCTCGGCTTCCACTCTTCGGACCCCTTCCATAACACCAACCAAACAAACCAGTTTGATATGTTTAGCTTTAGCTTTGTTTTTCAACAAAGTGATAGCTGCACAAGCGCTGCCCCCGGTAGCCAACATCGGGTCCAAGACTAAAACTTCGGCATCCGCTATAACACTGGGATATTTAAAGAAGTACTCATGGGGTTCCAAGGTTTCTTCGTCGCGATATAAACCGATATGGCTGACTTTAGCTGTTGGTACTAAGTTCAATATCCCATTGACCATACCTAAGCCCGCCCGTAGTATTGGCGCCAATACTATTTCTTTGGAAATAACGCTACCTTGACAAGGAGCGACGGGAGTTACGATGTCGATGTCCTTAGAAGGTAAATCCCGGGTTACCTCATAAGCCATCAATCCGGCTACTTCATCAAGATATTGCCGAAAATCTTTGGTTCCCGTTCTTTGATCGCGCATGGTCGTCAACTTATGTTTAATTAATGGGTGATCCAATACTTTTAACATGTTTATTTTTCTCCTTTATCCTAGCGGATATTTTGCGGTGAGTTGCAGTACTTCTTCTTTAATCCGCGCAATAACTTCGAGATTATCACTGTTTTTTAACAGTTCAATTATCCAGTTAGCCACCATTTTAAACTCAGTTTCTTTAAAGCCCCTGGTCGTCATCGCCGCGCTACCCAACCTTATACCACTGGTGGTCAAAGGTTTCTCACTGTCAAATGGTATCGTGTTTTTATTACAGGTAATACAAACTTCATCCAAGACAATTTCTGCTTCTTTGCCGGTAATACCGAAAGAACTTTTTACATCAACTAATAACATATGGTTATCACTACCGCCACTGACCATTCTGACATCGTTGGCTTTAAACACTGCGACCATCGCTTGAACATTATTTAAAATTTGTTGTTGGTAAACAATAAAGTCATCTTGTAAAGCTTCATAGAAACAAACAGCTTTCCCGGCAATCACATGTTCTAAAGGTCCGCCTTGAACACCGGGGAAAACCTGACGATCGAGATCTTTCGCATATTTCTCTTTACAGAGAATCAAGCCGCCTCGGGGACCACGTAAAGTCTTGTGGGTTGTGGAAGTCACAAAGTCAGCATATGGTATCGGGCTGGGATGTAAACCGACCGCCACTAAACCGGCGATATGCGCCATATCTACTGTCAGATAACAGCCAACTTTATCGCAGATTTCTTTTAGTCTTTTAAAATCAATTGTCCGCGGATAGGCGCTGGCTCCGGCTACTATCATCTTGGGCTGCAATTCTTTCGCTTGTTTTTCTAAAGCATCATAATCAATTTGTTCTGTTTCTTTATCAACAGTATAGCCGATGAATTGGTAAAGTTGCCCAGAAAAGCTTAAGGGATGACCATGGGTCAGGTGCCCGCCACAAGACAAATCCATACCCAACACAACATCGCCGGGCTTTAAGACACTCATGTACACCGCCATGTTGGCGGCAGAACCACAGTGGGATTGTACATTAGCGTGTTCTGCCTTAAAAAGTTTTTTCACCCTTTCTATCGCTAAAGTTTCTACTCTGTCGATATTCACGCAACCGCCATAGTAGCGCTTACCGGGATAACCTTCAGCGTACTTATTGGTCAAGACACTGCCGACCGCTTCTAGGATATCTGAGGAAACATAGTTCTCCGAAGCAATCAATTCTATATTATTCTTCTGCCTTTTTATCTCATCATCTATAATATTTTTAACTTCTCTGTCCTTCATTTTAGAACCTCCATTATTTCTTCCAAAGTTATTTTGCCGGGGCGCAGTATCTTAATTTTCTCACCACTCATATCTACTATCGTCGAAGAAAGCCCGGAACCGCTTACCCCGGCTACTACAGCATCAATTCTGCCACTCAGTTGTGCTAAGACCTCGTTGTGATTGTTGCAGACTGCAGCCCCGGATAGATTGGCACTTGGTACTAGTAGCGGAACCCCCACGGCTTTTATCAAAGCTAATACCCACTGGTCATCCGGCATTCTAATGCCGACCGTGGAAAATCCGTTGGTAAGCTCTTTTGGCAACTCCGGTCGCTTCCTAAAGATTATGGTAAGAGCTCCCGGCATAAAAGACTCTATGACTTTTCTTGTTTTTTCATCAACAATTGCCACTGTTTCTAGTTGAGCAAGCGAACTAACCATCATTGGAAAAGGTTTCTCTTCCGGTCGACCTTTCGCTCGCTTCATGTTTTCTATAGCCCGGAGATTGGTACTAGCGATAGCTAAACCATAGACGGTATCTGTCGGAATAGCCACCATCCCCCCGGCCCTTATAAGCGCGGCAATCTCTTCTATTTGTTCACTCTGGTAAATTGTTGTTTCCATTTTCCCTTAGATTCTATCATAATTTTTGTAAGCCAATTATATTAATCACCATTATTCGGGGGAATTGTGAATTTATGACTTGATGCTATAAAGGCCTCCAGACATTCGAAAAACCCTCGGGTAGTAAACTTTTTATAACTCTTAAACCAAATTGGTTGAATTAATTCTATGTTCCTTATATTGTCTGCGAAATCTCTATCCAGTGAAAGAATATAAATAAATGGTAACACTTTTTCAATGTAGTTAGGTTGATTGGCTAAAATGCCGGCTATTTCATCAGAATTCGTTTTCTTGATAAATTCCCGGAATCCTTCAATGTTTCTAAACAAGGCTTTACCCTCTTCTGATCTTTTGCCACTGTAAGTAGAGAAATAGGATATCAGAAATATGGAAATTTGTCCCAGACAATAACTACTAATTGTGTATTGAAATGTATCTGTGGCGGATTGTTCGAAGAATGAAAACGCGAAAATAAAGCTTATTAGCATGATTGCTAGTATTACAATTAAATGCTTAGGATATTTTCCTTCCATTCCGCTAACAGTCATCACATAGTTTTTCTTGGTAAATAAATGTATCAAGAGCCTAATTAAGTAATAATCAAGGAATGAAACAAGGGGCATAGTAACAAAAAGCCATTTGCTGTAAGGTGTTTCAAGAAAAGCCGGCAAACACATTCCAAGATAAGCTAAGACAATCATTGAAATGATCAGTGTTTTCTTTGTTGATATGTGCGACTGGAATACTTTTCTATCCTTCATTTTCAAAATTGTTGTTTGCGCAATTTCCGTGACACTTAGTCTAAACCTATAGCTATAACTTCCACAGATTATATACTCAATCTCCGGCTTTTGTTCTATTGTATTAAGAAGCTGATACCAAGCTTTTTCCGTACTGCTTTGGCATGATTCTGTTGTTGAATTTCTAAATAATGCGTGAAAATAGAGACTCAGATTTTTATTGTCACCTTCATACTCCCTAATTTTATGAATTTTATAAGTGCTGTATGGTGTGCTAGCTCCAAAAGGATTTTTAACTTGTTCTTCTTCAATTAGAATGTACCCGGATATTGCCAGTTCTAACAGTAAAGTATGAGCATCTTCATTAACTAGTCCCCCGTTAAAGATATAACCGACTTCTAAAAAGTCCAAGCCTTCAGGAGGATAAGGTATGCTTGTAGTATCCCCTTCTGTTTTTTCCTCTTTCAGATAACAAAGCCAAATTATATAAACAACAGCCAAGGCAAATAGCGGAATAGTTACAGACAATAGCATCACAACACCATAGCCCAGCTGATTAAGAAATGTCCTAATTATGTTGTCCATCCTAATAATTACCTCTTACTACTATGTATTGTAATCTCAGTTAGTGATAATTATGAGAAAACGGTCTTTTTCATTAATGTCCTTTTTTAACAGTATTTCACTATTTTGAAAATATGAAGTCGCTAATTCTTTTAATATTTCACCCTGATCATAAGCAATCTCAAAAGCCAGAAAACTCTGTGGTTTTAAGTAATCTTTTGCTTTTTTTAATATTTCGCGATAGAAATAAGTGCCATCTTCGCCGCCAAATAAAGCCGTATGCGGTTCAAAATTAAGCACTGATCTTTCAACACTTTCACGCTCCTTAATATAAGGGGGATTACAGACGATAAAATCAAACTTAGTTGATTCAGGAATGTTGGTGAATAAATCTGATTGTATGAAGTCGATACTCACATTAAACCTTTCAGCATTTTCTTTAGCCAAACTCAAAGCTGCTTCACTGATGTCACTGGCTACCATTCTTAGGCGACTATCCTCTAATGCCAGTACCACTGCTATTGCCCCGCTACCGGTTCCCAAATCTAAGCCATAGAGTTCTTCCCGGCTCTCTCTTTCATCAAGTAACATCAAAACTTCATTGACCAACTCTTCCGTCTCCGGTCGGGGTATCAAAGCCCGCGGATCACAAATGATATCATAGCCATAAAAAGGCTCATATCCTAAAATATATGCCAAAGGTTCATCATCAATAATTCGTAGCAGTCCCTTTTCAAATTTCTCATTAATTTGAAGATCTACCGTATTTTCATATTCACTATATAGGTCAATACCGGCCTGTTGACAATAAGCCAATAACAATAAACGAAGCACCGATTGAAAGCGGTCGTCTATATCCTTAATGCCCTTGTTTAGTAAGTCTTTGTAGGTCAAACTATCTCACCAGCTAATTTAGCTCTTTGTTCTTCCTGCAGCAAAGCTTCGATGATATCTTGTAGTTTCCCTTCCATAATTCTGTCAAGCTGGTTGAGTGTCAAACTTATGCGATGATCGGTTACTCGATTTTGCGGATAGTTGTAAGTCCGGATTTTCTCGGAGCGATCACCGCTACCAATCTTCATGCGTCTTTGAGCTCCAGCCTTTTCTTCTTTTTCTCTTTCCAATTGTTCGTAAATCCGCGCTCTAATTAACCTTAGCGCTTTATCTTTATTGTCGTGTTGACTACGCCCATCCTGGCAATTGACCGATATTCCGGTTGGGGTATGGGTAATCCGTACCGCCGAGTCTGTTTTATTGATGTGCTGTCCCCCAGCCCCACTGGAACGATGCGTATCAATAACCAAGTCTGCTGGGTTAATTTCAATTTCACTGTCTTCCAAATCCGGCATTACTAAAACCGTCGCTGTTGAAGTGTGAATACGACCTTGGGATTCGGTCTTTGGCACTCTTTGGACCCGATGAGCTCCGGATTCAAATTTCAATTCTTTGTAGACCTCCCGACCTTTAACCATAAAAGATATTAAACTAAAACCGCCGGCTTCGCTGATATTTTCTTCTATCACTTCAATTTTCCAGCCTTTTTCTTCCGCAAACTTCACATACATACGATATAAATCGCCGGCAAAGATGTTACCTTCGTCGCCCCCGGCTGCTCCGCGAATTTCGATGATAGCAGCGCTTTCATCATTAGGATCTTTAGGTATTAACAGTATCTCTAAACGTGCTAGATACTCTTCTTTTTCATCATACAGCTCGGTTAATTCCAACTCTGCCATCTCTTTAATGTCTTCATCTTTTTCCTGCAACAACACTTCAGTCGCCTTGATGTTCTCTTCGCATTGTAATAAGGCTTCATAAGTGTCGACAGCAGCTTTTAAACCGGCCTGTTCTTTAGCCAGTTTTGCCATATAGCGATTATCTTTGAGCGTTTCCGGATCTAAAAGAAGTTCCCCTAACTCTTGATAACGCTTTTTCATATTCTCTAGTCTTTCATAAACTACACTCATGCTAATACCTCGTCTTCTTTATATTATACAACGCAACTTTTACCTAAAAAAAGGGCTAAGCCCTAGATATTTGGTTTCCCGGCAACTTCGTGACAATGACGACAACGAGCAGTATAGGATTCTGCCGCTCCCACTAACACCAAGGGGTCATCATACTTCGCCGGTCTCCCGTTAACCAACCTTTGGGTCCGGGTAGCCGGGTTGCCACATTGGCTACAAACCGCTGTCAGTTTAGTGACAAATTCCGCTCTGGTCATTAACTCCGGCATCACCCCAAAAGGTTCTCCACGAAAATTCATGTCCAAACCGGCAACCATTACTCTTTTCCCTTTGTCAGCCAGACATTCACATATCAAAACGATATCTTCGTCAAAAAACTGCACTTCATCAATTGCCACAACATCGGTGTCCGCCTGCAGAAGCTGCAGAATATCACTGGCTTTTTCTACGGCTACACTTTCTGCTTGGCTACCGGAATGTGACGCTATTTTGTCATCACTATAACGATTATCAATCAAAGGTTTAAACACCTGTATTTTCTTTTTGGCGTATTCCAATACCTTAATTCTTCTGATTAACTCTTCCGTTTTTCCGGCAAACATGCACCCGGTTATAACTTCAATATAGCCGTCTCGATATTGATTATACATTGACATATTTCTACCTCTTTACTGTCCTTATTTTACACCATATTTCTCATCTTTTGTTTACTTAAACAACTTAAAAAGCCAACCATCAGCAGTATGCCAGCGTAAAATCACAGCCTCCGCTACCAATAAACGATAGAGATAGAAGCCAATAAACAAAATCATGATGGCGACAAAGTAAGCCCGCTGTTTCCCTGGCGTCAGCTTGTAGATTTTTAATAGTACCAGTCCATAATAAACTACCACCAAAACTACTAAAGGCCATAAAGGATGATAGTAAAAAGCTGCAGAAAAATCCAGTCGCAATAGAGCTAATAAAGCTGACTTCATGCCGCAACCGGGGCAACTTATTCCTAATAAAAAGCGAAAGGGACAGTGCCATAAATATAAGATGGCTCCTATCCCTATTAGAGTAATAATAAGTGTTGGTTTTTTATTCAATGATGGTAAAAGCCTTGTAGGCTTCATACATACCCAGGGTTGCTAGCTGTATGTAAGGCACAACATAGAGCATTCCCAAACCACAGGTAAAAGATACCAAAAATAGCCAACCAATCCAAGAAAAATTGTAAATCAGTATATCCACAATTCTATCTTTAGCCAGCGCTTTACTGAGCTCTAGAACTTCTGATGTGCTACGGGTAGGATCTTCCACCATAATATAGTCAGTCCAAAAATATATTAATTGAAAATAAAGACCGGGCAAAACACACAACAGCGAGCCTAGAAAGACATAGGCTATTTTTGTCCAACCCGTAATCATAATATTAGCGAAATTTGGTCCAAAACCGGAAATGTATTCATCTAAGTCAAAACTGCCGCCTTCACGAATACTTTTAATACATTTAATAAACCCATAAGTGAAAACCGGCTGACAAATTTGGCCAAAAAGCGGCAACATCGATACAAGGGCTTGAACAATAACGACTATTATGTAGGACCCGATATTCCCGTTTAATTCCGCCTTTGCTACTTGTTTAATACTTGATCTGTTAACTTCTTCCATTTCACTATCCTCCTTAAAGCATTATTGCTTAATTACTTAATTCCATATTTTTTATTGAACTTTTCCACTCTACCCTGAGCAGCCGCGAAACGTTGTCTGCCGGTATAGAAAGGATGACATTTACTGCAAGTATCCACCTTGATGGCTTTTGCGGTTGATCCGGTTTCAAATTCATTGCCACAAGACGCACAGACGGCTTTGACAGTATGATATTCCGGGTGAATTCCTTTTTTCATCTCTAATCTCCTTCCGCCTTAAACTGTCTATCGTCTAAAGTAAGGTGAATAAATACTAGCACGAATAGTTCTTTCCCACAAGGGCTTCATTTGACTAATCAAAGCTGCATAACCATGAAATTTCCTATTCTCTTATCAGTTTAATAGTACAAAACAATACTAATGCACAGAAACCGCTGGTTGCTAATATTTGAAGTTTGCTGATGATATAATTAACACAAAAAAAGGGGTAAATACTATGCTGACAGATATAATTGGGAGTATCTACAAAAAGCATAAAAGCCTAAACTATTTAACTCTGGCTGGCTGCGGTTTGTTTTTGAGTGTTGCTACATTTTCATCTTCGACCATTATTCAAATGTTAAGTTTTTTTAGTTTGTTGCCTGTGATGCTGGTTATGTTGGCTGATGATGTCAAGCAATCTTCGCGACATTACTTACTTGGGCTAATCTTCTTTGCTTTTTGGCTCTTGCCTTGTACCTATTGGTATTACAGTTTTATGCATCCGCTGGTTGCTATTGCAGCCAGTGTCGGCTTTGTGCTTTTACTAGCCAACAGCTTCAATATCTTGGCTCTTAGTAAGAACAAATTGTCAGAAGGGATTACTCTTTTGATTTTTTGTGTTTCCTGGGCGACGTTTACTTTTCTGCGCCTGCATTTACCGTTATTAAAAGATTGGTGGATTCCCCATTTGGGTTATGCTCTTTGGCGCAATCCGGCACTATTACAACTGGGAAAACTGGCCGGCGAAGCTTCTATTGAATTCTGCATGTTAGCTTTTTGTGCAACCCTGGCTTATTTAAACAAGAAAAAAAGGCTGCTTACTTCCATTGCAATAAGCTTAGCTTTCTTATTTTTAGTAATTGGCAGTAATTATTTGTTAGTAAAAGATCGCACAAATGATTTCCCTTTAATAATAGCAATTCAATGTTCAAGCGCTGTTAAAGACAGCGAAGCTACAGCTAAAGATTTGGAGAAAATCAAAACCCAAACCATGGAAGTTCTTGGTAAAAGCCAACACAATCAAAGCGATGAAGTCTATGTTGTGTGGCCGGAGAACCGTATTCCTCCTTACTATCATCACGAACTTGCTGAGTTTGCCAAAGCCCAAGGGATTAATTTAATTTATCACAGTTATGAGCCCACTAATAACAATGACAAACCCTATAAAACTATCACCTGGGTAAATCGTTATGGTGAAGTGGTCCTTAAAAACTATAAAGAGAATATTGCCCCCGGTGAAAATGGTAGCGCAAAAAAGAGCGCCAATATAGTAAACGGGAAGACCGCTTATATTTGTTATGATGTTCATTATCCCACAATCGTTAAAAGAATGACGGGTGCTCAACTAGCCTTTGTTGCCTTAAATGACGAAGAGTTTTGGGATCTACAGAAAACTTTTCACTTAGCTGATATGGCTTTACGGGCTGTTCAAGCTGATGTTTGGCTTGCTGCCGCTTCCAAAGATGGACCTTCAGCCATCATCAGTAAGCATGGTGTCATTATCAATGTTCTACCTTTTCGTCAAGACGGTTATATAATATATAAATTTAGTCCCAAGTAGAAAAAATAGGTCAGTGACCTACTTAATTCCATATTTTTTATTGAACTTTTCCACTCTACCCTGAGCAGCCGCGAAACGTTGTCTGCCGGTATAGAAAGGATGACATTTACTGCAAGTATCCACCTTGATGGCCTTTGCGGTTGACCCGGTTTCAAATTCATTGCCACAAGAAGCACAAACGGCTTTGACAGTATGATATTCCGGGTGAATTCCCTTTTTCATCTTTAATCTCCTTCCGCCTTAAACTGTTTGTCGTTTAAAGTAAGGCCAACAAATACTATCACAAAAACTTAGTTTCTACAAGCGTTTTTTCTCTCTGTCAAATCCCCCAAAAGCTATGGTCTTTAGTATCTTTAAATCTCCTGAACCGCCAATATCGTTACATCATCCAGTAAAGGCAGTCGTTGTTTGGCAAGACAGGCAATTGCGACCTGACTAACTTTAGTATTTGTTTTTTAAGTATATTAGTTAACTTAAGTCGTCTTTAGCTTTAGTAAATTCGATGAAAGCTAATCTGGGTTTACGGCGTGTTTAGCTATTTGATCTAGATGGTTTTGTAGCTACACAATTTCTTTCTTCTTTATTATACTTGGCTAATATGGAATCCAATTCCAAATTAGCCAAGTTTTACGAATTTGTTAACCTTTTTACTAGTAATATAGATATCATTACCCCGTCACTAAAGATGACTATAGTACCGTTGTTTTCACTTTCGCCGTAAAAATAATTTTACAGTCTACTCAATTAAATACTACCGTGGCGAGAATTTTCTTGAACAACTCTTGTGTTTCTTTAGAGTGGGTAGTTGAGTTTACAGTGTACGTAAAGGTATAAGAATTCTCGCGATTAATCGAAATGCCTTGGTAGACTACTGACTCCAACCCCAGCATCGTGTAGCGTATAGCCATTAGCATAAACCTGTTAGCTCCGAGTTCAACGACCGTGGGTTTTTCAATCCAAACGACACTGTTTAAACCCTGGGCTTCCCCCAGTTTCAGATATTCGGTTTCCATATAAGCCGCCAGCGCGGGTAAATCATCTTGGGTGGCTGCTCCGACATAAGCTTCAATTATCGTCATGTTGCGCCCGGTAGGATTATTATTAGCATCCATTTCCATAAACATCACGATTTCCCCTTTTTTAATTTCATCGAGGACTTCTTGACTAAAAGCTCCTTCTTCTATCATCGTAACAACCATATCCAATAATTCTTTAGTCCCCTCAGGATTCATGTATAGCCAAGTATTCGGGGTTTGCAGTTCTAAGTGTTTGTTTTCGATTTTCGTCAGAGTAAAGTTGTTAGGAGCCTTGTTTTTGCATCCTAGCAACGTCAAAAGCAGTAAGCTGATCAATAGTATGCTATTTAGTTTTTTCATGGTATTTCCTCATATTTTCCTTTAGCAACATTATACAGGTACCTGGGTAAGCGCAACCAGATTTTTCGCTCAAATTCTTCCAGAGTGGCATTTCATTTATGGTAAAATGATTTTGAGGTGATGACATGAAAACCATTGATGAAAGATATAGTGTTCGAGCTTATTTGGACAAGGAAGTTGAAGAAGAAAAACTCTTAGCAGTACTGGAAGCCGGGCGTTTGGCTCCTTCAGCTCGTAACCGTCAAGAACGACATTTCTACATAATTACTAATCCTGAATTAAAAGAAGAGATCATGATGATTTCACGGCAACAAGAGATGCTTGTCGAAGCACCGATTCTAATTGTCGTTACGGCTACTGATGACTATATGATGGGCTGTAAAATACCGGCTTATATTGTTGATCCCACTTTAGCTTTAGGCTATATGTTACTAGAAGCGCAAAACCAAGGTTTAGGCACTTGTTGGGTTGGCAGTTATGATCAAGATGCCTTGAAGGCTTTATTGAAATTGCCGAGTAACGAAACTGTTGTTGGCATTACTCCTTTAGGTTATGGTAACGGAGGCACCAGAGAACGTGATCGTAAGCCTTTGAGCGAGATAACTACCTATATCAAATAGATTTCAATCTTTTCCGTAAATCTCTTTCATGATATGGTGGCAGTAAACTGCCGCCACATTAATGCCGGTGACTCTTTCAATTCCGGTTATAAAAGCATTGGAGTTTACTTCACAGAAGATTGGCTCTTGATTTTCGCCGATTAAAATATCAACGCCACAGTAATCCAAATCGAGGATTGTGGCAACTTTCTCTGCCAGCGTAATATATTCTCCGGATAAATCAACTTTAAAAGCTTGGCCGCCAATGGCTAAATTACTGCGAAAATCTTTAGCGGATTTTCTCAGCATTGCAGCACAAGCTTTTTTGTTGATGACGATTACTCGAATATCTTGACCATGACTGCTGGCTATGTATTTTTGATAAAGATGAGGTTTCTTGATTAACTCTTTAGCTTTACTAAATAATTCTTTACGATTTTTCACTAAATAGATATTTTTGCCCATGGAGCCATAGGCTCCTTTGATCACCAGAGGAAATCCCAAAGTCGCAATTACTCTTTCCATCAACTCACCGTCAGGTTCAGCTGTGACATAACATAGAGGCCCCGGGATAGTCAAAGGCATGTTGATACCTTGGTTGCTGAGGGCCAAGTAGCTCTTCATTTTATCATCACAAACCTCAATATTTTGAGCTTTATTGAATAAACGATAACCGGCAGTTTCTAACAAGCAAGCCAAATATTTATCCTTATCCAAATATATAACAAAATCATAAAAGAAATCCTCAACGACAACATCGCCATCTTTAATGTGAGTAAACAAAGCCTGGCATTTTATAGTGTCGATTTTAATAGCTAAAAGGTCGAATTCTGCAGTCAGCCGCTTTACCAAATAGGCAATATCTTCACCGTAATAGTAAGGATTTACTAAAATTGCCCCTTTATTAAACATATAATCGCTCACTTTCCCTTAATTATTATAGACAATTGTCTAATTTTGTTATTTTTCTGAATATTTTTTCCCATATTTCGAATTTTCCCTTTATTTTCTAAATAATAAGGTGTATGCTAGTACTAGGTAAAGGGTAATAATATCCCGTTGTTACCCAAATATTGACCCCCTATTCCCAATGTCAGCTGCTTAGCAGCTGATAGATTCCTTTCGAAAAGTAGAGTTTGTTTATTCTCTGCTTTTCTTTTGGTAATAGTGAAGTGATTGCAGGCCTCTTGTCAATATGAATTTTAAAGGAATAGTGATTAGTAAAGCAACAACGAAAATTTCTGTTTCCGCTAAAGTTAATGCTTGTAAAGCTAAAAGATCACGTAATATAAAAATACTGCTATAAAACCCCAGACCCATGGCTAGTCCCAAAGCTTTATAGCGGTTTTCCAGTGGCCAACATAAGTCCATGACTGCCGTCCACCAAACAAAACCGCTGGTCATAAGTAGTAGTGTGGTATTCTGTTGTAATCCCAGCCAACGAAAAACCAAAAAGAAAATAACAATAAGTAAAGCTGTAGGCAAAGCTTTATTAAAAACTGTTGCGATAAAATCTTTTTTGACTTTTTCTTCATTAGCTTTCAAAGCTAAAAAGAACGAAGGCAGTCCACACCCAAATACTCCAAGAATAGTTAAATGTAACGGCTCAAAAGGAAAACTGCTCATCGTCAATACGCAAATCAAAGCAAGCAATAAAGAAAATATCGTCTTTATTAAATATAGAGAAGCGACCATCGTTATATTATTGATCACTCGGCGTCCTTCTGCCATGACGGTTGGCAAACAGGCAAAATCATTATCCAGTAAAACTAATTGTGAAACCTCGCGTGCGGCATCACTGGCATTAAGGAAAGAAATACTACAATCAGCAGCCCTTAACGCTGAGACATCATTGATTCCATCCCCACACATTGCCACAGTTTTTTCCTCTAGCTCTTGTACCTTTTCAATTAGTTGCTCTTTTTGAAAAGGGGTAGCTCGTCCATAAATCGTTTTATTTAACATCGGACTATCTAAGTAGCTTCCCTGCAGTGATAAATCAACATAATTCTCACTGGATTTAATACCGGAAACTTCAGCTATTTTACTGACAGTAAGGGGATGATCACCGGAGAGTATCCGGATATCAATATCATTTTTGTAGAAATAAGAGATGATTTCTTTGACATTACTGCGCAATTCTTCCTGTAATATAAACAAGGCAATAGCTTGTAGGTCTTCTTGAGTATGCAGTTTCCGACGTTTTATGTTAGGACTTTTAGCTAATACCAACAAACGTTGCCTTTCCTCATTTTTTGACAGAATAAAGGGTAGTTTATCTTTAAATAGTACATCAGCTGCCCCCAGGAAATAGATTCCTTTTCCATACAGTAAAACTGAACTGTATTTCCTGGCGGAAGAAAAAGCTTCAATAATTTTCCCTTGGTATTTATCGGATAAGCTGTATTGCGCTTTTATAGCTGTGATCGTTGCATTTTCATCCTGATTGATTCGCAGAATGCTGCCTAACACCGTAGCTAAGTCTTCAACCTGCAAATCTTCGGTCCGTACTAACTTCATCTTACCGGTGGTCAAAGTTCCGGTTTTATCCATAAACAGTGTATCGACACGTGCCAGGGTCTCAATACTGGAAAGCTCATTAACTAGTGTGTTTTTTGAAGCTAAATGTAGCACTCCGACCATTAGTGATAGCGTAGTTAGTAATACCAAACCTCGGGGCATCATGCCGATAATTGCTCCGGCAGTACTGGCTATAATCGCTTCTATGTTTTGCTCACTGTACTTCAAGCCAAAAAAAATCATAAGTAAAGCCACCGGGATAATAAAATAGCCGGTAATTTTCACAATTTGATCTAACTGCTTGATCAATTGCGACTGATGCTCACGAACATTACGAGCTTGATTGATCAGAGAATTGGCAAAACTCTTTTCACCACAATGTTCGATTACGGCAATTATCTCTCCGCTAACTAAGTAACTGCCGGAAAGTAAGCTGTCGTTTTTTTTCTTGTAAACATTATCGGCTTCCCCGGTTAATAAAGCTTCATTGACTTCAGCTTGCCCATCAAGGATTATCACATCGCAAGGAACTTGTTGTCCGCTTTTCAATTTGATGATATCATCTTGTACCAGCTTGTCACTCTTAACTCTTTGCCAGCTATTATCTCGGATAACCTCAATCTCTGCTTTATTTAGTAATTGTAGTTTTTCCAATAGTATTTTAACTCGGATTTCCTGATAAATAGCTACTGCCCAATTTATTAATGCAACCCCCATAAAAAGTAAATTACTATAGGATTGCACTAATAATAGAGCGACAAAAATTACCAGGTTAAAAAAATTAAAAGCGGTAAAAGTATTATCTCTGATAATTCTACCGTACGATTTTGTTAAGCCTGATTTGTTTTTATTAACTAAGCCCTGTTTTATCCGTTGCAGGACAGCCGCCGAACTTAATCCGTTATATTCTTCCATCTTGCATAATAATATCATCATTAGTTAGAAAACTTTTACCAAGTATCACTAAGCGGGTAAAAAATGAAAATATTAATTATCTGGCGTATTAATTTACGAGAAAATTTCGTCGTTTTCTGTGCTTTTGGTTTTTTGCGCTTTATTCATGAGCCCTCCACCAATGAAATAAAGTAGCGGAGGTATAGTCAATAGTAAAAAATAAACAGATTTCCCTGATATAAATTTGAAGTATGCCAGCCGTTGCCCCTAATGCCATAAAAGTAGTGCCGCGCTTGGGGTTTTTATAGTTTTTTAAACCCCATAATCCAAGAGCAATACTGGGAAGAGAAAATATAAATAGTATCATCGCAAGAAACGTTCCCCAAGCCTTTGACTCTCCGGAGTATAAATCGTGTGACACGATTTGGTGACTAGTAATAAACGCAACCAACGCAATTATCATTACTATGAAGCCGATAACAGTGTAAATAATGCTGGCTACCAGTAAAGTTTTCTTAGCTTGTTCCATATTTCATCCTCGCTAAATTAGTTCTCTAATAGTTAACCAACAACCTTGCTTAAATGTTCAGTGCTACCCTCAACAATTACCTTGATATCATTATCGCTAAAGTAATCGACAATACTTAAACTACAACTGTAAAGAAACTTGGTTTTTTCCCGTAATTGCGATAAAGGATGGCTATAGAAATAATTCATCGCTGTTCTCAGTGTTAGACCATGGGCAATAATCAATATTGTTTTATCGGGATACTCTTTAAACAATTCTCTTATTTTACCTACTACCCGCTTATGTAAATCAGCATAACCTTCACCATTGGGCGCAATAAACTTATCAGGTTCATTAAAGAACAAAGGATACAAGGGTTCAAGCTCTAATTCAGCTAAGGTTTTGCCGTCCCAATCACCAAAATTCAATTCCTTAAGTTCGTCATAGTAGATTAGCGGAATATCGCGATTTCCCAACACGATAGCTGCTGTGGCTTTAGCCCGGCCAATCGGTGAACAAGCCACTAAATCAATTTCCCAATCCTTCAAAAAATCCCTAAGATCTTCTGCTGCCCTAACGCCCGCTTCTGTTAGTGGTGTATCTACCCAGCCTTGAAATCTCTTTTCACTGTTGGCTACCGTTTCCCCATGTCTGCACATCAATAATCTCATATTTTCCCCTTATAGTGTTTTGTATTTCTTTAAGATATCTTCTTTCAATGACTGGCTATCTAAGCGATAGTCCTTACGCAAGAACTCTTGTGGTCCTACTTGACCAAAACGCTCGATAATTCCCAAACGCAACAAAGGCACTGCTAAGGCTTCTTCAGCCAATACTTCAGCGATTGCTGAACCTAAACCATTGTTGATATTATGGTTCTCTGCCGTAACTATCAACTTCTTAGCTTTAGCGTGTTTGATGATAGCTTCCCGATCCAGCGGTTTGACGGTAAAGCTATCCAAAAGGCAACAGGAAATTCCTTCCGCTTGTAATTCTTGAGCTACTTTATAGGCTTCAAACAAAGTTTCTCCCATAGCCACTATCAAGATATCACTTCCATCTAATAACAGATTGGCTTGACCAATAGTGAAAGTGCTACCGCTATCATAGATAGCCGGCATCCCCTTACGACTACAACGAATATAGTGTACCCCTTCTAAGGGAATCAATTCTTTAATCAACCAATTTAACTGTACCCCATCAGCAGGGTCAAAAATTAAAGCATGAGGTACTGCTCTAAACATGGCGATATCTTCAAAGCTGGTGTGGGTTCCCCCGTTAATTGCGACACAAATTCCCGGATCGGAACTGTAGATATTAATTGTGTTTTTAGCGTAAGCACAACACAGGAAAATCTGATCAAAACTCCTTCTGGTCGCAAAGGGGGCAAAGGTATGCACAAAAGGAATATTTCCTCTGAGACTTAAGCCGGCGGCAATACCCATCATATTAGCTTCGGCAATACCCACATTGATAAAACGCTCCGGTTTAGCTTCTCCGATTTTATCAAAAAAACTGGCACCGCCTAAATCGGCTTCCAAGGCATAGATTTTATCATTGTCAACCATCGCCTCAATTAAAGTATTCACAAAGACCGACCTTTGATCGGGATTCTTTAATTCAGTATTAATCTTATACATAGTCTTCACCTGCCACCTTTTCCAATTCCGCTATAGCTTCATCGACGATAGCATCTTCTTTCTCGCCAAACTTCACTGAGTGATTCGCGTATAGGTCAGCGAAATAGGGAACACCCTGACCCTTGATGGAATCCATAATGATACAATTGGCGCTTTCCTTATTGGCTTTAGCTGCTGTAATCGCTGCATCAATGGCTAAACAATCATCACCTTTTACTACGGTAGTCGCAAACCCAAAGGCTTTCATCTTGTCAGCTAGTGACAACTGGTCAATGATATTCTTGGTAAAACCATCGAGCTGTTTCTTATTCTCATCGATGATGATTATGCAGTTACTTAGTTTGTGATGGGCGATAAACTGAAAAGCCTCCCAGTTTTGTCCCTCATTGAGCTCCCCATCACCAACTATCACAAAGACATATTGTTCTTTCCCTCTTTGCCTTAAATCATAGGCAATCCCGGCTCCTACCGAAGACCCCATTCCTAAAGAACCACTGGTCATTTCAACTCCCGGCACTTTTAGTCGATCCGGATGCGAAGGCAACATCGTTCCTCCCTCATTCAGCGTCAACAGCAGTGATTTATCGAAAAACCCGGCTACCGCCAAAGCGGCATACCACGCCGGTCCGGCATGACCTTTTGATAGTATTAAGTAATCGCGCTCTTCCCATTTGGGGTTTTTAGGGTCATGTTTAAGTTGCCCACCATATAACACAGCTAAAACTTCAACAATCGACAGTGAACCGCCAATGTGGCCACCACGACTCTGTTTCATCTCCTTCAACAGTTCTATTCTGATTTGAGCTGTTAAAGTTGTAAGTTGTTGTTTTTTATCCATTTTCTTACTCTTTATTTAACGACACGCGCAAAACCCTTTCCGGCGTTATTATAGAAAGTTAAGTTTTTGCGAATCATACTCGTTGTTCTCCTTTATTTATATTATCGCTTCTTTCTGTGCCTTTATCAATAATGAGTTTGTGATTTTCTGTTTTCCGGCATCAACTCTTAATGAAAATAGGCTAGTATGCTACTTACTACAAAAAACCAGTCCAAATATCAAGACTGGTTTTCTAATTCATTTTAGTCTTACTTGACGCGAGATAGAAGTTAGAGCTTATTTATTAATGTAACTTCTTCCAAACTGCATAGGCAGCATTCATCTCATCGGCACCGTAGGAATAGGTCTTCCATTTATTATCGGTAACCTTTTTGCCCTTTACTTTGATGAGATGATTAGCATTAAAATCGCTCAAGTCAAAGAGTATTTCATCAGTATGCGCTTTTGATCCTGATTTTTTGGGATAAGAAACCACTAAGGTAAACTCATACTCCCCGGTTACGATATAGTTAGTTATTGTCCCATAATCAAAATACTCACTTTCCCAATATAACTCACCGAAGGATTTATTCCCATTGAGCACCGTGAAATAAACACAATTGTCTTTCTTCTTTATCCAAAATCCTTCCAACAGATCAAAAATACTATCCATGGCAGCCGGATCCGGTAATGCTGCAATAATCGCTGCCAAGGGATCAACTTCAACTACATCATCATTAATATCACTTCCATCATCATCGCTTACATCGGTCACATCATCGCCACCATTGGGAAGTTTAGGCCGGCCTTTTCCATCACAGCCCGTCATACCAACTGCCAACAGCAACATAAAAACTACCAAAACAAGCGATAATAACTTTACACCTAAGGCCTTTCTTGATAGCATATCATTTCCTCCTCTATATTACTCTAATTATCCTTACATAATATTGATGCTAATTAACAGGATTTGGTTCAATCCAGATAGTTTCGTTTCCTGATTCTTACTACAACTTATCTATCTCGTCGTTACTTCTCTGATTGCTGAGAAAGCACTGTAGTTGGTGGTTCCGTTATAGTAAACATAACGAATCTTATAGAAATACTTGGTGTTAGCTTTTAACTTCATGATATCAAAGTCTGCAACGTCATAAGTTCGGGTCGTCCAAGTTTTCTTATTGGTGCTGTAAAGTACCTGTACAGCTGACATGTTATTGGTATTTGTCCATGTACCTTTTAAACTCGCTAACTCCGCAGTAAGCGTTACATCATTGGGTATTGGTAATTCACTGGTTTTAACTGTTACCACCGGAGTAAAGGCACCATAGACCAGTTTCTTATTGACTGTCTTCACTGATCTTACCCGATAGTAATAAGTAGTATTGGGTTTCAAGTAATAGTCTATAAAACTGGTTCCGGTAGTGGTTCCTACCGTCGCAAAACCTGTAGTCTTCTTAGTTGATCTTTGGACTTGATAGTACTCAGCATCAGCTACCGGAGTAATAATTATGGCCGCTTCAGTATACTTATCAATCGATGAGGTATCTCTACTGACTATTAAAGTAAAGTTGAAAGTCTTATCCGGACTTGTGCCATTAACAGCTTTCAAAGTCACCGGATAACTGCCCACAGTTAAGCCGGCAGCGATATCCAGCTTCTTAGTTGTGTTATTCCAAGTAATCTTGGCATCACCACTGGTTTTGGTTACTGTTGGTGTCGGCGTTCCGGTAATGGTGAATACGTTACTGGAAGTAGCACTGTAGCCTGCAGTTAAAGTCATGGTAGTTGGCCCGGTGATATTCGGGGCTACCGGCGTTACTGCTGTTGATTCCCGGCTGATAATGGCCGTAGCTCCCGGAGCAATCTCAACCGTTATATTGTCATCTGTCAAGTTATCAGAAGTTGTCGCATTAACCAGTTTCCACTTGTAGTTAGCGCTTGGTGTCGCTGCTTCAAACAAATGGGTTCCCGTACCATAGCTGTTATTGGTCAGCTCTAGTGTAGCATTGTCACCAAGATAAATATGGCTGCTTGTATCATCTTGAAAAAGTGCTGGAAACCCCGGAGCCGGCACTAGCTTAACTCTTGCCGATTCTGTGATTGTCAATGATGCACCATGTAG
>CAZUQA010000132.1:0-1767 GCA_964622375.1 uncultured Erysipelotrichaceae bacterium | reverse complement strand
GCTGAAAAAATAAAGCAAACCCAAAGCCACCGAAGCAACTATGGCAACTAAATAAACCCCGGCTCCCGACATAATTCCGGCAACAATCGCCCAGAACATGAAAGCGGTGTCGACCGGCTCTTTAACCGCTGTTCTAAAGCGTACAATCGAAAGCGAGCCGACCATTCCTAAAGACAGAGCCAAATTTGAACCAATTGTTCTGATTACCAAAGCAGAAACCATCGCCAGCAGCACTAAGCTTAAAGAAAAGGATTTGGAGAAAATTACTCCGGAATAGGTCTTGCGATAGATAAAAATGATAAACAGCGCAATACCAAAGGCGGTCAATAAAGAAACGAAAACTTCGATAGTCGATATTGTGCTCCCACCGAATTGTTGTTGAAGAAAGTCTTTTAGGAAGTCCATTTTATGCTCCTTACTTCACCATTCAACTGAAGGCGAATTTTGATATAGCGAGTCGGAATTTAGGTACCGTGTCAAGCAGTATCACCAAACTCTCCGGCAAATACTCATTAAATTTTACTTCGACGATGCTTTGATAGTCTTTGATAATCGGAATTCCGATGCCGGCTACATCAAATAAGTTGTGATTGTAGACACCGGATCTCACATTTTCATCAAAAGTTATTCTAACATCTGAGAAAGGATATGTAAAGGCGAGTCGGTCATAGTCCACGATCACTGCCGGTACCAAATTGTTGTGTCTTTTGTCCACCAGAAAACGGGAAAGTAGATTATCTTGATCTAAAGCGATGTCGTAGATGTCCCCATTAATCAGCTTTAAAGCGATATTTTGATCAATGAGTATCTGTTCTTTAGCGGTCATTGCTTCCGCTTTTTGTTTGCACTCTAAACGCAAAGTTTGGGGATCTTGATTGTACATCCGGATGCGATATTTTGTGCGATACTCCACCCCATCGACTTTTTCCCGATAAGCCGTATAGAAAGGATCATCAAAATACAGGCTACGGATAAAATATGAAAGCTGGTTGGAGCGAGAGTTTGGATCCAAATCCATAATGTTTCGCAAATCATGCTTCAGAAAAAAACCCATCTGTTTCGCTATAATAAACTTTAGCTCATAACGATACTGTTTCATGAGAGATCACCAAATATCTCTTTCATTCTTTCATTTGACAGATTAAAATATCTTTTAACATGACGCAGTAAAACACTTTGACGTTTTCTGACATAATCACGTAAAAACTGAATTTCGTTTTCCCAGCCATTGTACGTACCAATCCAGCGCTGCCTTTCGCGCCGCATCTCCGGCTTTAACAACTCATATTGCCGCTCCAGTTCCGCCATGACATTTTCCTTTTTCCATTGGTTGTTTAAACCATAAGCCAAGCGCTCTAAAAACAGCTCCTGAAACTGTGGATTCTTAAATAAGCCATGCGAAAGAATCGCATCGGAACCATCATAATACTGTGTTGCGACAATATCCTTAGCTAAATAGTCACGATGACCATTATAAAAAGCCCAATCCTGATCATAAAAGACCGTGTACAAACGCCCGTTATTATAAGCCGGATGGTTGACGAAGCGATAATTGACTAAATCATTGTTTGTCGTATACAGTGATCCGACCCAAAAATCCGCAAAACTTACCATATCCAACATCTTTGCCACCTCATCATAAACCTGGGGGCTTCGCATGTTGTGGTTGGCGACATACTGTTTCACGGCTTTTAGCGGCTCGCGGCTGCCTGTTGTTACTTTACCACCATTTCTTATGACATTACTGCCCGCTGGTGGCACATTAAA
>CAZUQA010000131.1:0-8694 GCA_964622375.1 uncultured Erysipelotrichaceae bacterium | reverse complement strand
ACCACAATCCTCAACATGTTTTCTGGAATTTTGCCGGTAACTTCCGGCAAGATATTCTTCGACGGTGTTGATGTTACCGATTTACCGCCTCAAAAACGGGAAGTCGGTTTGGTTTTCCAAAATTATGCTCTCTATCCCCATATGAGTGTACTAGCCAATATCTGTTTTCCTTTGGAAATCAAACGGATACCTAAAGCCCAACGCTTGGCTAAAGCCAGCAAAATGGCAGAGATGGTTCATATCGCCGACTTGTTAAAACGCAAACCGGCAGAACTCTCAGGCGGGCAACAACAAAGAGTAGCCATTGCCCGCGCTTTAGTAAAAGAACCGAAACTCTTATTATTGGATGAACCCTTATCTAATCTTGACGCTAAGTTACGGCTTGAGATGCGCGAAGAGATAAGAAGAATCCAAAGAGAATCGCAGGTTACTACGGTCTTTGTTACCCATGACCAAGAGGAGGCCAGCAGTATCGCCGATGAAGTAGTATTGTTAAAACTCGGTCATCTCCAACAAAAAGCTTCAGCTCATGAGCTTTATAGTAATCCAGCAAATCTCTTCGTCGCCGATTTTCTCGGTACTCCGACCATTAATAAAATCTCCGGTAGCTATAAAAAAGGAAGATTTTGTTGGGATAACAGTGAACTTAATTACAGTTTCTCGCTAAAAAACCAACCGCAAGAAAACAACAAAGTATGGCTGGCTGCCCGGGCAGAAAGCATCATCTTAGCCGATAAGAAAGGCATACCGGCAAAGGTTAGCGAGTTGTATACCTTAGGCAAAGACGAGCTGGCAATTCTAGATATCGGCGGGCAAATCGTACGTTGCTATCTCAGTAGTGATTTAGGTATCAAAGAAGGTATGAGTATCAATGTAGACTTTAAAGATAAAGGAGTTTTCTTATTCGATCAGGATAGTGGAGAGCGTTTTATATGAGTGAGAAAAATCTAATAAAACCACAACTGAGAAAACTTGATATAAAAGCTACGCTTAAAAACTACCTACAAGCTTTGGCTTTTATGAGTCCCTTTCTTTTTGGCATGATCATCTTCTGGGTCTATCCCTTTATCAATGTAATGATGATATCTTTAAAAGAAGGTTACTCGATATTAACCAGCAACTTCAATGCTTACGGTTTCGGGAACTACCAAATGATTTTCAATGATGTGCATTTTGTTAGCGGGTTGATGAATACCGGAAAGTATGTCTTATTTGTTGTGCCGATTTCGACGCTTATTGCCTTATTGATTGCGACTTTGCTGAATAATAAAATCAAGTTCCAAGGTTTTTTTCAAACCTGTTACTTTTTACCCTTAGTCACTTCAGTTACCGCTATCGGCTTAGTGTGGCGTTGGATTTATAACTTTGACTATGGATTATTGAATTATCTGTTGTCACTATTTGGAGTAGGAGCGATAAACTGGTTAAATAATCCAAACTACAATTTAGTTGCTTTGGTTATTTATGGGGTTTGGGCTCAGCTGCCCTACACCATTATTCTATTATTGGCGGGTTTACAGAACATCAATCCCCAATACTATACGGCCGCTAAAGCTGATGGCGCTAAAACAACCTTTATCTTTTTTAGAATTACTGTCCCGCTATTAGCACCGACTTTGGGACTAACAATAATTGTCAATACGATTTTCTCCTCACAGGTGTTTACTGAACTGTTTCCTTTGTTTAACGGTAAACCGGGAGCAGCTTATTCACTATATACCGTGGTGTATTACCTTTATGAGAAGTTTTATGTGAAGTGGGATCTTGGTCCGGCAGCAGCCTCAGCTATGATACTATTTGCGATTATTTTGATCTTTACCATTATTCAGATGATAATCCAAAGGCGTTGGAAGCATTATTAGGAGCAGCTATGAAAAGCACTAAAAAAATATTTATTTACTTAATACTGGCTGTTGGAGCGATCATCATGGTCTTCCCGTTTTTCTGGATGTTGATTTCTTCATTGAAGACAGCAACGGAAGTAAATACCACGCCACCGACTTTTTGGCCGGCGCAAGCGACTTTGGAGAATTACAGCTATGCCTTCCAAAAAGCGCCTTTTGCCCGCTACTTTCTTAATTCCTTGATTGTCACGGTTTCTTGTGTCAGTTGCATACTTTTTACTACGATTATGGCGGCTTTCGCCTTCTCCCGCTTGAAATTTCCGGGGCGTGATATTTTGTTTTCTTTCTTTGTGGCGATGATGATGGTACCTTTTGAGATGCTGATTATCACTAACTATGCCACTATTGTGAAATGGAATCTGCTAGACAGTATACCGGCCCTCATCATTCCTTTTACTTCCAGCGTTTTCTATGTTTATATCTTACGAAACTTCTTTTTAGCGATACCTGACAGCCTATACTATTCGGCTAAGATTGATGGTGCCAGTAACTGGCGTTACCTCTGGAAAGTCATGGTACCGATTGCCAAACCGGCTTTGGTGACCATCGCGCTGTTAAATGCTATAACTTGTTGGAATGCTTTCTTGTGGCCGGTACTAGTTACTAACTCCACTAATGTCAGAACCTTACCCTTTGGCTTGTATGCTTTTATGACCTCAGCCGGTATTCGTTATGAGAGGCTTATGGCTGGGGCTTTTATTGTCGTAGCCCCGATGATAGTCTTATTTATTTTTTGTCGCAAAAGTATTGTCACCGGAGTTTCCAAAGGCGGCCTAAAGGCCTAGGGGAGAAATATGAATAAAATTATTGAAATTGATATCTTAGCTCACGCGGATTTTGCGGGTTGTCTAAGAAAGAATAAACGCAATCCCGGAATTTGTGCTTATAGTGCAGCAATTGAAAGTGTCAGACAGAAAAATCCCCAGGGGACTTTGTTGTTGGATGCCGGGGATGAGTTCTGTGCTAATTATTGGGGTGGTCAGCCGGTAGTTGAAGCTTTAAATTTATTGGGTACCGATGTATTAACTTTGGGTAATCATGAATTTGATTGGGGTAAAGATTTTTTAGAGCAGTGTGTCAGCTATGGAAAGTTTCCCATGCTCTGCGCCAATGTTATTGAAGAAGCTACCCAAGATTTACCTCAGGGCGTACAAGCCTATACCATCATTGAAAGACAAGGAGTTAAAATCGGGGTACTCGGACTAACTACGGAATATACCCCTTATATGGTAAAGAAAGGGGCTTTTGATCCCTATAAGATCGTTGACAGTGTGAAGCAATGTAAAAAGTATCTGCCACAAATGAGAAATGAAGGGGCAGAAATCATCATTATCTTATCCCATTTCCCTTTCTACATTAATGAAGATCGCAGTATCAGCGGTGAGTTGGCTGAGGTTTTGGAAAGAGTTAGTGATGTTGATGTTTTCATTGGTGGTCATATCAGTGGCGATTACGGGCAAACTGTAGGGGCTACCATGGTTTTAAAAGCTGGTTTTGGCGGCAAGAGTCTCGCACATGCTCGGCTTTTCTTTGACAGTGAAACCCGGAAAATAGTAAAAAAAGAAGGAAATATTATCTTGACCAATCGTGATAATACCGGGGACCCTTTAGTTTGTGAACATGCTTTGAAGGTGACAGCACCTTTTGATGATTACTTTAGTGAAGTATTTCTTACTCATGATGAGAAGTGGACCATGAAATATTCCGGAGAGTCAAAACTGGGTAATTTCCTAGCCGATGTTATTTTGGCTAGCCAAAAAACCGATTTTGCCTATATCAATACGACCAGCTCCGGTGGTTCGATATATCCCGGACCAATCACCGTGGAAGATTTAACCTCAGTTTACGGTTTTAATGATGAGATATTGACGACGATAATGTCAGGGCAGAAGATTTATGATTTATTTGAACATATCTACCAACCCGAGCGCTTCGGTAATAATGCGACTATCGCTTTCTCTGGGATAATTACCTACTTGGATCATACTAAGGAAGCGGGTTCAAAAGTTGTAAAGATTACATTGCCGGATGGCAGTCCACTGGATAAAGACAAATACTACAAAGTTGCCAGCAGTGAATATATGGGGTTAGGAGGCAACGATACGACAGCCATTGTGGCTGATTTGAAATGGGATTACAGCGGGCAAAAATACTACGATGCCTTATTTGCTTACTTAAGGAAACAAGGGAAATTGTTATTGAGTAATGAGCAACGTCTCTATGAAATAGGAACCCCGGAAAATGATAATTCACCGGAATGCACTTAGTGAAGAGTAAAAAATGAATTTGAGAGATTATGATTAAAGAGCGATTGAACAACCTAAATGCAGTTATTATTCCTTAAGAAATACCTTCCGATATCAAGAGCGGCGATATGCCTCGGGATAGAATACTGATAAGTGATGTTCACATTAAAAAAAGTCGAGTCATATTTCCTAGATTACTTGTATGCGGTAGCTCCTACAGTATAGTTGACAGAAAGATAAGTTACCACAAAATTTAAGAGACAATGTTATTTAGCCGTTCATTAGTTGAACTAAGACATCATTAGTGTGCTGTTCATTCATGGGTGATGTAATCCTTTCGTCGTTCATGCGATATATTCCTCTCGGTGATCCCTTCGTAGGATAATATACCATCTGCAAATCATGAGGTGGCATTATCACGGAACCATAGTAGTTGTTGTCTGACAGATTGCAAAGCCAGTCGTTTTATACTAGAATTTACTTACTTAGTGAACAAAATAACAAAGACCACGGTGAGGGAAATAGGATGAGTAACAAGACAAAAGATGGGAAAAAGCCGGCAACTTCAACTAGCAAAGAAGTAAAAAAGCCGGTAAGTCCAACTACTAAAAAAACGCAAGCAACCACAACTAATTTACCTAAACCAGCGGTAAAAAAAGCACCAAGTACAGCAAAGCCTCCGACTAAAAAAACAGGCAAACCGGCAAACAAACCGACTAAACCAAAAAAAGCGGCTGAGAATAAGACGCGTTCTAGTCGAGTCGCTAACCTGCGAAAAGCGCAAGAAGAAGTTACGAGTAAACCAACTGAGAAGAAATCAAGAAAAACAAAAAAGCATTATGAACCACGCCACCTTTCAGCTGAGGAAAAAGCAGCGTTGAAGGCACAAGCGGCCGAACAAAAAACCAAGAAGAAAACAGCGAAACAAAAGTCGGCACTTGAGAAAGAAGACGCACCGCTTAAAGCCGCGGTTGCTAATAAAAAGAAGTCAAAGTTACCGATAATAATCGGTACGGTCATTTTAGCGATCGGAGCTTTGTGGTTTGGCATCGAAGCTAATACCACCCGCTTCAAAGATGTGACAATCGAGTTAGGACAAAAGAACATCGAAATTAAGGACTTTTTAATTAAAGAAAAAGATTTCGATAAAGCTGTATTTTTAAGCGATTTAGCAACGATCGATTTTTCGATTGTCGGAGAGACGGAGTTGCAGCTAAAGTACAACAAAAAAGTTGAAACCGTCAAGCTCATTATCGAAGATACAACAGCCCCAGTCGTGGTCTTTCAGGATTTAGTAAAATATATCGGATATGACTTTGCCCCGGAGGATTTCATCGTCACAAAAAGTGATTTATCACCGATGAGCGTGCGAGCGGAAGGAAGTAGTAGTTTCGACGAATTTATGACTTATGTCGTAAAAATAATTGTCACTGACAGTTCCGGTAATGAAACGGCTGCCGACTGTAAATTGACCATCATTTGGCTCCAACCAGAGGTGACGGTTGAACTGGGGACGAAATTCGGTCGTAGTTTAATTTGTGCGGATGTCGAAAAATTCGGCAGTTACTTAACTAAAAGTGAAATGAAAAAAGTTAACACTGACAAAGTAGGAGAGTATCGAATCAGTGCTACTTACCAAGATAAAGAATATACATCCTTAGTGAAAGTTCAGGATACTACCAAGCCGACATTAAAACTCAAAAGTCTTACCCGGCTAATTAATAAAAAAGTTAAGGCAAAAGATTTTGTGAAGAAAGCCTACGATGCTTCAGGAAAAGTCGAAATAACTTTTAAGAAGCCGATCGATTATACGATAATCGGAACACAAAACGTGACGATCCTCGCCACTGACCGTTACGGAAATTCGACTGAAGCGACGACGACATTAACGATTAAGCGGAGCAATAAAGGACCAAAGTTCAGCGGTTTAAAAACACTAAACGTCGCAAAACATTCAACTATCGATTATCGAAAAGGAGTAAAAGCGAAAGATCCGGTGGATGGAAACTGCAGCTTTACGGTGGACTCCAGCAAAGTTAACGTCGATGTCGCCGGTACTTACTATGCGACTTACACGGCTATTAATTCCGAAGGAAATAAGACAACGGCGAAAAGAAAGATTGTCGTCAAGCACGATAAAGAAGATACCGACCGTTTGTTTAATGCTTTCTATGACAAATATTTGGCAGGTAAAAGCATAGCCGGAATGGCGAGCACTATTAAAAGTAAAATTAAATACAATTCCAGTTGGGGTGGGAAAGATCCCGTGTGGTATGCGATGAATAACCATAAAGGAAATTGTTATGTTCATGCCGTACTACTTAAGAAAGCTTTAGATAAAAAAGGAGTAACTAACCAATTAATCTGGACGACCGGCAAATGGCACTATTGGAATTTAGTTTATAGTGGCGGAGTTTGGCGGCATTATGACTCGACCCAATCGCATATCGTTGGTCCAGCTACCGATGCGGAAAAATTTGCCTCTAAGGGCTTAAAGGGGCACAATTGGGATCGCTCGAAATGGCCGGCTGCCAATTGAGCAAAGTCTTATCATGAATATTATCTTACTGATTATCAGTCTAGTAATCTATGGAAGTTTTGGCCTGGGCAACTTTGTTTTTGTCACTTTCAGTATTTTGACCTGCTATTGGGCAGCTCGTTGTTTTAAAACAAAATGGCGGCGCTTCAGTTTTGTGGCGACGATTAGCGTTAATGCAGTTTTATTGCTTATCAGCAAGTTTTGGCCTTACGGTCTGAAGTTATATCCGGGCTTAGGAGCTTTTAGTGTTTTCGTTTCATTAGGGATTTCTTATTACAGCTTACAACTCATCGCTTATTTAGTTGATGTTTATCGTGGGAAATACGAAGCGGAAACGAATTTTTGGCACTTCGCTTTATGTATCATGTATATTCCCCAGTTATTTATCGGTCCGATTAGTCGTTATGATGAAATCAAAAGCAGCATCTTTAAAAAACGAAAAATCAGTAGTGATAATATCTTGAGCGGACTTTGGCGGATTAGTTTAGGGTTAGCCAAGAAACTAATCATCGCTGGCAGAATTTCCTTAGTCATCGCAACGATAACCAAAGACCCCAACACCTATCAAGGAGCTTACGCCTTGCTGGCGATGTTACTGTACTCTCTACAACTCTACAGTGATTTTAGTGGGGGAATCGATGTTGTCCTGGGTGTTTCTAAAATGTTGGATATTGATTTAGTTGAAAACTTCAACAATCCTTTTAGCGCTCAGACGATTAAGGAGTTCTGGCGACGTTGGCATGTTTCCTTAAGCTCGTGGATTAGGGATTATATCTATATTCCTTTAGGAGGCAGTCGTTGCGGGGAAATCAGGAAAGCCGCTAATCTTTTATTAGCCTTCATTGTTTCCGGCTTATGGCACGGTCTTAATTATCTTTGGTGGGGAGTGTGGCACGGGCTTTTTGTTTTAACTAATGAAACGTTAAAAACGAAGTTTAAAATACTAAACTACCTGTTGACGTTCTTGGTTGTTTCGATTTTATGGGCGTTTTTTATTTGGCCGGATAGTGCGACCGCCATCAAGATGATTATATCGCTCTTTACTAATTTTAATTATCCGGAGCTGATGGGAGATATATTGAAGCTAGGTTTGAATTTAACAGAGTGGTCGATATTGAGCTTCTTTGTAGTTGGCGTTTTGTTCTACGATGGGAAAAAAGAAAAATGGCAACAGTTTTGGGAAAAAGCCCAACCGGAGGGAAGGTTAGCTTTAATAGGCAGCTTAGTTTTAGTAATTTTGGTCTTAGGAATTTACGGCATCGGCTTTAACGTCGAGGGGTTTATTTATGGCAACTTCTAACAAGAAACATTTAACGTTTTTCCGTTGCACCGGGGTTGTTTTAGCCTTTATCTTGATTTTTGCTGGGCTCAATCGTTTATTACAACCGAAGTATGCCAACACTTTAGTTGAAGGTAGTATGATTTATCAATACTATCAAGAAGCGAAAGATCATGAGATTATTATCATTGGCGATTGTGAAGTCTACGCGAATTTTTCACCAATGGTTATGTATCAGAGACAAGGTTTAAAAGTTTACGTCCGCGGTTCTTCCCAACAAATGATTTGGCAATCCTATTGGTTGCTGAAAGAGACCTTAAAATATGAGAAACCGAAGATTGTCGTTTTTTCCGTGAATGCGGTACGTTACGACAAGACAAGCGACAAAGTAAAAGAGGAGTATAACCGTCTGACGATCGATCAAATGAGATGGTCAGCCGAGAAAATTGCTATCATCAAAGAGTCGATGACCGAACAAGAGACTTTCTTATCCTATGTCTTACCAATCTTGAGATATCATTCGCGCTATGATAAAATTACCAATGAGGATTTTCAGTATTTCTTTAAAGGGAAAGCCAATACTTTTAATGGCTTCTTAGTCAACAAAGAGATTAAAGCCCTAGAGAATCTTCCAACGGTCAAACGTTTACCGACTTACCAGTTCTCTGATGAGTCGCTAAAGTATCTGGACTTAATCTATGACTTATGTCGACAAAACGATATTGA
>CAZUQA010000130.1:0-9256 GCA_964622375.1 uncultured Erysipelotrichaceae bacterium | reverse complement strand
GTGCTTTGACGCAAAGTCTGTTGGTGCGGGCTGTCTGAGACATGAGCCCCCATTGTTGAAAGCGGATAAAATTGAGAAATACCGGCTTGGATTTTCAATCTTTCAATGGGATCGGTATTGTCTGAAGTCCAAATTTGTGGCGAAAAACATAACATTCCTAAATCGAATCTGTTGCCGCCACTGGAACAGCTTTCAAATAGAATATGGGGTCGGGAGCCAAAAATCCGCTCCAGCACGCTGTACAAGCCCTGGATGTAGCGATGAAAAAACTCGCCTTGATTCTCCAGCAGCGCCGAATAAGCATCACTGATGTGACGATTGTAATCCCATTTCACATAGTCTACTTGGCACTCATCGATTATTTTTGTGACATTATCAACGATGTAATCACAAACCGCCGGATTACACAAATCTAAAACTAATTGATTACGACCCAGGCTTGGTTTCCTGTTTGGGGTCTTTAAGGCATACTCGGGATGGGCGCGATAAAGATCACTATCTTCATTGACCATTTCCGGTTCAAACCACAAACCAAACATCAGGCCTGACTTGTGGATGTAATCCGCAAAAGGTTTCAAGCCGCGACGAAATTTTTTCTTATTAACGCTGTAATCCCCTAAACCGGCTTTGTCATTATCTCGACCTTGAAACCAGCCATCATCTAGGACAAACAATTCTAGGCCCAGCTTCTTAGCTTTTTTAGCCAAAGCTCGCAATTTAGCTTCATTATAGCGAAAAAAAGTTGCTTCCCAATTGTTCAACAGTGTCGGTCGCTCTTTATTCTTCCACTCTCCTCTAACAATATGATTATTGATGAAATCATGGAAATTCTTTGATAGTTTGTTAAAGCCGGCACCGGAGTAGGTCATAATCGCTTCCGGTGTTTCAAACTCTGCCCCGGTTTTAAGTTGCCACTCAAAACAGTAGGGATTGATTCCGATTTGGGTTCTGACGATGTCCTGGTCAGATAATTCAACCGCTCCATAATGATTGCCGCTATACACTAAATTAAACCCATAGACTTCGCCACTGCTTTCTGTGGCGGTTTTTGTCGCTAAAAGAAAACCCGGGTTATGGCGGTTGCTGCTGGAGCCGGTAGTCGAGGAATTCACATAGATCCCATAAGATAGTTGGCGGACATGTTTATGGGCCTCTTTAATCCAGCCGCCATCAAGGGTGATGATATTAAAATCATTGTTTGGCATATCAACTGACATGCTGAGCAGTTTTCTGATAGTCAAGCTATCTTCGGCATTATTCCGCAATACCACCCGGCGGGTAATGATGTCGCTTTTAGGATAAACACAATAATACAGCAACAGTTCAACATTGTTACTGCTGTCTTTCATGTTTATTACTAAAGTTTGACACTCACTCTCCTGACCATAGGAAGCAGGCAAGGATTTCATTTTTACTTTACCGGCTACTATTGAGTAATCACAGTAAAGAAAGTCGCTACTAAAGCTGCCATCCGGCATTTTTACTTCCATTGGCGAATGGCGGTAATCACCGCAGCCAATCCCGGACCACTCTAAAGGAATTTGGTCTAAACAATAGGTTTCATCACTGGCGTCATAGATTACGCTACTGCCGATTTGCGCTGTGCGTTTTAGTTGTAAGGGCGCAATAGCTTGGTCCCCTTCCAGTTTCTTGCCATAGTAGATATGCTCTAAATGGTAAAACTTGGTGAGCGCCAACCAATAACTGGTGTTTTCCGTACTGAGTTTAAAGACATTTTTATCCTTTACTATCACACTATTTACCTATTCACTTTCCAGTTTCATTACTAAGCCTTGAAAAGCCAGTAATTCACCGCGATATTCTTTGTCGCCAACATTAGTAATAACGACTTCACCAGATAGCGGAAGATTAATCTTGACTGTTTTCTTACTAAAGTTGAGTAAAGTAACATAAGACTCTTTGCCCAGTGTTCTTTGATAAATCATGAGGTTTTTATCGCCGTAAAGCGGTGTAAAACTTCCCGCTACCAGGGTTTCACTGCTGTGACGCAAGGCAATCAGCGCTTTGTAAAAGGCTAGTATCGAATCGTCATTTTTCTTTTGGCTTTCATAGTTGATTCGCTCGTGGTTGCTGTTGATTGCCAACCAGGGGGATGCTAAGGAGAATCCGGCACCTTTTTTATCACTCCATTGCAGCGGTGTCCTGGCATTATCACGAGAACTCACTTTAATCCATTGCCAGCGCAGTTTCTTGGGAATCAACAGTTTCTTCATAAAACTGTCGATATTATAGCTTTCCACATCCTGTAGCTGCTGAAGCTCAGTAAAATCAAAATTTGTCATGCCGATTTCCTGACCTTGGTAGATGAAAATTGTGCCTCTTAAAGTTAGCTGCATCAAAGCCAGCATTTTCGCGCTTCTTTCCCAATATTGTCCATCATCGCCATAGTGTGAAACAATACGCGGTTGATCATGATTTTCCAAATAAACGGCATTCCAAGGTAAACCTTGTTGCCACTTAGTTAAAACTTCGAGTAACTTTTTCGCAACAAAGGGTTTTGGTATATAACGATAGATGTATCTATCAACTTCCAGATGGTCGAAAAAGAAAAGCATATCAAGTTCTTTATATTGCGGGTCAAGCAATTTCTGGGCTCCCGCCAAATCTATCATCACCGTTTCCCCCACGGTAAAACAATCATAATTAACCAATACTTCCTGGCGTAAACGGCGCAGGATTTCATGAGTCTTACTGCTCAAGCGGTAATGTTCCAAGCCGCGAATCGGTGAAGTGCTGAACTTCCCATTGGCAAAGGAGTCTTTATACAGTATGTTGATAACATCACAGCGAAAACCGGCAATTCCTTTATCTAACCAAAACTTCAAAATATCTTTAACTTCTTGGATTACTTTTTCATTGCGATAATTCAAATCCGGCTGTTTCTTATCAAAGAGGTGAAGATAGTATTCCCCACTATTTTCATCATATTGCCAAACATCATTCATAAAAAAGCCGCGCCAATTGTTTGGTGGTTTATTCTTCCCTTTACCTTTTTGCCAAATATAGTAATCACGATAAGCTTTATCCCCGTTTTTACTTTTGACAAACCACTCATGTTCGTCAGAGGTATGGTTGATCACTAAATCCATAATTATTTTGATTCCCCGCTTTCCGGCTTCTTTGATCAACGCCTCCATATCCGCCATGGTCCCAAATTTTGGACTGATAGCGCGATAATCGCTGATGTCATAACCGTTATCCGCATCCGGAGACTGATAGACCGGAGAAAGCCAGATCACATCGATTCCCAACTCTTTTAAAATATCCAAGCGTGAAATGATACCCGGTATATCGCCGATGCCGTCATTATTGGAATCTTGAAAACTGCGAGGATAAATCTGGTAAACTACCGAATTTTTCCACCACTCATTGATGTTTTTCTTCTCAGTCATTTCTCGGGTACTCCTGATCTTTGACGTATTTATCATACATGCTTGTTGTTACTTCTTTATTCGCAATTATTTCACTGAAAAATCTACCGCTGTTTTTTATTGTGCGCTTTTGGTTATCATAGTCAATATGAACGATACCGAAACGGGCGCTTTCCCCTTCCAACCATTCAAAATTATCACAAAAACACCAATGATAATATCTTGCCAGCGGTAGTGAGGATTCACTGATTTCTTTTAAATGTTCGTAGATATAACGTGCCCTAAAACTGTCATGATTATCACAAGTACCATTCTCTGTAATGTATATCGGTAACTGACAAATATCATATAACTGTTGGGCGCATTGGATAATCCCCGGGGGATAAATCTCCCATCCCAAGTCATTTACCGCTACATTTTCTTTTACCCCATCACTCATTCCCGAAACACAGGAGCGTGTATAGTAATTTAACGCAATAAAATCGCAGTATATTCCTTGCGGTAGTTTTAAAATATTTTTCATATACCAAGGAAATTTTGCTTTCATCATGGCTACTGCGATATCTTGTTGGAACAGTTTAGCCAATAGTTTGGTAAAAAAACGGTCTTTTAGTTTTTTGCTGTCTTTCGGAATAAAAACCCGCAGGTGATTGGCGAAGCTCACCTTCGTGTCACTAAAGCCCATTTCTTTCCGTATTTCATGAATCTTTAAATAAGCCTGTAAATGAGCAGCTGCCAGAATTGATAATACTTTAATTGTCTTTGTCAAAGATTTCTCGCCCGGAGGCCACTCGCCAAAGAAATAACCAAAGGTGGTGTAGACATTTGGTTCATTGATGGTAATGTACTCAGCTACTTCAGGGCCAAAAGCCTTAAGCACAACTTCGATATACTTGATGAAATAGCTAATGTTTTCTTTTTTAGAAAAAGCTCCGATATTTTCAAACCATAAAGGATTAGTGAAGTGGTGCAGGGTTACCAATACTTTTATTCCTTGCAACTGCAATTGCTTTATTTCATCGCAATAGCGCTGAATAACCGCACCGTCAAAGACGCCCTTTTGTGGTTCTATCCGCGCCCACTCGATACCCAAACGATAAATCTCTATACCCATTTCTTTCATCAGCAGTGTATCTTGTTGATAGCGAGCATAGTGGTCATTGGCGCGAGCTGGGTTGGAATTATCCTTGATTTTTCCTCGGCGATACCAATCCTGCCAGGAATGTTCCAGTTCGCCCCCTTCAATCTGGGTGGCTGCTGAAGCCACACCGATGAGAAATCCTTTTTTCAATTTGAACTCAGTCATTTTCCCCCTCAAGCTGAACATCTATTAAATTATGACAACTTAGATTACTGCTGTTTTAAGATCCTTATACTCAAAGCACTATGTTATTACTTGTCATATTCCAACAAATCCGCTCAACGCTAAGTCACTATAATATTACCATAAGGTTTCAAAAGTCGGTCTATTAACTTGTTGCCATAAAAAAACTCCTCTTTCGAAGAGTTCAAAAAATCAATTTGGTGGAGCCAAGGAGGATCGAACTCCTGACCCCCTGCGTGCAAAACAGGTGCTCTCCCAGCTGAGCTATGACCCCGGGAGCATTCATTTGGTGGGCCTGAATGGACTTGAACCAACGACCTCACCCTTATCAGGGGTGCGCTCTAACCACCTGAGCTACAGGCCCATAGCACAATGAATGCCTAACCATTCTAGCATAAGTAAAATTCAAGTGTCAAGGAGCGTTTTTTTGTGATTGTTTCGTGATATCTCATCTGGTGTAGATGTCGCACAAATCTAACTAACGGTTTTTGCGTATTGCTATTAAGTTTAAACTATATTTCTCAAGTCAAATTATTCTGTTAATTAGCTAAAGCTGACAAGTTACTTGACTAATTACAAATTCGCCGTTTTCCATGATTACTACTTCTTCACCACTTTTGGTTGTCCCAACCACTTTCATCTTATCGCTACCAATCATAAAATCAGTATGACAATTTGCGACATTAACTCCCAGTTCTAGAAGCTCTTCATTATTTAAGTTCAAACCACCAGCGACGTTGGTGGGAAAACTGGAGCCGAATGCTAAATGGCTGGCCGCATTTTCGTCAATCAAACCATTGTAATAAACTCTCTGCAACAATCTAATTGGAGAATATTTTGAAACTAAAGCAACTTCGCCTAATGCCCGAGTTTGTTCATTTTCAAATAACGCTTGCCTGAGCACTTCTTCATTTTCGCTCGCCTGACAGTCTACTGCTAAGCCTTCTTTAAAAGTGATAGAAAAATCCTTTACCAATTTCCCGTTTAGCATCAAAGGAAACGACGCTACGGCTACGCCACTAGTATAATGCCAATCAGGCACAGTATATATTTCTTCAGTTGGCATATTGGCAATGAAAGCTACCGGGGTTTTACCGCTTTCGCCACTGCCAGCTGAGCCCCATCGATGGCCCTCAACCAGTTTCAAAGTAATATCGGTTCCAATTTCGGTTGTTAAGTGTAAACTGTCAAAATTATAGCGATTTAATTCATCGCTGATAAGCTTTAAAGCCGCACAGTGTTTTTTCCACTCGGCAATCGGGTCATTATCATAACTTACCCGATTCATCGTACACAAATCATCTTCCAGCTGGGCCAAAGCCGCTTCCGGTTCCAGTTCGGGATAGACTTTCCTTGCCCAATCTTCATTAGCCCAGGCGGTCCCACACCATTGTAAGCTACCGTCATGAATGTATTTTCGCACTACATTGCGCAACTCATTGTCCGCAGCTGCGATAGCTAAAACATTTTCCAAAGGTAGTTGTTCCATCAGTGTCGGATAGGTACCAAAAATTCCAATCTGAGCAGCACCGTTTTGAAAGTAAACATCTAAAGCATCTTTTTTCCATTGGGCAACTTCCCTTAAAGTCGCACTTTCACCATATTGACCGCGTAGCCTTTTGATAATCGGGTCATCAAGGAAAACGATGACATCTTTTGCCCCGACTTCAAAAGCCGCTTTAGTCAAAGCCCGGGCTAAATCAATACTATAGCTGTCAACTTGGACCACCAAGATTTGACCCGGTTGCACATTAGCCCCAACTCGAACCAGAAGTTGGGCATATTTCTCTAAACGTATATTATCCATTGTTGCTTCGTCTTTCTAGCTCTGCCATTATCGTAGCTTTTATTTGCGCCACCGCCACTTTAACATCACTATTAGCCACCGTGTTTTTAAACAACGGGGCTAAATCCATATCGGTTTTGGCCTTGTTGATACGATTGGTGATTGAAGCTTGATCATCTTTGTAGAGAATGTTGATTTGCTTCTCTAACTCCGCCAAAGAAGCCGGCACAATAAAGAAAGCTAAAGCATCCGGTATATTGAGTTTAATTGGCCCCACCCCTTGGGCTTCAACTTCGATTAAGACATTCTTGCCCATTTTAACTAAGAAATCGACATAGTTCTTCGGTGTGCCATAGTAGTAGCCGTTGAATTCTGTATATTCCAACAATTCTTTATTATTTAGCGCGCTAATAAAATTCTGATGGGAGATGAAATAATAATCCCGACCATCAACTTCGTTAGCTTTTTGCGGCCGTGTGGTCAAGGAGATCGAATAAAACAACTTCAAATCTTGATCCTGCATCAACACTTCCCGAATTTTCCCTTTACCGACTGAAGAAGCTCCGCTCAGAATTACTACTAAACCTTGTTCCATATAATTAAGCCCTCCTATTTACATGCTGCCAACACATGGCAGAGTATCTGATAAGTCCGATCAAAAGAAGCTAAATCCATTCTTTCCTGGGGAGTATGCACATCATCAGCTTTCGGTCCAATCAAAATGATATCCACGCCCGGCAAAAGTCGACTAAAGACCCCACACTCACTACCACCGTGGGCAGCTTCCAACTCCAGTTCTTCACCGCTTACGGCTTTTACCGCTGCGGCCAGTTTATCCCTTAGTGGGGACTTAGGATTGTAGTCCCAACCGGGATAGCGGGCGCTGACACTGACCTCAGCTTCAGCGTAGCCGGCTAAAACTCTCAGCTGTAGTGCTAAATCATCAATCGCCGACTCCACAGCTGAGCGAATCGCAAAATTTGCGATGAAACATGCTTTTTCGGTTTTTGTCACCCCGAGATTTAAGGAAGTTAAAGTCAAACCAGCAATAGCTAACGAACGAGCTTTGAAACCATTAGGGGCTAAATAGACAAAGTTACATATTTTCTCGCTAACCGCTGCATCCAGGCAAATGCCACTGATTGTTGTCTTTTCAAATTCTATTCTGAAATCAGCATCACTCCATTTTAGTTCACCAAGGATACCGCCGGCACTATTGGTGAATTGTTGGGCTAACTGTTCTTCTTGGCTACTGCTGACGAAAATTGCCTCACACTCGCGAGGGATGGCATTGTCTTTTAAACCACCGTCAAAGCTTACTAAAGTAATATCACAACCTTGACTTTTCGCTTCGACCAATAATCGCGCCATAAGTTTGTTAGCGTTACCCCGTTCTTTATTTATCTCCATACCGCTGTGGCCGCCCAATAAACCGCGAATCGCCAAGCGATATGTCGGTTTCTCATTGCTTACTCGGGTTAGCGGAATTTTGATACTGGTCATGCAACCACCGGCAGCTGATAACATCGTTGAAACCTCGCCACCGCCATCAAGTGATATTAAACGTCGAGCTTGGAAATCTTCAGCTTTCAAAGCCAGAGCCCCAATCAAACCGATTTCTTCCTGCGAAGTAAAGACACATTCCAAAGGTGGATGAGCTAAATCAGCGGCTGCTAAAACGGCTAGCATCATGGCTACCCCACTGCCATCGTCGGCTCCCAAAGTAGTGCCTTGAGCTTTGAGAAAACCATTTTCACTGTAGAGCACTAAAGGGTCAGTAAGAAAGTCATGCTCATAATCCGCGTTTTTTTCACAAACCATGTCAATATGGGCTTGAATCATTAGGGGCTCAGCTTCTTCATAACCGCTGCTTGCTGCTTTATAAATGATGACATTTTCCAGTTCATCTTGTTTATAACGCAGATTGTGTGATTGGGCAAAAGCCACGATGTAGTCACTGACTGCTTTCTCATTCAGCGAGCCATGAGGGATTTTAGCTAATTCACTAAAGTAAAAACAATAAGGCTTGGTCAAATCAAATTCCATGTTACTTTCCTTTCTAAATCAGATAAATATTTTCCCGACCACTAACCAGATACTCCACCTTGTCAGAGTAAAAAATTATACTCTCTTCCGCAAAGAAGACGACATCATTTTCGTAGCCGGCAATCTGGCTTTTAGTGTTTAGTTCTAAAGCATAAGCCGTATTGGGATTGATGGTCAGCTCACCGCGCGGTTCATCCGGTTTTTGGTTGGTATATAAGCCGATCGTCGGTCCAATACCATGACCTTGAGTTCCTAAGGGATGCGAATAGAGCATCGCATCAAGACCTTCAGTCTGAGCTTGGGCCAAGCAACTTTGCAGTATTTCATTACCACTTTTACCGACGGCAAAACTGCTTGTGACGATATCTTCAAAACGCAGTGTCTGCGCAAAACCGCGCAACAAGGCTTCCGGCACTGTGGTTTCACCATCCGCCAAAACATAAGCTAAGCGTTGAGTATCGGTGCATAAGCCTAAATAGACCAGCCCAAAATCACAGTGTAATAAATCCCCGGCTTGAATAATCGCGCTTGTATCAAACATCCCGTTTTTTCTTTGTAAGTCAATTGTCGGCTCAAACCAGTAATCTAAACCAATTTCTTTAACTTTTTCTTTCATAAACCACTGTAAATCTTCACACGTGCTGACACCGACCTGTAGCACTTGCCGGCTGTAGGTTTGATTGATAATCTCTGTGGAAATAGCGGCTG
>CAZUQA010000129.1:0-10127 GCA_964622375.1 uncultured Erysipelotrichaceae bacterium | reverse complement strand
TTTCCCATTTGATACCTTGTTCCGTCTTTTTCCACAAGGCAAAATCCAGAGGATTTTCTTTTTTGGTGTTTTCTTCTACTCTGGCACCGACTTCCAAGTCTGCCAAATTCTGGCGGGAATACGCGCCATAGTCGTCAATCTTATTAACCCGAAAGTAAACATCGCCCGCACTTTCGTAAGCGTAACCGTTTTCCAGCAGCTTGGCAATAAAAGCGATGATGCCTGCCATGTTTGCGGTAACTTGGGGCATGGCAGCTAATTGTAAAGTTTTTAGTTCTTCCCGCAGCTTTAAATAAGCAGCCAAGTAACGAGAGGTGATAGTTGTTTCCGCCACTCCTTCACTGCGTGCTTTTTGAATAATCTTGTCATCAACATCCGTGACATTGGAAATATACTCAACTTGATAACCGTCGGCTTCCAAAACTCGTCTTAAGGTATCAAAAACCACAATCGGTCGGGCATTTCCGATATGAGCGTAGTTATATACCGTCGGTCCGCAGACATACATGTCGACTTTCCCCGGTTTAATTGATTCAAAATCTTCAATTTTTCCGCTCTTATTATTATAGATCCTCAATTTTCTCATCACGGTTAATGCTCCTTTCTGCTTTAAATCCTTCAGGATAGCGCTTTTTCAATTTATCAATGTTGTGGCAGGCAATATCTTCTAAACGATAGCCCAGACCTTCCGCTGTTATCGCTATATACCAAAGAACATCACCTAATTCATCCATCAACTTCTCTTGATCGAGTTGATGGCCTTGAAACAGATGTTTTTTCATCATGTCAATGCATTCTCCGCTTTCGCCGGCTAAGCCCATGACCCCGTTCAGTATTAGTTTATCTAAATCACTTACCCCGGCGGTCAGTAAGGCTTTTTCTTGATATTCATTAAAGTTCATTCTACATCCCCTTTTTCTTACTAAGTAGCAGGCGCTATACTAGCGGCTGCCTATTGTTCAAATTCGTCGATTTTAATCGTCGCCAGCATTGATTTTACCACTTTGTCGAGATTCTCACTATCTTTGTCAGTACTGGTCGTTTGAAAGAACACTATGGTATCGCCGGTGCTGACCAAATAATAGCGAAAAATCAAACAATAAGCACCCCAGTCCCCACCACAAAGCCGATAGCCTAAAGAAAGGGCAGGATAACCGTTAGCATCCAGCTCTTCAATCGCGCAATATAGCTCGTCAGTTTGAAACCAATAATCAAATTCAGCTTTGAGCTCTTCCATCACAAAAGTATGCAGTTGCTTGTAGTCAGTGAGATTTTGTTGCAACCTTTCCCGGTAATAGTAAATAGCTAAATTAGGATGCTGTTTTTGGTCCAGGGCATAGTAATACATCGTATTTGAACTGTAACCGTCAAATTCACTAAAATCATGTTGCCAATTGTCATAGATAAAAGTAATGGCCAAATTATTGCGGGTATCCAGGCAAACATGAGCTATTTCGCTTAAGGAAAAGGGATTTTGTTTTTCCAAACTTTCCTCTTTATCATCTTTCAGTTTTTCTTGACTACAGCCAAAAAGCAGTAATATCCCAAGTAAAGCTAACAACAGACGCCGGCGCTGAATCATCATCATCACTCACTTTCTTCTCTTTCCATTTTAAAGGAAAAAGCCACTAAAATGAAGAACTAGTTTTTCCGCTACCGCTTACTGCTAAGGGCCTGAAGTAAGCAGTCAGCATAAAAAAACGCAACCCGTAAGCTGCGTTTTCCTTTTGTTTTGTGGTTTACTTACTCCGAACCTCGAGCTTCGACACCGTCAACGATGTTGAAGTGATCGGCACAGAAGTAACACATCCGGGCTTTTCCTTCTTCAAAGGCGGCTTTAACTACACCTTCGCGTAAGTTTTCTTCTTTGATGCGATTTAGCGCCGGGCATTGGGTCCAAGTGTGATAAACCTTAGAGTTCTTTGACCATTGGACAGTACCCACACCAAATTCGCTTTCTTGAGCATTGACTTCCATTTGTTGTAAGTCTTCCAAGGAAATCGGGTTGAATTCCGTGCCAAACAGGGTGCTCAATACCAACAAAGCCACCGTAAGAATAGTTGCCAAAGTCTTGGATTTCTTATCCAAATCTTTATTTGTTAATAAAACAATTAAGATCGGTAAGAAAGCAATTACGGAAATAATTGCGCCAAGCTGGGTTTTTAGGAAAAATTCTACTTGATTCTTTTCTGATGGTGGATCAATTCTGTTAGCTTTTTTCCAGAGCAACGAACCGATAACCACTAATACAAAGTCGATAGCCAAAGCTACGCAAAGCCAAAGTATTTGATTGCTAAGAACAAAAGCCGGTAACTTAACATGTTGCGGTAACAAGATACAAATACCTAATACTTCAAAGATCAAGCCGAGTATCCATAAACCAATAGCTATTGGTCGCAACATACCTGGATCACCTTTTGGGCTTACAATTTTCTTTTCTGCCATTTTTCTTCTCCTCCTTATTTCTTTTTATTCCCAGATAATAGTTTCCCTATGATATCTGAAACATCAATGTCGCTGTTGCCAAGCACATCTACTAAAGTGCTCAACAAATCGGGGTTCGAGTCCTTCTTGGTACTCTTTTTACTGGTGGTACTAGTTTTGCTCGTCGTTTTCTTGGGCGCATCCTTAGCAGTAGCTTTCTTGGATGTATCCTTCTTAGTCGTCGTCGCTTTCTTAGTGTCAGTTTTTGTGGTCGACTTTTTAGTCGTGTCTTTTTTCGTCGTGTCTTTTTTTGCCGGTTCTTTTTTCGTCGTTGTCGTCTTTTTCGTTGTCGTCGTCTTTTTCTTGTTGTCTTTTTGACCGTTTAAGGCGTTGGTTATTAAAGCTGTCACCAGTAAAGTTATTAAATCACTTGATCCGTTTTTACCAACTACCTGCTTAATAAGTTCACCTACAATGTTCGGCTGTCCCGTTTTTGTTTTGTTACCACTTAACAAGGTCGTGATAACATCTCCCAATAATCCTTTCCCTTCATTCGATCCTGCCAGTAATGTCGTCAGGATTGAGCCCATGTCACCGGCGGAAATTCCCTCGACCCCGGAAATCTCCTGTACCGCTTGATGAGGTGCGCCTTTGAAGTATTCCAGCATATTGGGATTGTTAACCAATACTTTGGCTACCTCAGCGGCAGTGTTATTAACGTTTATTTTGTTGGACATTCTAATCCTCCTTTGTCCTTATAGGCAAGCGCTCCCGGCTTATTATCGCCCAAATAGCCTCCGGCCTACGTTTAGACTGTAACATTAATATTTTTCAATGTCAATTCTTCGTTTGAAGCCCCAAAAAACCGGTAATTTCTTGACATTGCCGGTTTATTGTTCTTCGTTGTTGCTGTTTGAATTTTAAGTAGCTTAAGTATCGCTACGGGCCAGAATCGCGGCCGGTTTTTTCCGCACTACCTGGAACACCGGTAGTAAACCAAAGACAAAATTGATCAAAGCTAAAGCTCCTAACATCAGGGCAATTATTTGCCAGTTCATCACCACGGCAATCCCGCTTTGGGGCGATTTTGCGATATTGTCCAGAATGTAAGCCATTAGAGCTACCCCACTAAAACTTACCATGACGGTGATCGCCAGGATTTCCCCAAAGAACATCTTGTAGATATCCCATTTTTTCATCCCAATAGCCCGATAGACACCAACTTCTCTAACCCGGGCTAAGAAAGAAGCCCGAATAACCAGATAGATTTCAATGATACAGATTACTACCAAAATGCCGTTAAATGCTAAACTCGATTGGGTAATCGCTTGTCGATTTTGGAGGTACCGATCGCGGGACTCCGCAAAAGTATCTTTGACATTCATCCCGCGGGTGGTAAATTCTTTTAAGGCGGCCTCCTTGGTGGCGCTGATAATATAAAACTCGTTGTTGCGCAGAATCAACTGATACTTGATGGTATTCTCGTTGACGTAGTAGTTGTAGTCCCCGCGCTCGGAGGTGTAATAACCGACGACTTTCAATTTCTTATTATTGACGAAATAGTCGATGGTTTTGTTGAGTTTCATTTCAAAACGATTATCATAGTTAACTATCACTTCATAATCATTTTGTGGCCAATTTCCTTTTTTCAGTTTGATGTCTTTGGCAAAGTTATAATCATAGAGTTTACTTTGGAAGTCAGAAGCCACAGCAGAGGCTTTATCGTAGACGATATTATTGTCATTATTGGCTAACAAATAGATAAACAACGACTTGGCCACATAGATACTCGGACTTTGTTGTTGACAAATCCCCACGATAGTGAAATCCTCAATCGAGTATTGGCTGGCTATCATGCCTAAATAGTCCTGCGGTTCCTTGAGCCCGGCCATTTGCGGCATTCCGCCATTGAAACGTTGCATATTGTCCAATACCATGATGTCCACGACCACTTCAAAGGGGTTTTCCGGTAAACGCCCACACAGTAAATTGCTTTCCTGTAACAAGCTGTCAGCCGCTAAGGCGCCTTCCATCATTATCTGATAACCCTGGGTTTGATAGTAGGTCTTTAAAATCAAATTCAAATTGTAACGGGGATTGCCAATCAAGATATAATCCACCATCGGGTCTTCTTCCAAGGCTTTGAAGTCATCGATGCTCAGCGTACTTTTTAATGAAATATAACCTTGATGCATCTCGGTAAAATCACTGTCGGTATAAGTCAAAATCCCGATACTGCTGCTTAAGGAATAAGTGCCAAACATCGCGGTCACAAAGAAAGCCAACAACAGCAGTTTACGGATCAAGGAGTAGGCGAACACTTTCTTAAAGCCGTTGATTATCATGGTGAAGATGTTGAACACTGAGCGATAACGAGCTTTGAAGGTCTTACTGACGGCCCGGCTCATGTCAAACTCATCACCTTGGTCTTCTTTGGTAATCTTACGATAATTGTCGTCAATCAACTCGATCATCGAGTGATTGCCAACATTTTCTATTCTTTGGTTTGGCGCTCCTTGAATATAAAGGTTATTGTTTTTAAAGACAATCTTGATATCCAAATTTTCATTGCCCTCACTGTAATAGTTAATTTTCAAATTGCCGATTTTCCCGATTTGTCGATTGGGTAAATCTTTTAAGTAGATCTTTTGATCAATGCGATAATCCAGCTCCTCTTCATGGTCGTTGATCTTATCGGAAACCACTTTACCGTCTCTTATCTCAATAATCCGGGAAGCATAGAAATCCGCCAAAGCTTTTTCATGAGTTACCAAGATAACTAATTTCCGCAAAGAAATGGCTTTGATAATCTTCATGATTTCTAAAGTATTGCGGCTGTCTAAGTTACCGGTTGGTTCATCGGCGATGATAATTTTCGGATCCTTCACTAAAGCCCGCGCTATGGCCACTCTTTGACGTTCGCCACCGGAGAGCATATCGGTATAACGATTACGGTAGCGATAAAGACCGACAGCCTGTAGGACATAGTTAACGCGATTTTTAATCTCCTCTTTCGAGCGTACATTGATCATCCGTAACGCCAAAGCTACATTATCAAAAACCGTCATATCATCAACCAGACAGTAATCTTGGAAGATATAGCCGATATCGCGATTGCGGATATTGTCGATGGCGTTGTTTGACCACCGGGTCAAACGTTTGTTGTTGATGAAAATGGAACCGCTGCTGACTTTGTCTAAACCACCGATAGCGTTTAACAGTGTCGTTTTACCGCAGCCCGATGGTCCCAGAAAAGCGACTAAACCTTTTTCTTCAAATTCCAAAGTGGTTTTGTCGATAACATGGATTTGATTACGGCGGAAACGATTGAAATACTTATTAACTTTCTTTAACCTAATCATAGTAGCCGCCCCTCTCTTTTAGTTTGTGCCGCTGAAGCCATGAACAGACTTTTGGTTACCCTAATGGCAAGCCACAGGGTTAAGGCCATAATCGCACCATAGATAATCAGGTAGTCCAACCAATTAACATATTCCAATGATTGAGAAACTACCATTTTGATCAAAGGAACAATCTGGCTCAACCAAGGCAAGTCCGGTGCATCCAACTTAGTCAGGTAGATGATACCGTAGGCAAAGGCAAAAGCCAGATTGCTGACGGTAAACAGTTCGACAATAATCAAATCGCGCACGACCTTTTTTGCCCCGCCCAATATTCGTACAATGGCATAATACTGTTGGCGCGAGCGCAATATTAAACGAATGATAAAGTAAGAAATCAAATACAAAGCCAATATGACAAAGCTCAAGACGATGGTATCCCAAATATTCAAGACGAAGGACATGCTGTAATCATAATTAAACAGGGAATCCTTAATATATAGCGGTTTTACCTGAAAAGTTTCGAGTTTTTCTTTTACCGTCGGCCATGATTTGGTATCATCCAGAAAAATTGATACCTGATACGCCGGCCGCAAGAACAAAGCATCATAATCCGCCGGATTGATGAAGAAAGTCGAGCCGTATTCCCGCCAATTATTGCCCAAATCAAAGAATTTCTGGAGCTCTTTATTTTTAATCACTCGGATAATTTTACCTTGATAAGTATCTTCATAATATAAATTGCTGACTTTGGAGTTGATTGTCGTACCTTTACACCGCATGTTCTTGCACAGATAGTTCATATCTTCGCCGACAAACACCTCACCCGGCGGCACTTTATCACTGGCTACCAAGCCATAATAGGTGCTGGAATATTCGCTGGTTACCAGCTGTTTATTGATTATCGTTTCAATTTTGCTACCGGACAGGTTGACTTTGGCACTTAACAATTGCATTTTGCTGGCATCCAGGTAAATCCCAATATCGCGATAATCATTGACCACCTTAAAGCCGGTGACCTTTATGGCAAACTGCGGACCGCCAAATTGCCAAACACTCAACATGCAAGTTTTCCCGATAACATCATCCGGATGTTCCGCGATATAATCCCACTCCCCGACACTCAAAACCACCTCATCGACGGCGCTGGTTTTTTCTCCGTATTTTAAATCACCGCTAAACTGATCTTTTTCTCTTAACACGCCATAGAAAAAGTAATTGTCGTTGCTGCTTAAATCCCCGAATAGATCAAGAATCATATCATTTTCGACCACCTTCTCGACCCCGGGCAGGGCTTTTAGGGCTTCTAGTTCTTGAGCGGTAAACTGTTCACGATTCTTCTTATTCATGACGACCCTCTTGTCCGAGGTGTTTTGAAAGAAGACATTGTAGCCGTAACTCTCTTCGGCATCTTTTTTATAACGGAAAGTGGCATACTGACCGGCGATACCGACAACTAAAACGATAAAGACCATCAGCATTAAAACAAACTTCATAACCAAGTTGAAGGTATTGCGTAAACCTAATTTGATTCTGTTCAGTATGCTAATTTGTTGCGGTTTAGCTACCTTGCGTTCTTGGAGCATTTCCACCGGTTTAATTGTTTGATCTTCTAAGACATTACCGTCACTTAAGACAATCTTGCGACTGACATACGGCTGAACCAAACCATATTCATGGGTAACGATGATTACTAGCTTATCACTGGCAATGTCACTCAATAGTTTCACTATCTCTTGTGCTGATTGTTGGTCGAGATTACCGGTCGGTTCATCAGCTAAAACAATTGGCGTATTGCGCACCAAAACCCGAGCGATAGCTACTCTTTGTTTTTGACCACCGGAGAGTTTGGAAACTCTGGTGTTTTTCCATTTGGTCAAACCAACCAATTCGATAACCTCTTTGATCAGTTTCTTTTTAGTTTTTCTATTGTAGCTATTCAGCAGTAAAGCCAGTTCAATGTTTTTATAAACCGTATAGCTGTTGATTAAGCTAAAATCCTGGAAGATATTACCGATATAGGCTTTACGATAATTCTCCATTTCCTCCTGGGTGAAATGGCTGGTCTCCACACCATTGACATACATTTCCCCATCTTCGTAAGTGTCTAATCCGGCAATGACATTTAACAACGTGGATTTACCGCTACCGGATTCCCCGGTAATCGCCACAAATTCTCCACAATTGAGTTGGAGATTGACGTTGTTCAATCCCGAAGTTATCATGCCTTTGTTGTAATAGTACTTACTGACATTCTGCAGTTTGAGCATAGTCACCTCATTATTTTCCTAATAACTTTCCCGCTATCGTTTCTTGTTGCGGAAATTAATAGACAAAAGAAGGACTTTGCCATCCTTCTTTAATTTGCTTAATTCTTTTATTCTTGATGGATCAAGTATTTAGCGGTTCTTACCAACTGCGATACGTAAGAAACTTCATTGTCGTACCAAGCCACCGTCTTCACCATCTGTTCACTACCGACCGTGACCACTTTGGTTTGCGTGGCATCAAACAGTGAGCCAAAATGGCTACCGATGATATCGCTTGATACAATCTCATCTTCGGTATAACCAAATGATTCATTAGCCGCCGCTTTACATACTGCATTGATATCTTCGACGCTTAAACCTTTCTTCTTCAATACTACGGTCATTTCCGTGGCTGAACCGGTAGCTACCGGTACTCTTTGGGCACCGCCGTCCATCTTGCCTTTCAACTCAGGAATTACTAAGCCGATAGCTTTGGCTGCTCCGGTAGAATTCGGAATGATGTTTTCCGCTGCCGCTCTAGCCCGTCGTAAATCACCTTTACGATGCGGACCATCCAGGGTATTTTGATCATTGGTGTAAGCATGGATGGTCGTCATCATGCCGTACTCAATACCAAAAGCATCGTTGATGGCTTTAGCCATCGGCGCTAAGCAGTTGGTAGTACAACTGGCTGCCGAAATAACCGTTTCACTGCCATCTAAAGTCTCATGGTTAACATTGAAAACGATAGTTTTCATCTCGCCGGTACCCGGAGCGGAAATGATTACCTTTTTGGCTCCCGCTACGATATGGGCATCAGCCTGTTCTTTGGAAGTATAAAAACCGGTAGATTCGATAACCACATCGACACCCAAATCTTTCCAGGGTAATTTTGCAGCATCAGCTTCCGCCAAAATTGGGATTTGCACCCCATCAACAACGATACCGGCGTCATTGTAGCTAACAGTATCTTGTTTGTAACCACCTTGACAAGTATCGTATTTTAATAAGTGAGCTAAAGTTTTTGAATCGGTTAAATCGTTAATTGCCACAACTTCGAAATCACTGTCTCCAAACATCTGCCGGAACACCAGACGACCGATTCTGCCAAATCCGTTAATCGCGATTTTTACTGCCATAAATTGATTTCCTCCTAATTTACTTTTCCAGACAATTATACTACTTCTGCCTCAAAAATCAATTAGTGGTCCGGTCGGGTTATCTCGAGATGATCGTGCTCGATTCTTATCTCGTAGTTAATTATCTCTCTGATAAAATCACGAATTGGTCTCAGGTCGATGCCGCCATTGAGAATCTGGTAAAACATCAAACCACAACCCATACCGATAAAGATAAAACCGATTATTAATAATGTGATAAATTTCTTCATACCTTTCTCCTTGATTTACAGTTTAGCTAATTTCTTAAGTACCGCTAAGACCAAATAGAGTCCACTGACAAAAAACAAGATGCGGAATACCAATTTGAGCAACAGGGTAACAATCCCAACAGTTACTCCAAAGAACATGAAGCCGGCAAAGGCTAACGATAATAGTATGATCATAATCAGATTTTCCTCCATATCAGTTTCGACAAGGGCAGTACAAAAGCCAAACAAATTAAGATACCGCCAAAGACGATCAACAGTAACCAAATAAAACTGAAGCCGGTAACCACTACTAAAGAAATCACAATGCCTAATAATACTAAACTAACCAGTAATACGCAGAAAGCCGGTAACCAGATAAAGATGCCGATTACTAAGCGAAACAGCGTCATCAACAGATCGTTAGCACTATTATTAGAGGTACTGCTCTTTGGCTTTTCCTCTTTTTTCTTTGGCTCTTCCGCTTTGGGCTGCTCAGCCACCACAGCGGTAACAACAACTTCCTCAGCGACTTTTTCTTCTGCAACTACCGCCTCTTCAACCACCGCCTTTGGCGCCTCAGTTTGGTCTTTCTTCACGGTCTTTCTATTTTCCGGGGTAGCATAGTAAATGCGCCCTTGACCGCCTTTTACGATTTCTTCGGTTTTTTCTTTCATTACAACTTCCTCCTTGGGTTTTTCGCTACTAGCCGATTCATCAAAGAATTTTCTTTTAATGAACAAATAG
>CAZUQA010000128.1:0-6496 GCA_964622375.1 uncultured Erysipelotrichaceae bacterium | reverse complement strand
TAAAGGTTCATGATATATTTTTTCTGCCTTCTCTCGCGCTCTGACAGCATCTTTGAATTTCCTAAAGGCTCCGACATACACCCGTTTATAATTATAGTGGATGTACACTTTCCAAAGATTAACACTTTTATCGAAAGAAACTCCTTTTTTCCCAGAAGTGTTGTTAGATCCTATTTTAGCAGTAAGACGAGGTATTGCCACACCATCAATATAATACTTTTCCTTAGTTTGTATTCTTCTGGCCTGGACACCGGGATTATTTTTGTAGCAACCGCAGGACTTAACATCCTCGGTTATAAGCTGGCGAGCACTGACGATGTTTATTCGGCCACAATCACATTGACAAAGCCAATAAGCTCGTTGCTTTCTTAACTCAACAAATGATATAACTGTCAGATAATGAAACTTTTGCCCGGTAAGGTCTTTTATCTTATTACTTCCCGTCCTGGGATTAATACAAGGATCATCAGCTTTGACCCTTTTGCGACCCTTTACCTTGATAAAAGAAAGTAGTCCGGCGGCAATCTTTCTGTTAACTGTCGACTTACCTACTCCCTGCCTTTTGGCATACTCTTTTACTGTAATATATTCATTATTTTCACTCATTATAATTGTTTCCCGCTGTGCTAGCCAATATCTCCTTGATAACTTCTTTTACCGAATTTGTTATCCTAGCTGCCTTTTCTTGGACTGCCGTTTCAGCCCAGCTCATACAATAACTATGCTTGGCTAACTCAAACATCGAGATATCATTGTCCGAATCCCCAATCACTACAAGATCAGAATAAGCAATATTGTATTTCTCGCAAAGCACCTTTACTCCGGCCCCTTTAGCTACATTTTCCGGCAATATTTGTAACTGGTCAATATCGATGCCATGCACTTCAACTGCCGGTAAGCCGGCAATAATCAATTGTTTTAGATAGTCACGATTTTCGGCTTTAACAAAAATCTTAACACTATTGATTCGGCTATCAGGGTTGATCTCTGCAATCGGCCTAACAACGGCATACTGCCCCCACATTTTATAATACCTCTCATCCTGCATCGGATAGTTATCTATGGAATTCCAAGTCCAAATATCATCAATCGTGGAAAAGATACTGGCATCAATACCCTGTTTCTTTATTGATTCACATAGAGTAATAAAGACCGAAGCCGGCATATCTCTAATAATCTCTTCGCCGCTTTCAAATTTGATTATTGAGCCGCCAAAACCAATATAGTCGAAACTGTATCCTAAAGCTTCAGCTATTTCTTTCTGGTAATGCGGATGGCGTGCTGTCGCTATCGCAAACTTATTACCGCCAGCAATCCATTTTCTTACAGCTTCCAGGTTTTCTTGGTAGAGCCTTTGGCCTTCTTCATCATCTTTGGGAAGTAATGTACCGTCAAAATCAACAACTAAGAGTTTCATATCGTGATTCCTTGTCCGTTGTTAGTAATTATAACACAAGGCAATTACGTCATTTGCCGGTAAATGCCTTATGCTCCGGTACTCAATTTAGGTTCTTCTTCTTTCTAACACACTGTATACTGTCACTACTTTTATCAGTGATTGCTCTAGCATTAGAGCTTGGACCATCTGTGCTTACCTATTTGTAATGTGGGAAAGCGCTGATGGTCATTATACTATCATCCCGATACCGTTGCCTTTTTGTGCTTTTACTAACGACTTCCCCAGAAGAAAAATGCCTAATGACATAGCCAACCCGGCAAAAACCAGGATAAACAATAAGTTGTTAAAAACTGTAGTATTCTCTAGTCCTTGCCCTTCCATTAAAATTAAACGTAAGCCCTGCAAAGCGTAGGTATGGGGTAACAGCCGGGAAATAAACTGCATTGATGCCGGTAAGATTGATAAAGGATAGTAGACTCCGGAAAAAATGCGAGCTAAGATATCCAATAACCAAGTAAAAGGTTCCCGACCTTGTTTTACTTCCAAATTAAAGAAATTGCTGGCACCAATCAACCCGCAACCAAAACAACTGAAAATGAAACCAAGGTAGTACAGCAGTAGCGGTACTAGCCGAATATTGGTGCTGATGTTAACCCCGGCAAACAGTACAGCACAAGCCAGAACAGCGGCTTGCATGATAAGTTGATAGAAGAAAGTCCATAAAAACCGGCCCCAGATAAAAGCCCAAATACCGTTGTTGGCGCAATTATAAACTTCCAAGCGTCGATCCCAGAAGGCGGTATTCAAACTTTGAAAAGGCAGGTTCAAAATAGCCGTTGAGTTTTGAAAGAAAACCACACCGATGACCATATAAGATACAAAATCGCCACCAACGCTTATCAGCGAAGCTGCTGCATAGTCGCTAAGAAACAATGACACAAAAAGCCACATACCGGCTGTGACAAAACTTTGAATAAGGGCTAAAACAAAGTTCGAGGGATAAAAGCGTAAAGCCCGATATTCCAATTTGGCAAAGGATATTACCGACCTAATAAACATCATAAAGCTTCCCCGCTAGCCAGCGTTTCAACAAAGATGTCCTGTAGTGTCGGCTCATTGGTTGAAAGGCCACTGATTGAGACACCTTGTTGGCGCAATAGCTTTAGTATTTCGATAAAATGCCCCCGGAGATCCTGGGTTTGGATGTTTAAGCCTGATTCACTATGTTGCGAACTTATCACATAGGGTAAAGACTGTAACATTTTCAGTGTCGGTATTTTTACATTTTTACAGTTAACACTAAGTTCATCATATTTTTGCAGGTTATGACGGAGATTTTCCACGGTGTCACAACTCAGGATTTTTCCTTGGTGCATGATGGCTACCCGCTGACAGAGTTGTTCGGCTTCGAAAAGATAGTGGGTGGTTAAAATGACCGTCGTCCCAAATTCCTGATTGATTTTCTTAACTAAGTCACGCACCGCTTCTGCCCCGGCTTCATCTAACTTTACTGTCGGTTCATCCAAAAACAAAATCGGGTTATTGACCAACAGGGAACGAGCGATAGCTAACTTTTGTCGGTTACCGGCTGATATGCTCATTGGCCAATACTGCTCATACTGCCGCAGATTGAGAAAATCGAGCATTTCATTGATCCGCTCTTGTCTTTGCGACTTTTCCAAATCGTAAACCACTGCCCAAAATTCCAAGTTCTGGCGCACTGTCAAATTGTTATCCGTTCCGATATCAGCGGTCGGAGCCACTAAGCTAACCAGGCTACGAATCGTTTGGTGTTGCCGGTAAATATCATAGCCAAGTACGCTACCGCTACCACCGTTGGCTGCCAATAAGCCAGCCATAATCTTGATGAAAGTGGTTTTCCCCGCCCCATTGGAGCCCAACAAGCCGAAGATTTCACCGCGTTTGATACTCAAACTAACCGCGTCAAGAGCTAAGAAGCGTTCTTTATTTTTTTTGATTTTGTAGCTTTTAGTGATATTTCGCATGCTAATCACTTCATCTATTGCCATCTTGTCAGAGTACCCTCCCTTCTGGCCCGTTCAATTCCTTGCCCATACATAAACCAGCCCAGCGTCAGAAAGATAAGAGACATCAAAGCCAGTACCAACAAATCACAAGCAAGCGGACTTAAGCCGGGAAAAGCCAGCTGCAGTGGCAGGGCTGCACTGCTAGTATCGCCACCAGGAATCATCAGCCGCCGCAAAGCATCCAAGGCGTAAGTATGAGGAATAAAACTACCCAGCACTTGTAAAGGATAAGGTAAGACGCTAAGGGGATAGTAGTACCCTGCCGTCAAAGCGATGATGACATCTTGAAAGATAAAGCGAACCGGTTCCGTTTGTTGTTTGAAGTTAAACAGGTAAAACGTGCTGGCGCTGACTAAGCCGATACCGAAAGTCGCCAACAAAATCAAAACCAAAATTAATAGCAGTACTAAAGGTTGAGGAAAAACAAAAACCGCACCAAAAAACAGCCAGCCAAACAAAAGCGCTAACAAACTCCGGGGATAATCGTCGATGACACCGCGGAACATGATTCCCAACATGGGGGTAAAGTAAGACAAGGGACTCAACAAATACAAATCCATCGCCCCATTCCAATAAATCCGGGCAATCCGCGGGTAAGCATCACCGAGATTAGTAAAGCTGATGTGGTGGACAAACAAGCCTAACACGACAAAGGACACATAATTACCGCCATAGGGTGCAAAGCTCACCTCACTGCCGTGCGTTACTAAGCTGATCATGAAAAATACCGTAGTGTTAAAAAGCGTATCCAATACCCACATGATGGAGTTGGTCTTGTAGGACCACCAAATGATAAACTCGCGTTTAGCGAACATCACCAGTGAATCTCCTTGCTTAAACAAGCGCAAGCTCATCACCCCCTGGCTGTCCTACATAGTAGGCGTATATTTCCGGCAGTGAAATGTCGAGACAACGAAGATTGGTCACGAAGATTTCATTTTTAACTAAAAAGTCAATGAGCCGGTCCAAGGAAAAGCCGGTCTTTTTCACATTGATTTTACAAACTCTTTGTTGACGACTGCTTTCTCTAACACTATCAGTAACGCTGATTATTCCTTCAAACTTGGTGAAATCGATTCTGGGCCCTTGGTCGCTGTAGCTAATTTCAATTATCTCTCTATCCGCCAGTGGTTGACCAAGTTGCTTTAATGTGCCGACAGCCAGAATTCTACCCTGGGCTAATAGGGCGATTCTCCCACATATAGCTAAATCCTCGTCATTGTGACTGGCGATCAGCACCGTACGTTGGTTTTCCTTAACATCATTTTGCATCAACGCGCGCAGACTTATAGCTGAAGGTACATCCAAACTGACGGAAGGTTCATCGTAGAAAATAATCGGCCGCTGGAGAATCAAGCCCCGAGCGATAGTTATCTTTTGTCGCATCCCAGCTGAAAGTTGACTGACATACTTATTTTGGGCTTCGACCATTCCTAATTGTTGCAGCACTTTATCACAGCGGCTCGCCAATATTTTGTGGGGAATTGCGAAAATGCTACCATATAATAACAAATTCTCCCGCGCGGTAAGTTGCCATTCCAAACCCATCCAGCCATTGGTACTGATATAGCTGACTTGGTTTTTAATTTGCTGGTTTTCACTATAACCGGCTACCGCTAAATGTCCGGAAGTAGGTAATAATAAGCCCGAAAGGATCTTAATTAAGGTAGTTTTCCCGGCTCCGTTAGCGCCGTAGATACCAAATATTTCACCCTTTTCCACACTCAAAGATACATCATCTAAAGCGAGAGTAGCCTGCGCTCTGTTAGCGGTCAGATTGACAAAATTTCGTAGCCAAAGAGCGACACCGCTTTTGCCATCGGGCTCACTACCCTGATATTTTTTACTGATGTGCTGCAAGCTTATCACCCGGCTACCTCCTGTTCAGCTACCAATGATTATACCACAAGCCCTTTTTGGCGTTTTATCCTAGTGAATAGTAAACCGTAAAATAGTATAATGAATTTGTGCTTTTCTCAATGAAGAAGCGGAGTTTTGTATTTAGGTGGTAACCCCAAAAAGATAATAGGAGCTTAACTTATGGAAAAAACATCACTAGAAAAAGCTTTACAAGCCATTGCCATAGAAAGAGATGCAATCAACAATCTATTGACCTACATTGAACCGGAATCCTTTGGTCAAGCCGTTGACAAGCTTCGTGACTGCCAAAAAATCATCACTTGTGCTTGTGGCACTTCCGGAGTTGCCGCCCAAAAGTTCGCTCATATGTTGTGTTGCATCGAAAGAGATGCCCTGTTTCTATCCCCAGCCATGGCTGTCCATGGCGGCTTGGGTTGCATCAAAGAAGATGATGTTGTCGTACTGATCTCTAAAGGCGGAAAAACGGCGGAGCTTCTGCCCATCATTGATGTGGTAAACCAAAAGCAAGCTTGTTTGATCGCAGTTACCGAAAATAAAGCTTCCTATTTAGCCCAAAAATCTGACATCGTTTTAACTTATAAAACAGTCAGGGAATGCGACCGTTTCGATGCACTGGCTACCGCAAGTTTTGCGACAGTCGTCGCTTTATTTGACGCTCTGGTTATTGCCATCATGGAAGATATGGACTATCAGGCTGAACAATTTGCCCTAATTCATCCCGGTGGTGCCGTCGGCGAGAAACTAAACAAATAGCTAATGTCTACAAAAGCAACAGCCGGAATGTTACCTATAAGTTCCGGAAAAAGCTCGATACCATTTCTGAATATTTCTTTATCATAAATTCCCGAATAATGCTCATTTTTTTAATTAAAGATATTTCTTTCTTCTTCCCTTACTACAGCCAAATAGCTTTTACTATCAAGTAAACTATAATCAGCCAAAAGATAATTATCGGTAAAGCATAATACCAGACTTTAGGTTTACCAGCCAGCCATAAATCAGCTGCTTCTTGGCGACATTCTTCAAATATTTCCCGAGGAATAAGTTTGATAATCAGCGCAATCAGACCGGGTAATAAAATGATATCATCCAAGTAACCCAGTACCGGAATAAAGTCCGGTATCAAGTCAATCGGTGATAAAGCATAGACCACCACAAAAGCTGCTAA
>CAZUQA010000127.1:0-2906 GCA_964622375.1 uncultured Erysipelotrichaceae bacterium | reverse complement strand
GACTGATTTACCGGCGCAAAAACGGGAAGTTGGTTTGGTTTTTCAAAACTATGCCTTATATCCCCATATGAGTGTGCTGGCCAACATCTGTTTTCCTTTGGAAATCAAGCGTATTCCTAAAGCCGAGCGCTTAAAGCGAGCAATTAAGATGGCTGAGATGGTGCATATCGGTGATTTACTGAAACGTAAACCGGCAGAACTCTCCGGTGGGCAACAACAAAGAGTAGCGATTGCCCGGGCTTTGGTCAAAGAGCCGAAGTTATTGTTGTTGGATGAGCCTTTGTCTAATTTGGATGCTAAACTGCGCTTAGAGATGCGCGAAGAAATCCGCAGGATTCAAAGAGAATCGCAGGTAACCACCATCTTTGTCACCCATGACCAGGAAGAAGCCAGCAGTATTGCCGATGAAGTGGTACTGTTGAAACTGGGACATCTCCAACAGAAAGCCAGTGCTGCCGAGCTTTATAATAATCCGGCTAATCTGTTTGTCGCTGATTTCTTAGGAACCCCGACCATCAATAAGCTGGCGGGAAGCTATAAAAAAGGAAAATTCTATTGGGAAAACAGTAACTTAAGTTATCCTTTTCCCCTTAATAACGTGCCAGACGCTCAGGCTAAACTGTGGCTGGCAGCCCGGGCGGAAAGTATCATTATGGCTGATAAATCAGGCTTACCGGCTGTAGTTAACGAACTTTACACTTTAGGTAAAGATGAATTGGCAATTTTGGATATCGGCGGTCAAACAGTTCGTTGTTATCTAAGCAGTGAATTGGGATTAAAAGAAGGAATGAGCATCAATGTATGTTTCAAAGATAAAGGGGTATTCCTTTTTGATCAGGAAAGCGGAGAGCGCTTTGTATGAGTGAGAAAACAGCGATTAAACCGCAACTAAGAAAACTTGATATAAAAGCCATGCTCAAAAATTATTTACAGGCTTTAGCTTTTATGAGTCCTTTTCTCTTTGGCATGATTATCTTTTGGATTTATCCTTTTATCAATGTCATGGTGATTTCTTTAAAAGAGGGCTACTCCATACTTACCGGTAATTTTAATGCTTACGGTTTCGGTAATTATCAAACTATCTTTAATGATGTACATTTTGTCAGCGGTTTATTGAATACCGGTAAATATGTCTTATTTGTCGTACCGATTTCTACCGCTATCGCTTTGCTGATTGCGACTTTATTAAACAATAAGATAAAATTTCAGGGCTTCTTTCAGACTTGTTACTTTTTGCCGCTGGTTACTTCGGTTACCGCCATCGGTTTGGTGTGGCGCTGGATTTATAACTTTGACTATGGACTGTTAAATTATTTATTATCACTGTTTAATGTGGGGGCGATAAACTGGCTGAATAACCCGGCTTATAACCTGATAGCCTTGGTTATCTATGGGGTTTGGGCGCAACTGCCCTATACCATCATTCTTTTGCTGGCGGGCTTGCAGAATATCAATCCTCAATACTATACGGCCGCTAAAGCTGATGGGGCGAAAACAACATTTATCTTCTTTAGGATTACCGTCCCGCTACTGGCTCCGACTTTGGGCTTGACAGTTATCGTTAATACAATTTTCTCTTCGCAGGTATTTACCGAGTTATTCCCGCTGTTTAACGGAAAACCGGGGGCTGCTTACTCGCTTTATACCGTAGTGTACTACTTGTATGAGAAATTCTATGTGAAGTGGGACCTGGGCCCGGCAGCGGCTTCAGCCATGATCCTGTTTGCGATTATCTTGAGCTTTACCATTATCCAGATGATAATCCAGCGCCGCTGGAAGCATTACTAGGAGGGCACATGAGAAACTATAAAAGAATATTCATTTATTTAATACTAGCCCTTGGCGCTATCATCATGGTCTTCCCGTTTTTTTGGATGTTGATTTCTTCATTAAAGACGGCAGTGGAAGTCAATACCACACCACCGACTTTTTGGCCGGCGCAGGCGACTTTAGAAAACTACAGCTATGCTTTTCAAAAAGCACCGTTTGGTCGCTATTTCCTTAATTCCTTGATAGTCACGGTTTCCTGTGTCAGCTGTATCCTTTTTACCACCATCATGGCGGCTTTTGCCTTTTCCCGCTTGAAATTTCCGGGAAGAGATATCTTATTTTCTTTCTTTGTGGCGATGATGATGGTACCTTTTGAAATGTTGATTATCACCAACTATGCCACTATTGTGAAATGGAATCTGTTAGATAGTATACCGGCCCTCATTATTCCTTTTACTTCCAGTGTTTTCTATGTCTACATACTGCGCAATTTCTTTCTGGCGATACCGGACAGCCTGTACTACTCAGCTAAGATCGACGGTGCCAGTAACTGGCGCTATCTATGGAAGGTTATGGTACCGATTGCCAAACCGGCTTTGGTGACTATTGCCCTGCTTAATGCCATTACCTGTTGGAATGCCTTTTTGTGGCCGGTGTTGGTTACTAACTCGACTAATGTCAGAACCTTGCCTTTTGGTTTATATGCTTTTATGACTTCCGCCGGTATTCGCTACGAGCGGCTTATGGCCGGCGCTTTTATTGTGGTAGCCCCGATGATCGTCCTATTTATCTTCTGTCGGAAGAGTATCGTTACCGGGGTATCCAAAGGCGGCTTAAAAGCTTAGGAGATAAACATGAATAACATTATGGAAATTGACATTCTAGCCCACGCAGATTTTGCGGGTTGTCTAAGAAAAAATAAAAGGAATCCCGGTATATGTGCTTTTAGCGCAGCCGTTGAAAGTGTCCGACAGAAAAACCCGCAGGGGACTTTGTTGTTAGATGCCGGTGATGAGTTCTGCGCTACTTTTTGGGGTGGACAAGCGGTAGTTGAAGCTTTAAATTTATTGGGTACTGACGTATTAACTTTGGGCAATCATGAATTTGATTGGGGCAAAGATTTTTTAGAACAATGT
>CAZUQA010000126.1:0-5213 GCA_964622375.1 uncultured Erysipelotrichaceae bacterium | reverse complement strand
GTTGGTTTCAAATATAGATTTTAACTCGTCTTCTTCATCGAAGTTAAAATATACATAGCTTGCGTATTCCTTTGAACCGTATTCATGCATCAACCAAGTCTTGCCGACTTGTCTTGCACCTTTCAATATCAAAGGTTTCCTATCCGGGTTGTTTTTCCAAGCTACGAGTTTGTCAAAAGCGTTTCTTTTCATACACTCTCACCTCGCGAATTTCAACTGCGAAAACATCATAACACATAATTGCAAATAATTTATGATATATTTCACACGTTATTGCAATTGCTTATGCTCGCAGTTTACACATAGTTTAAAACTAATTTAGTCTATGGTGCTTAGATTCGCTATGAAAACTGATACGCCCCAACGCATCAACGCAGTGTTCGCCGTTTTGCAAAGAGTGCAGAGTGAAGCCCAAGGCCACCGCATCGACAATGCGTTGGCACCTCGGCTGAGCCGCCTTTTGGTCGCAATTTTTGTGTCGTTATCAGAGATATATCCCTTTTGGTTCCTGATCCTTGTTACCGAGTTAGCTTAGCATTTTATACCAACGCTTATACTTCATAACTTTATCAAGAAGTTTAAATTTATTTAGTAATTGCTTTCTTTAGTTCGGCGATAAAGCCGGCATCATTTAATGACGGATCAGTAAAACTGGTACCCAATAAAATCTTCTTTGGTTTGTCGTTTTCACTGTTTATTGTTAAAATATTGCCCTTTTTGATTTCTTCCATTTCCAACGAAGTTATATCAGAGAATTGGTAGTTGGCTATTAGCTTACCGTTACGTCCCATTGATTTATTGATCGCTTTATCGGCCAGTTTGCCCAAGCCATAACCTAATAGTCCGCCTCCGGTTGCGGCAACCGTGCTCATTGAGCCGGCATTTAACACATCACTAAAAATCAGAAATCGCTTGTCAGTCAACAACATATTTACCGGTGCCATGCTTAACTTACCAAAATTTAAAACACCACGATAGCCAATAAGTAAAACCTCAGTTTCTGTGGCTTGACAATTGTCACAGACAGCAGTTTCCTTTTTAATTTTTCTTTCACAAATATGGCATTGTTCTTTCATTTTATCCCCCCATAATTAGTTAATTGTTTATTATTTTTATAATTTTAAAGTTTGATTTTGGATATTTCAAGATCGCAAATCGCTAAAACGGTTTTCACATAGTTTTTCAATTAGTGCGACATCTTCAATGACGGACGGCAAAATCTCAGAGTTTCCCAGTGTTATAAAAACCTGGTAAACAACAGCTTGAGCCAATAATCTGCTGTCTTCATCCTTTATTGTTTTTGGCAGTATCACATAACTGTAGTAAAGCAAAAGGTCTTCGGCCATTTGTAGTTCTATCGGATAATTGTCGGCAAGTAAGCGACAAAGTTCATTATAACAATCATGAAAAGCTGAAACTTCATAAGGATGACTCAAGTCACAGGCTTTGAAAACCAGCACTTCTTTGCCCCGCTTATATTTAAACTCTTGGTTAATACTCTGCGCAATCAAAATGTCAATTAACAAACCGGCGACTTGCGGATTAGGCGCACTTTGAAAAAACTCATGTAATAACAAATCATAGTTGCGACAGTTCAAATGACGTAAACTATTGAGCGCTGCCAGTTGTTGTTCGATGTCACCGTTTAACAAGAGCCGCAGCTGTTGCTGGTCACTGATCAAGTGCTGCTCTTCGGCTTTTCTCAGGCTTTGTTTTAGTTCTTTTAACTCACTTTCGAAGGGTAAAGGAATATAAGGCAGGCCGAGTTCTTCTTCAATGATCCGGCCAGCTTCCGCTTCTTTGCCTGCTTCCAGCAGTTCTTTAATTGTTTGTCGTGTTTTGTCGTAGTAGTCCAAGCGCTTAGCGCCTCCTTGAAAGTGTTGGGAATATTTGCTATTATTATTGAGCCTTTTGTCCACGTAGCTCAGTTGGATAGAGCATGCGCCTTCTAAGCGCAGGGTCGCGGGTTCGAATCCCTCCGTGGACGCCATAGTAAACAAAACCGGCATGACTTCCGGTTTTATTATAACTCAATTCTTTTTATGCCGACGGCCAAAACCATTTTCCGTAAACAGCAATGTTCTATTGTCGTTTTTCTGCTTGGCGGCGGTTATACTCGGTTTTCAAATTTCCTAAGCTCATCGGGTAAACAACAAACTTTAAAACCACCAACAACAATAAAGAGCTAAAATGTGTAACTTTAAAGCCATCAAGCAACACCAAAGCGACTGTAAGCACGGCGGTAAGAATCAATAAAACTGTCAGTATTTTGTCACATTTCTCTAATAAGGCAAGATTCTTCTCAAGTTTTTCATCGGACAAGCCGGTATTCTTTTTACTCATTGTTATTCTCCCTTTTTCCGTCATTAAAACGACAAGTCAATACCCCAAATTTAGGTTTTTGGCGCTAAAATCAGGTTTATTTTGTTTTTCCTCAAACGTTATTACCAACCCGCAAATGCACCAATCATAATCAGGACATAAATAATAGTGTTTAGTACATACACTACTATCGCGATGATTGACAAAATTTTCAACTTTGACTTTAAACCCATCCGAATAAACGAAAACAACAAAGCTGATGCCAAAATGTACCAGATGATACCTAAACCAAACAGAAAAAACTGGACTAAAAACCAAACAACCGCTACCGCTAAAGCGATGATGCTGTAACGACTCTTTTGTTCCTCAGTAGCATCATCAACATTCATGTTGAAAAAATTCTCTCTTTTGTTCAATTTTTTCGGTTCTTTTTCTTCGCTCATTTTTCTCTCCCCCAAACTTTCATTTTTAATCATTTCTATTTTAGCTTGTCTACGTTAATGAGCTGAAATTCTCGCTTAACTCAAAGCGCAACTCGCTGAATATTCACTATTTCGCCTTCCGCGATGTTCACTACCACATAACCGATAGCTGAGCCATCTCTATTATACCAAAGCGAACCGGGGTTAACCAACCATATTCCATCCCGTTTTTCGATATAGGGTGTATGGGTATGGCCGAAACAAACCAGTTGATACTGGTTTTCCTGCGCTTTTTTAAATAGGTATTCTATTCGATAGCTGCCACTATACTGGTCCGAGTGAATAATCCAAATCTTGACATCGGCGCAAGTCAACACTCGTTGTTCGGGAACACCGGACCAAATGTCATTATTGCCGGCTACCGCTAAAAAACCTTGAAGTTGGTCTTGTGATGTTTGAAAATCCCCGCAATGAATAAACAAATCAGCATCACTGTTGGCTGATTTCACCAGCTGTAAACTAGAGTAATTGCGATGGCTGTCACTTACTACGACAATCTTCATAAGTCAACATGCTCTACCTGAAAATCGGTCCCAAACAGTTTGTACTGTTGTTTTTTAAGCACTGCGGCATCACCGCTGGTATAGATTACTACTTGCTCTTGCTTATTTGGTAGCCCTGCGGCAAAGTCATAAACTGCCATATTGGAATCAATAATTCTTTCACATTGACAGATCTCTTTAATCATGTCTTTCACTAAAGCATAGTGGGTGCAACCTAAAATAATGGCAGAAAAAGCCTTTTTATATTCTGCCAACTCCCGCTTTAAGTAATTGTATATTGCTTTCTCACTTGCCAGAGACTCGATCAAATCCACCAGCTCGGGCAGCGCTTTCTCAACTATCTCTTTAGCTGCCTTAAACTTCATTAAACTATAGCGGTAGGCTTGGCTTTTTATTGTGGCAGCTGTGGCCAAGACCAAAACTCTTTCCAGTTCTTGGTTTTCTAACAGCGAAGATGTCATATCGATGATACCGGTAAAACTAATCTGCGGAAAGTCAAGTCTTAATTGCTCAAGAGCTACTGCCGAAGTTGTGTTACAGGCCAGTAAAACTTCATTGATGCCTTGATTTTGTAACCATTTGACGTTTTTAGACATTATGGCGATGATTTCTTCACTTTGGCGATTACCGTAAGGTACATTTTTTTGGTCGGCAAAACACAGGGCTTGTAGCCTGCCGTTTTTAGCCTGATAAAGGCTGTTTAATATACTGATACCCCCGTAACCGGAATCGACTACAGCTAAGCGTTTCTCACTCATCCCGCTCATTATATCATAGACTTTCTTTATGCAAATATTCATAGACGAGACTGCCGGTCTTCTTGCCGACCACCGCTTGAATCACGGATAATTCGGCATTTTTTAAGGCTTTGACATTTTTAAAGTGCGCCAACAACAGATCTTTGCGTTGTTGACCGATACCGGGACAGTCATCCAATATTGAAAGAGTCAGCGCTTTCAAGCGCAAACGTTTTTGATAAGCCAAGACAAAACGATGCGCTTCTTCCTGAATCTGGCTTAAAAACAGAAAAGCTTCGGGATAAACACTCATGTCGATAATTAAGCCGTTTTCATCCAGCACTTTCGTGGTTTTATGTTGCGGGTTTTTAACCAGACCCAGAATATTAAACTTAAAATTCAGACTATCGCGGATTTCTTTGGCAGCCTTCACCTGGGGCCAGCCCCCATCGATTAGCAACAGATCACAGGGTTGTAGGTTTTCCAGTTGTAGGGCTTTAAAATAGCGACGATAAAGCACTTCTTTAAAAGAGTCAACATCACCACTATAAGCCGCCAGTTTGTAGATGCGATATTCGTTTTTACGGAAGCTGCCTAAGACATTGACCACTAAGGCTGAAACATTGTTGCTGCCGGAAAAATGCGAATTATCAAACATCTCGATTCTGCTCAGCTCTTTGTCGATTATCTGTTGCAGTTGGAAAAGGCCGAGATTACTAATCTTATCTTTTTGGCGGCTCATGTTGACTTGGGTGGTGATAGCTTGTAAAGCATTTTTTTCTGCCATTTTCAACAAAGCATCATAGCGGCTCTTTTTGTATTGCTGCACTTTATCAAAGTTAGTAATGTCGATTTCATAGGGCACAATGATTTCCTGGCTGAGTACCATCAGTTGTTGATACTGTTGCAGGAAACTTTGAAAATCATCCTGCAGGTTACCGAAATAAGGATAAACCCGCACTTGTTTGTCCATCAGTACTCTATTGCGAACCAGTAAAGCCTGAAAAGCAATGAACCCTTGATCCACGGCGTAGTTGATGACATCGCAGTCCGGCATGTTAAGAGTCGCCACGCTCTGCTTATCGTCAATATAGCGTAACGATTTTAAGTAATCACGATAACTGCTTGCCACTTCAAATTGATTTTTCGCGGCAGCCGCAGCCATCGCT
>CAZUQA010000125.1:0-4588 GCA_964622375.1 uncultured Erysipelotrichaceae bacterium | reverse complement strand
TGACTATTGAATAATAAGACTGTCGAGAACGCAAGATCAATTGAATAATAAAGTAAGAGATTAAAAATAGAACGATGACAACAAAGCCTAAAACCAAAGTATTCCAAATCTTCAAAACGAAAGAGACGTTGTACATTTCGTTATATAAAGTATCTTTGATGTAAAGTGGGTTAGCTCCCAGGTCGTCCAATTGTTGACAAACAACCTTGGCATCTTTGGCATCACGCAGGTAAATCGAAAGCTGATAAGAGGGTCGCAAAAACAGGGCATCATAATCCGCCGGATTGATAAAGAAAGTGTAGCTATAGTCTCGCCAGTTAAAACCTAAGTCAAACTCTTTCTGGAGATTCTTTAGTTTAATAACTTTGGTGATTTTCCCGGTAAAGCTCGCTTGATAGTACAAATTCGAAACCTTCGAATTGATAGTCGAACCTCGGCATTTCATGTTTTTACAATTAAAGTTCATATCCGATGAAACAAAGACTTGCCCGACCGGTACTTTTTCACTGGCATAAAGCCCATAGTAAGGGTTGGCATATTCACTGGTGAAAATTTGTTTGTTAAGAGTCGTTTCTATTTTGCTGGCGGCAATGTTGACTTTTGCGCCTAATCTTTTCATTTGGTTTTCATTAATGTAAATCGCCATGTCCTGATAGTTTTTGACGACGACAATTCCGGTAATCCGTAAAGAAAATTGTGGTCCCCCGAATTGCCAAACGTTAAGATTGACAGTTTGGTTCAGCAACGCTTCCGGATCATTGGCATAGTAATCCCACTCGCTGAGCGCGATTATAAGCTCATCTTCCTGTTGTGGTAAGTTACCATAATCGAGTTCACCCGTAAATTGGCTCAACTCCCGCAAACGGCCACCGACATAGATATTATCTTCATTGTTGACATCAGCCCAAATATCGAGAATCATGTCGTTTTCGACAATTTTCTCAACCCCCTCAATCAGCGCAATTTTCGCTAATTCTTCGGCGGTAAACTGACTACGATCTTTCTTATTAACGACAATTCTCTTATCAGAAACATCCTGAAAAAAACTGTTGTAACCATAACTATCGTTAGCGTCTTTTTGGTAGCGGAAAGTAGCGTACTGACTGGAAACCCCCCAAACTAAAACGATAAACACACTCAACAGCAGCATAAACTTGATGACGAGATTAAAAGTATTACGTAAGCCCAACCTGAACTTGTCAAAAAGTTTGATTTGACGCGGCTTGACGACTTTACGATTCTCGACGATTTTTGCCGAGCGGATTATCTGATCTTCTAAAATACTGCCATCACTTAACACAATCTTTCGGGTAACGTATGGTTCCACCATCGCATATTCATGGGTGACGATGACCACCAGTTTGTCGACAGCGATGGCACTCAACAAACGCAGGATCTCTTGGGCTGATTGTTGATCGAGGTTTCCGGTTGGCTCATCGGCTAAGATTATCGGCGTGTTCCGTACTAAAACCCGGGCAATAGCGACTCGCTGTTTTTGGCCACCGGACAGTTTTGCGACCTTCGTATTGCGCCATTTGGTCAACCCCACTAACTTGATGACATCGAGAATTCGTTGTTTTTTAGTCTTCTTGTTATAGTTGTTCAGCAGTAAAGCTAATTCCACATTTTTATAAACCGAGTAACTGTTGATTAAATTAAAATTCTGAAAGATGTTGCCGACGTAACTTTTTCGGTAGTTCTCAAGGTCATTTTGGCTGAAATGACTGGTCTCTTGGCCATTAACGTACATTTCGCCGTCTTCATAACTGTCCAAACCGGCAATCACGTTTAATAAAGTCGACTTTCCACTACCCGACTCTCCGGTTACCGCCACAAACTCTCCGCAGTTAAGCTCCAGATTTATGTTCGACAATCCGGAAGTAATCATTCCTTTATTGTAGTAATACTTACTGACGTGCTGTAGTTTTAACATTATCGTGGCCACTGTATTAACCATATCGTACATTAATGAAATATCGCTGTCAAATCCGTGTGCTTGACCAAAAAAGGATTTTTCAACAATTGCGTCATAAAAAAAAGAACCGTTACAGTTCTTTCCTTAGTAATAACCTCTTTTTCTAACCTTGATGAATCAGATACTTAGCTGTCCTAACAAGTTGTGAAGTATAAGAATTCTCATTATCATACCAAGCGACAACTTTAATCATCTGTTGATCACCCACTGTCACAATCTTGGTTTGAGTGGCATCAAACAACGATCCAAAACGGCTACCGATAATATCAGATGATACAATTTCATCTTCCGTGTAACCGAAAGATTCATCGGCGGCTGCTTTACAAGCGGCATTAACGTCATCGATTGTTAAGCCTTTTTTCTTACAAACAACCGTCATTTCCGTCGCTGAGCCGGTCGCTACCGGAACTCTTTGGGCGCCCCCGTCCATTTTTCCTTTTAACTCCGGAATGACCAAACCGATCGCTTTAGCTGCTCCGGTGGAGTTAGGGATGATGTTCTCAGCTGCAGCCCGAGCTCGACGTAAATCGCCTTTACGATGGGGACCGTCTAGCGTGTTTTGATCATTGGTATAAGCGTGAATTGTCGTCATCATACCATATTCGATACCGAAAGCATCGTTGATCGCTTTAGCCATCGGGGCTAAACAGTTGGTTGTGCAGCTGGCTGCCGAGATGACGGTTTCGCTACCATCGAGAGTTTCATGGTTTACGTTAAAGACGATAGTCTTCATTTCACCGGTAGCCGGAGCCGAAATAATCACTTTTTTAGCTCCTGCTTTAATATGAGCTTCAGCTGATTCTAAAGAAGTGTAGAAGCCAGTCGACTCAATAACTACATCAATATCAAGTTCTTTCCAAGGCAATAAAGCCGCATCGGTTATCGCATAGATGGGAATTTCCACCCCATCGACAATGATTCCCTTTTCGTTATAGCTAACAGCATCACTCTTATATCCACCTTGACAAGTATCATACTTAAGCAAATGTGCTAAAGTTTTTGAATCGGTCAAATCGTTGATAGCCACAACATCAAAATCATCATCATCAAACATTTGTCGAAAAACCAATCGACCGATTCTACCAAATCCGTTAATCGCAATTTTTACAGCCATAAATCATTTCCTCCTAATTAATTTCTTGTTTCCGTATCATTATACAACTTTCCTCTCAAAAATCAATGACTGCCCGCTTAGCCGGAACTCCGCTTTCCGGCTGAAAAAAAGCTCGACTATCATCGATAATCGAGCCTACAAAAACGAACAATTGATGCTAACTTGTTAACTTAGTCTTTCGGCGCAATCACTAAGCGATCGTTGTCGATAGTGATTTCATACCTGAAGACGTTGTTAATGAAATTCGTCAGTGGTCTTAAATCGACACCATCACGGGCAAATTGGATAAAAAACAAACCACAACCGAAGGCGATAAACATGGCCCCGAGTATTAACAAAGCAATAAATTTTCTCATAATGGATTTTTCCCCCAAATCACTTTAGTCAGTGGGATAACGAAAGCCAAACAAATCAATATCCCCCCAAAAACAATAAATAACAACCAGACAAATTGATAACCGGCAACAATCAACGAGATCACTAAACCAAACACTACGATAGCACCCAGCAGTGTAGCGAAGGCTGGTAACCAGACAAAGAGTCCCAGGAATAAGCGAACTAACATCATTAACAAGTCGTTGGCTCCATCGCTTTTATTGCTGCTTGTTTCTTTTGTGCTGTTTACCTGTTTCTTCTCAACTGTTTCCGCCGTTGCCATCCGCTCTGCCACCGGTTCAACGTCGATGATTCGATCGACCTCTTTTTGCGCATCCGGAGCACTAAAATTAGCTCGCGTTTTTGCTTCTTTAATCTTCACTACTGTTTTTTCTTCTTTTTTCACTGTTGTACCCTCCTTATTACTTATTGGCTCTGTAGCCTCTTCCTTCTTTAACAGCTTCCTCTGTAAAAATAAATAAATCACGTAAATGCTGACACAGAAGAAGAGAACACTAAAAATAAAATTTAACAGCCAAGCCAATGGTGTTAAAACCCCCAAAGTGACAAACCCTAAAGCTCCGCCAACGTTCTTGACAATAATCGTTAAGGCAAACCTGATTAAGCCAAGAATAACAATCAAAATAACGAACTCCACAATTAAGTCGACGACCTGCCGCCGATCAAAGCCCATCACCTTATTAGTGACCTCATTGACGAACTGCACGAAAGAATTAAAATAATCTTCCACCGTCTTAGCTGATCCTTTAATGTGATAAGCTGACAGAATCTCACTGGCTAACTCATCGATGTCACCAAAATCTTCAATAGCCTCCGCTTCCGTTTTTCCGTCTGCTATTTTTTGGGCGATGTGATCGCTGTACTCATTGATTATTTCATCGACTTCGCTTTCTTGTAGGACGTGCAACTTACTGCGTAACTTCTTAATAAACTCATTTTTCGTCATTTTTCATTCCTCTCCTTCTTAAAGTACCGGTTGACACTTTCGGAAAATTCTTTCCAATCGCGACATAACTCTTTTAAATACTTTTGTCCTTTTAATGTAATATGGTAATACTTACGCGGTGGACCTTCCTTTGATTCCTGCAGATAGGTTTCTAAAT
>CAZUQA010000124.1:0-2877 GCA_964622375.1 uncultured Erysipelotrichaceae bacterium | reverse complement strand
GCTTAAAGAAATCCACTAGTGGTTGCTTTAAGTATTCGTTACGGTAGCACAACTCTAAAGTAACGGCCTCTTGATACCCGCTGGCTTTTAGTTTGCTCATTAGTTGTGGCCAATCGATCGTTCCATCAAAAGGTAACATATGCTGGTCTTCTAAGCCGTCATTATCGTGAAGGTGAACCTCAAAGATACGGTGTCCGTATAAGTCAAAGTCAAAATCATCCTGAAAGCAAATGTGGCAATGGCCGGCGTCATAGCAAATACCGACGTTAGAATCAGTAATGTGTTGTAAGACGTAGTCAAAATGCTCCCTATGTCGAGTGTTTTCAAAAGCAATTCTCATTCCCAGCTCTTTGGCGTAGTCCACGATCATTCGTAGTCTCTCTAAGCCCAGTTGGCAGGGTGGCGGAGCTACTTTAGTCTTGGTCAAGTGCATAATGACCAGAGGAATTCCCTTATCCCGACAAATCGCTAAATCGTTTCTAAGACTTTCGACTAATAAATCACCAGCCTCGGTGGTTTCCCATAAACTATTTATCGTACTGTAACCTAAATGAGCGAAAGTAACCTTCAAACCTAATTCATTTATGTAAGCTAATTGTTTTTCTTGACTAACTTCCCAGGGCTTGTTATACCATTGCACAAAAACATAGTCCCCCCCGGCTTCTTTGATTGCTTTAATTGTCTGTAAGGGGCTAACCCCTTCATTGTCGTTACTGACCGCCATCACTATTTTTCTTTCCATCGCTACCTTATACTGCTCCTTGAGATCTTCTAACTTAAGTATAGTATAGATTTCCCGATATTAAGCTATCTTTCACAAAGAAAGCTACCTCTTTAGGTAGCCCTCTTGTTCACTTTAGTTCTTTTTTGTCTTTTTATTATAAAGTATTCGATAGCTCCGATAATCGCTGTTATTATCAATAACCAGAATGCCCAATAACCCAGATCACCGGTCGATGGTGAATTATTTTGGTTAACTAAACTCTGATCAGCCAGATAATAGATGAGTTGATTAACTTCGCTATTATTGTAGCCTTCTTTTTCTACCCAAGCCTTAATCGTTACCTTTGGCGGATTACCGATAAACAACTCCTGACTAAGCTCTATAGCTTCCCCCAAGTATTCCATTGGCAGCCCATCGTTAATGGTGTAGTAAATAGTTCCACCATCAGTCGGATTCATCAAAATGATGCTACTACCGGCTTTGACCTTACCGGGTTGTCTGTTAGCGTTAACCGCCGGTAGTTTAGCCGGCTCTTCTTTTTCCAGATGATAAACCAGTTCGGTAATCTCACTGTTCAAGTAAGCTTCTTTTTCTGCCCAGGTTTTAATTGTGACCGTTGCTGGGCTTCCGCTAAATAAAGATGCGGGTAAGACGATTGCTGCATTTTTGTACAACATTTTCTCACCATCGTTAATCGAATAATAAATCTTCACACCTTCTTCGTTGTGACTTAAAGTTAAGCCCGTCCCTGCTTTTACGCTACCGGAAGGTAAACTAGCGACAACCGGTCCTAAAGCAAGCATTTCATCTTTTAATAGTAAGGAATAAACAAACTCGCGGTCTACACTATCAATATAATCAGCTTTTTCCGCCCGCGCTGTTATCGTAATTTGGGCAGGATCTCCGATAAACATCGCTTCAGTTAAAACGATACCAACGTTATCATATACTTCTTCATCTCCTTGATTGAGACGATAGTAAATCGTCGCTCCTTTTTCTGCCACGCTCAATACTATCTTCGTTCCGACTTCGACGGCCCCGACATCCGGCTTCGCTTCGACCGCTGATAATTGCGGAATAACAACCGGAACCGGGTAAGCTTTGATTTGAACGTTATTGACACTGAACACTCCGTTGGCTCGACTGGCATCGTTAGCTACCCCGGAGATTGGCGTGTTGTTTAAAACATAAAGCCGCACGTAAGCCACCTGCTGATCGTTTAGTTGCTCAGGCAAGAGATAAGAGAAATGGGCATGGGGGGTTCCGATGGGATAATCAGCAGCTAAGAAAATCGGAGCACCGATATTCACCCAAGTACTCTTAGCTAAGGTGGCTGGATCATTAGGGTCGTAGTCCAAGCTGTATTGTAGCTGGTAGTTAGCCGGAGCCGAATCGGAACAACGCATGTCCCAACTCAAGATTAATTCTTGGTGTCCTTTACTGGAAAACTGAATTAACCAAAAAGCTCCTTGCTCCAAACCTTGGTAACGAATACCCCCGGCATGTAATGCATTACCTCCGGTCTCACTGGTATTCATGGGACCCATAAGGTGAGTCTGAGAATTAACCTTTTCGACCCAAAAGGTTGAAAGCTCCGCATAAATTCCTTCCGGGGCTTTAAACTGCGGTTTTTTCCCGGCATTTTCACTCGCTTTATAATAATTATGGTTGTCATTAGCTTCTTGGAGGCTGATAAACCACTCTGCTAATGTTACATGTTGGTCAGCGATTTCTGCACCTTTGATGATAATGTTAGTTAAGTTATTATTCCCAGCCGACGCTGTCGTACCGCCATTAACATTAACTTGACTGCTGTTTAAGAACCTGATACTGATGTCTTGTTTATCATCAAGAGCGGTTGGTAGTAAATATGGCCCGTATTTATCATAGTTATCACGAACTGTTATACTGCTGGCGGCTGGTGTATCAGCGATGTTTTCCCAAGCCCCTTCCCCAATCCGGTATTGGATAATAAAATCGCGCGGGCCGGTACCACTACTACGCATGACAAACTCCAGCGTCAAGTTATCATAACCAACTGACGAAAGTTGAAGCTCCCACCATTTGTCCCCGCTTTGCCAAGCTGAACTGGAATAATTATGGGGAGTCGACGAGGCTCCGCCCGCATGACTAATGTCCGCTTTATTCGATAA
>CAZUQA010000123.1:0-1646 GCA_964622375.1 uncultured Erysipelotrichaceae bacterium | reverse complement strand
CCTGATGAGAAACTCCAACACTGTTTAGCCAATGACGAAGCCCTATATGGTATCGATGAAGTCTTAGCTTATTCGATTTGTAATCTTTACGGTTCAATCGCTTTGACTAATTTTGGCTATATTGATCGGGAAAAAATCGGTATCATTGCCAAACTCAATGAAGACAAAACACAATGCAATACCTTTTTGGATGATATCGTTGGAGCTATCGCAGCAGCAGCTGCCGGCACTGTCGCTCACAACCAAGGAAGCATCGATTTTTAAAGTAAACTAAAAGAAAATCAACTACAGACTAAGGAAAAAACAATAAAATCAGCAAGAAACAACTGTTGATTTTTTTGTAATTTGCTTTAGGCGGATGAGCATTCCCGGATTTTCATTATCAAACGTATCAAACAATCTCAGCTTTATTTGCAAAATTGAGTTGCTATTGCAATATATATATATATATATATAATGAGATTAGGTAATAATCCCAGGCTTAGCCACATACAAAATAGTGAGACTAGGGGATAAAACGGCTTTTCAATTAATGTTTTCAACATCGCTAAAGGGAGGGAATATGAAAACTAATTTAAAGAAAATTATGACTTTGTTTTTAGTAGCTTTTATGGTATTTGGCTTAGTGCAGGAGAAACCTAAGAGACTATTAGCGGCTGATCCGACACCGGTGACAATTAACATCGGCACCCTAAATCCATCAGGAGAGGATAATAGCTCAAGACCAACTGAAGCACAATGGATTGTTTACGGATCTGGAGGCCCCTTATACTTTACTAGTGTTAATGGAACCTATACCTTAACTGGAAATAGTAGCAATCTTCATTTATTTCCTGCTACAGCTCTAACAAACTTGGTTTTCTCTTCAGTGAATTTTGTCAGTCCGAATAATGATATTGCTATTGACATGTATTATGGAGATTTAGTGATATCTTTATCTGGGAACAATTCTATCCAAAGCAATGAGGGGAGTATGTATGGTTCCATAGCGGTGGGGATTGGTTTTGTTCTTACTTTCCAAGGTAATGGAGTTTTGTCAGTGACAGAAAGCTCTACCACAGCTTTACGTATTATGGCAGCTAATTCAATACTAAAAATACTAGATTCCGCAAGTGTTAAGTTAACTCCAGGTGCTGGGTGGAAGGCGATTGTGGATAACTCAAATGGCATTTATATGAGTAATAATGCTTCTTTAGAATTAACAAACAAATCGTCTTCGATAGAAACTCATGTATTTAAAGCAAATACCCCAGGCGCTAACTACAAATGGAAACTGGTTAATGCGACAACTACTGATAACTTGACAGATGATAATATCACAGTGGAAATTGCTCCGGGAGCTACGGCTATTATCAGCCGGGAATCAACAGCAGTAACACCGGTTGCTCCAAATATCACCGGGCCTACTACCATGACTGTGACTGTCGGCTACAGTGCTGCTTCCAGTAACACTTTCACCATTACCGGAACCCCAACTCCAACCGTAAGCAAGACCAGTGGTAATGGCGCAATTACTTGGAATAACACAACTAAGAAGCTGGATATCGCTACCGGCTTAACTGCGGGTAGTTATCCGGTGTCTTTGAAAGCTACTAATGGTGTAAACCCGGATAAGACCTTCAACTTTACTTTAATAGTCGCTAGAG
>CAZUQA010000122.1:0-13901 GCA_964622375.1 uncultured Erysipelotrichaceae bacterium | reverse complement strand
TTGACAGCAGTACTGGCTGCTTGTTTAAGTGGCTGTGATATTTTTGGCCCAAGAATTGCCGGGGGGATCATGGAACAATATCCTTTACTGCCTGATCAAGAGGCTTTGGATATTATCGAAGTTGAACTTTCAAAAGCCGGTTTTCAGCTTGTCAGAGCCAATCTCGGCGAAGATTACCTCTATGATGCCTATGTGTTGATGGATGATAAAGCTGTCAACGTTGAATATTTCTCAGAAATGGATTGTAATTCTTTGAAATTTAGGGGGACTCATTGTTCCAGCTATCAAATAGATGACCACCTCGCTACTTTAAAAGATGAGCATCCGGAGGTGGTGTTCTTTAGCGGCGTTGATGAATATCATATTGAAGATTTAAAAGAACAAGTTAAGAATTTTATCGATTGGCTCAACGCCGTAAACTTAGGAAATTAGATGATGCACTATACTTTGCATTTGACCAGTGACTGTAATTGCCGCTGCGATTATTGTTACGTAAAAAACACCAAAGAGCTGATGAGCAAAGAAGTAGCTTTTGCGGTAATCGATAGAGCCATCAGTGATAAACAATTAGTTTGTGGCATTGCCTTTTTTGGTGGTGAGCCTTTACTGCAAAAAAACTTAATCAAAGAGACGGTGGCTTACGCCCGGCGTCACTCACAAAGTCAGCCAATAAAGTTCTATTTCAAGATGACTACCAACGGTTTATTACTTGATGAGGATTTCATTAAGTTCTGTAAACAAGAGAATGTTTTTGTCGCTGTCTCCCTTGACGGTATCCAAGAAGCCCACAACAAACATCGTTTTGAAGCTAACGGGCAGGGTACCTATGAGCGGGTTGTTGCCAATGCCAAAACTCTACTTTCCTATATGCCGAATTCACCGGTGATGATGACAGTCAACCCTGATACTGTAGCTAATCTCGCCCCATCGGTTCAGCATCTTTATGATTTAGGTTTTGTTTATTTGCTCTGTGGTTTTAATTATGCTGCTGACTGGAATAGCGGACACTTAAAAGAGCTGAAAAAACAGTATCGCCTATTAGCTGATTTTTATTATAAGAATACTATGGCAGAAAATAAGTTCTATTTAAGCCCTTTTGAAACTAAAATTAACAGTCACATCAATCATCAAAGCTATTGTCAAGAACGTTGTGATTTGGGTAAGAAACAGTTATCGGTAGCGCCTAATGGTGATCTTTTTCCTTGTGTTGAGTTTATCAGTGATTCTAAATACAAAATTGGCGATGTTTTCAGTGGTGTTAATGAGAATTTACGGCAAGCATTATACCAGGAAAACCAACAGGAAAAACCAGGTTGTGACCGCTGCGCCATAGCCCGGCGCTGTAATCACTATTGTGGCTGTCAAAATCTGCGGGCTACCGGTTCGCTTAACAGCGTTTCACCGATACTTTGTCGTCAAGAACAAATGGTCTTAGCTGTCGCCGATCGTTTAGCAGAGCGCTTATACAAGAAACGCAGTGGCTTGTTCATTCAAAAACACTACAACGAATACTACCCGATATTTTCAGTGATTGAGGAGCGTTTAAAACAAAGAAACTGACACTTTCTGCAACTTTGAGCAAGCATCTTTTTTCCCTAGATTATGTTAAATCATAGGTGCTATAATTATGTCAATGAACGGGAATGGCATAACATTTTACTTAAGTAGGGGGCAATAATAACATACAAAGGAGAAAGAATTATGTATGCTAGATGCAAAGAATGTGGAAGTGATTTACCGGAAAATACCTTATCATGTGATAAATGTGGGGCTAATGTTGAAAGTGCTGTCAGACCGGAATATTTAAGTGGGGAAAAAGAAATTAGTGGACCAAAGCCACTAAAGCCAAACAGAAGCAAACAGATTATTATCGGGACTATTGTTTGCCTTTTACTGGTTGCTGTCAGCGTTTATCTGATTTTGAAAAAGCCGCTATCACTTGGCAAGAAACCGGATAATCTTGCCGATGTGGATGATGATGTAGAAAAACCAATTAATACTGATTCTGATCAGGATACCAGTAAAGATGGCACTAACCCGAATAATTCTCAGAATCTTGGCTTATTGCCGGTAAAACCGCTAAAGAAAGTCAGCTATAGTGCCTCAGAGATATATTTTGGTGATGCTTTGCGTCGCGATGTCGCGGATGCTTACTTTACCCTGGAGCAAGTTGTGGTTAGTGACCCGGATGATTGGGATGAGCGTTCTGAAGTAATACTGGCAAAATACTCAAAGAACGGTAAACTCTTATGGGAGGAATCAGTCTTTGGTTGTTGGTGGCCTGCCAGTGTTTTGGAAGTTGACGAAAAAAACAAATTGGTTTATGTAGCTTCTTATGATCAAGATGTAGAAGATGACACTATTAAAGCCTATGATTTTAACGGTAAATTAATGTTCTCCTGTAACCCCGGAGACGAGAATTCCATCCAGGGAATAATCGTCAATGAGAACTCCTTTGTGGTTACTTACTATGCTCAAACCGAAGAAGACGACATTCTTTATTCAGCGACCTATTCCAATAAGGGTGTGTGGCTTAAAAAAGAGAAGACTTATAGTTTTAAGTGCCGATACATCGGCGCCTACGGCAGTACTATTTATGTCTATGATACAAAGAACAATACGATTGTGGCTAAAGATTATCAGACTTCATCAGTCGCTAAACTTGTTCTTAAGGATCATATTAGTTCGATAAAAGGCCTACCCAAGCAATTTGACAACCGTTTAGACCCGGTAGGAGTTGTCAAGGATAAAAAACTACACTTCTTGATAAACACAAAATCTAAAACCAAGTTTGCTATCGTTGTTTATGATTTGGATACCGGACAACTATATTGGACTGATGAGATTAAAGAAATGAGCAATTTGGACTTAGCTTGGCCTTACTGGTGGGAATTTGATTTAAGTGGTAATTTTCTTGTAGGTGATAATGAGGGAACTGAGTTTCTAATAAAAGTAAATATCAATTGAGGTCAAGATTGATTTGCTAAGTGGCAAGTGTTTAGAAAAAAACATTACTTGTTTGCATCATTTTGCTTTCTTAGGCAGGGTATTAAAGGAAGGGCAAAATTTTAATTAGCACTTTATAGTATCAGCCAGTTTATAAAGCATTGAGAATATTTGTATATCACCATAGTTTATGTAATTTTTGGTTTAAGTTGAAAAGGAGATCATGGCGGTAATGAGAGAAGAAGAGTTTTATAGTGATGATTTAAGTGATTCTGTGATTGAAAGCAAAACAAAAAGGAAAAAGGCTCTGATAATTACGTTTTGCAGTCTGTTGGCTGTTGCGGTCATTGTCACAACAGTCTTGATCTTTATAAAGAAACCAAAACCGACGCTACCAAATGATGATGAGCTGGTATTAGAAGTTGTCATAGAATACTTGAGCACCCACTGGGATGAGTTCAATATTGACGGTTCAACTTCGATGGTACCTTTACACCAAGTGCTGAATGACAAGTTTAGCAAGAAAAATGTTGAGATTAAACACAGCAGAACCGTAGAAGCTTTCGAGAAGTTGATAAAGGGGGAAAATGATATTCTTTTAGGCGGAGATTTTAGTGCTGAGTTGTTGAGTAAGGCAAAAAAGAGTGGCGTTGATTTAGTCAGTGAGGAGATTACTCGCGAAGGTTTTGTTTTTCTGGTGAATAAAAATAATAAGATTCGTAATCTAAGCGAAGAGCAGATTAGGGGTATTTATAGCGGCAAGATTACCGACTGGTCTGAGCTTGGCGGGAAAAAAGCCGAAATCATTGCTTTTCAAAGGAATGATGATGCCGGTTCGCAATTGCGCATGAAAGAATTCATGGGAAAAACACCGTTAATAGAGAAAACTTACGTTGCTGTCGGTATGGAAGAATTGGTCATCATGATTGCCGATTTTGACCACTACTACGATGATATTGATGATGATGATCCCACTCAATATGCTATTGGTTACAGTATGTATACTTTCGCCGAAAAGCAATTCTCCAACGATGACGTGATATTAATGAGCGTCAACGGAGTAGCGCCCACTGACGATAGTATTTTTGATGAAAGTTATCCTTTAATTGTCTATAACTATATGTTTTATGACAAAAATTGCGAAGCAGCTGCCAAGTTCGGTAAGTATTTGTTGTTTTATTTGTTAAGTAGCGAAGGCCAAGGACTAATCAGCAAAGCCGGCTATGTAAATTTGAATGAGAAATATGACAGAACCAAGGGTATTGAACTTCCCGATGATCCTGATGAAGATATGTATGTGGATTTTTACAATCCCGAAAAAGGAGAATTCTATCGTGTTGCAGACGGGAAGCTACTGGCTTTCAATAATTATCCTGATTTTCTCCTGTATTATACTGATTTCACCAACAATGCTAAGGTACGGGCATTTGCCCAAAGGCTGTTTGACAGCGGCATAATAGCAACAGATTTGTGGGATGATGAGGAAGAGGAAGCATTATATATCTTCGGTTTTTGGCCGGATGATGAATACTACTTTACCAATGTCAGATATCAGGATCAGTATTACTCGGGTTTTGCATATCTATATAATGAAAACAAATATTTGTTGCTCGCCAACTATTCGGAAGATCTCGAGTACATAGAAGATTCCGGGCTCAAGAATTTTAATTATAGTGCCTTGGCTTTTGAAGATGTTGTAATAGGAGAAAGTGAACTGAATAAAGTGTTCTTTAGTCTAAGAGAACAATTGGATTACGACTTGCGTTCTAATTTCAAGAAGCATAACTACCTTAATTTAAAATAGCCGAATGCTACTGTATAACATGCTATATACCCTGTGAAGCGGAATTGAGTTTTGTGGGTTTTTGCCTGCTTGTTAAAAACAGGTATTTCAAAATAATTATTACTATGCTAAAATGTTTTTGTCATTTTTGTTTGTTTTTGTCATTACAATAAATATTCGGTAGGTGAGGTTACCACAGGGATACGGATTGCTGCCGCAATAGTGTGGAGACACATTAAGTTGGTTAGCAGTTTAGGTCGAATCAAGGCTTAGACTAATGCAATTTCATCGCCCTGCGAAACTAAAGCTCAAACGTAGATGCAACTTTTAATCTTTTTTAAAGGCGATTCTTCACTAGAGCTGGAAGAATCTTTTTATTGTAAGAAGGGAGATAGCAGCATGAGCAACAAAGCACTTAACCTGCAAAGGATGGAAGAAACTAAAAAGCGACTCATCAATGCCGCTATTGAACCGCGTGATGATGTTTTAGAGTACTACCACAATACTTTCGATGGTTTTGAAGACGAAGATATCATCGAAGAGATGCGGGAAGAGTACGGAGCTAATATCCTGACTAAACAGAAAAAAGCCAGCATCTTTGTTGAGCTTTTTCATGCTTTTGTCGATCCTTTTACTATCGTGCTATTTGTCTTGGCTTCAATAAATTTCTATACTGAAGTAATCGCCGCAGAAAACAGTGACTATTCTTCAGTTATTATCGTGATGACTTTAGTAGTGATTAGCGGAACGCTACGCTTTATCCAAGAGCGCCGCAGTAATTCGGCAGCGGAAAAACTCACAGAAATGGTTGAAACCACGGTTACCGTCAATCGCCAGCCGGAGGGACGTCAAGAGATTCCTTTAGACGAGTTAGTAGTCGGTGATGTTTTGTACTTATCAGCCGGCGACATGATTCCAGCGGATTTGCGGATTATCAATGCTAAAGACTTATTTATCTCGCAGGCTTCTTTGACTGGCGAAAGTGAACCGATTGAAAAATTTGCCGTAAAATGGGATGAAGAGTTGAACAACCCTTTGGATAGCGACAACTTAGCCTTTATGGGAACCAACGTGGTTTCCGGTTCAGCAACAGCCGTCGCTATCGCCGTCGGTGATGATACGATTTACGGGACTATTGCCAAGCAATTGACCGGCAAGAAAGAGACTACCAGTTTCGAAGAAGGGGTGAACTCGGTCAGTTGGGTTTTGATTCGTTTTATGTTGATCATGGTACCTATTGTCTTTGTGGTCAACGGCTTAACCAAAGGCAATTGGATGGATGCTTTGATGTTTGCCTTATCGGTGGCTGTCGGCTTAACCCCGGAAATGCTACCGATGATCGTGACGACGAACTTAGCTAAAGGCGCAGTATCGATGGCGAAACATAAAGTTATCGTTAAGGATGTAAACTCCATTCAAAACTTTGGAGCTATGGATATTCTGTGTACCGATAAGACCGGGACCATTACCCAAGATAAGGTAATTTTAGAGTACTATTTGGATATTGAAGGTAATGAAGATGAAAGAATACTGCGTCATGCCATCTTAAACAGTTATTTTCAAACCGGTTTGAAGAATTTGATGGATACGGCTATCATCGCCCATGCTGACGATGAGGGGATGGAAGATCTCTTGGATCGCTACAAGAAAGTTGATGAAATTCCTTTTGATTTCAATCGCCGCCGGATGTCGGTAGTGGTCAAGGATGAAAAAGGAAAGATTCAAATTATAACTAAGGGAGCAATTGAAGAGATGTTGGAAGTCAGCGACTATGCCGAGATCAAAGGAAAAGCCGTAAGAATCACGCCAAAGCTAAAAGAGCATATCCTAGCTTTAGCTCAGGAGTACAACGAAGATGGTATGCGGGTTTTGGGTATTGCCCAAAAGAATCGGATTAAGACCAAAGTCGGCAACATCAGTGTCGCTGATGAGAGTAAAATGGTCCTAATTGGTTTTTTAACTTTCTTAGATCCACCCAAAGAGAGTGCAGCTAAAGCGATTACGGCTTTAGATGAATATGGGGTAACGGTAAAAGTTTTGACCGGCGACAATGATGCAGTAACGCGCTGCGTTTGTGGCCAGGTCGGTTTAGATGTTGATGAAATTCTTTTGGGCAGCGATGTCGAAGCGATGAATGATAAACAATTAGCCAAAGCTGTTGACCGCTATGATGTCTTTGCCAAACTATCGCCTTTACAAAAGTCCAGAATTGTTCGCGCCTTGAGAATCAAAGGTCATGTTGTCGGTTTCTTAGGTGATGGTATCAATGATGCCGCTGCCATGAAAATTGCTGATGTCGGAATTTCTGTCGATACTGCTGTCGATATCGCTAAAGAATCCGCTAATATCATCCTTTTAGAAAAAGATTTGATGGTCTTAGAAGAAGGGGTTAGAGAAGGGCGTAAAGTGTACGCTAACATCATCAAGTACATAAAAATGACCGCCAGTTCTAATTTCGGTAATATGTTTTCGGTTTTAGTGGCTTCGGCTTTTATCCCATTTTTACCGATGCTACCGATTCATATCTTAGTTCTAAACTTGATTTATGATATTTCCTGTATCATGATTCCCTGGGATAATGTCGATGAAGATTATCTACGCAAACCGCGTAAATGGGATGCTTCTTCCATCAGTAAATTTATGATTTGGCTGGGCCCTAGTAGCTCGATTTTTGACATCATCACCTATGTAGTCATGTTCTTAGTAATCTGCCCCTTAGTAACCGGAGGCAGTTATAGCAGTTTGAGCGGTAACAGTGAAGCTTTAGCTTTGTTTATTGCGCTCTTTCATAGCGGCTGGTTTATTGAATCTTTGTGGACGCAAACTTTGGTTATTCACTTAATCCGTTCGCCGAAAATCCCTTTTATCCAATCGCGCGCATCTTTTCAGGTGGTAACTCTGACCACGCTGGGTATTCTAATCGGCACTGTACTGCCATATACACCGATTGGCGGGGCTTTGCAGTTTGTCAAGTTACCGGCTATCTACTTTGCTTTCTTGTTGGCGGTACTGATTTGCTATCTGTTGCTGGTTAGCTTAATAAAAGCCTTGTTTATCAGAAAATACAAAGAATTATTGTAACTAGAGGCTAGCAGTTTTAGCCACATAGGCAAATAAGGAGTAGATTGCCTATTTTTCCTTCATTTCTATTCAGATATTTGAGAAATCGGCTTAGATAGTGTACTATGATGATATTAAAAAATAAACGGAGGGGTTATTGTGATGAGTGAAATTAGTGGAGAAAGCCCGGCTAAAATTGTCGTTAACAGCGAGAACGGTTCTTTAATCACGGCTGACACTGTAATCAGCGGCGATATTAATTCAGCTTCAGCTATCAAAATTTACGGTGAAGTTAAAGGAAATGTTAGCAGCACCAAAGCTGTTGATGTTTATGGTCGCGTGGTAGGCGATGTCCAAGGCGAAAGTATCAACCTTATCAAAGGTAATGTTATTGGTGGTGTGAACTCGAAAACTAAAGTTAAAATCGATAAAGATGTGGTATTAATCGGCGATGTCAAAGCCGCCGATGTGGAAGCCAGCGGAAAAATCAAAGGGAAAATTGATGTTGATAACCTTATCACTTTGGAAAACACCGCAATTTGTGAAGGGAGTATTACAGCAACATTAATTAATATCAAGACCGGCGCCAAGATCAAAGGACCGATTACCGTGTTTGAGGCTGACTGCAAAGTTTTTGATGAAGTCAATAAGAAAGGCGCAAATAACCCGAATACCGAAAAAAATATCCCTGTTATTAGTAAAACGGAATAGAATAGACGAATTTTGAATGTTTTCACCAATAAAATAAGCTAAGCAAGCAGGACTTTTGTTTGTCGGCTTATATAAAATAAAGTATAATTATTGTGGTTTGGTGGGTATTTACCACTAATGGTGAGATATGTCGGAATTAAACAATGAGCTTTTTAATAAAAGCAATGAAATAGAAGTTTCTTTTTTTGAAACTTCTTTGGTTTTGTCTAATATCGTCGATGAGATTCGTGACAATTTTGATTCTTTGAATTTATTGAGCGAAACCAAAGATATTACAATCTTTAAAGCCAACATTTCGGAAGTAGGGCGAGGGTTCATGGTTTTTGATTTGTCGGATTTTTTACCGCAAATGCCCCAGGGCGAATACCATGCCAGCCTCAGCTTTTATGGAGTCGGCAATCAAATTGTGACAGCGGTTTTGCGCGATAAGTTAGTTATCGACGAAACAGGGCGGACGGCGGTTGCGCAAACTCGAGCACCAATTTCCAAACAAAAAGTCAGTCAACCGGTGTTGCAACAACAACCACCAATAATTGAAACAATAAGGCCAGAAATAACTACCATCGACCCACTAGCTAGCGCGGTTGTCGACCAGCTCGCAGCAGAAGTGCCGCAGGTAGAACCAATTCAAGCATTTAAACCCGTACTGACATCGCCCTTTGAAATTGAAGAACCAATCATTCCGCCGCTGACTTCTTCTATTGAACCCCTGTTTGACAGTAGCCAAATCTATGCTGCCATCGATCCCTTTGCCACAACCGAAGATTTTCGGCCGGCTCTGGTGCCGAGTTTTGCCCAAGAAACAGTTGTGCCGGAATTTGAATTTGATCAAGAATTACCGGACAATGGGGAAATTGAAACCGAGGAAGCTACCGGCGTCCACGATACCGCACTAGAAGAAATATTTACCACTGAGGCAGTAGAAAAAGTGGCTCTAGCTAAAGAAGAGCCGGTAACTGTTGAAGAAATGTTCGCCGTGGAAGATGAAGTGGAAAATAGTGTTGTGGAAGACTCGGACTTAGCAGTGCTGGCAGAAGAAGATAGTGAAGAAATCCCTAATATGATTGAGCTAGCAGAAGAAGAAAGTGAAGAAATTTCTGATTTGGTTGAGCCAAAAGAAGAAGAACCTGAAGAAATTAGTGAAGGCCTAGTTGTCAGCGAAGAAGAAGCAGAGCTTATCACTATTGCTTCTGTGAAAGAAAAAGAACTTAGTGACTATAAAGTATTACCGAGTGATGTCAATGTTCATCAGAATAATTTTGGTGACATTGTTATAAGTACGACTGACCAGGATTATCTTCAAGCTTTGACCATGATTTATTTGGAAAATGATGATTATTCAGCCTGGCTGGGTTTGAGTAATAATAGTGAATTACAGCTTCAAAAAGATCAACTGATTATCCCCCATTACTATTTTATAGCCCATGCCGCTTTGGCTGCCGGTTACTACTTCGTCAATATGACAGCCGAGGGCTATGATGAATACCAAAGTTCAGGCTATGTGCCGCTTGTTCAGGCAGCGAGCTTGTTTAGTGATGAGGTGTTTACCGCCCAACAAAATGACGGCAGTTTTCTGATCAATTGTGGCAATACTGATTGGTTAAGCAAGATCTATGAACTGGCTTTCTTTGATGACAATGATGAGTTAGTGGATTTGGGCTTGGCTGATTTCAATGATTATCGCCAAGGCGAGTATATCATCATCGATTATCAAACCTTTAATTCTTGTTTCGATTATTTACCCTCCGGTTTGTATAAATTGAACATCAAATCAGCCGGTTATACAGCTTATAAAGGCAACGCCAAACTCAATATCTTTACCGACTATCAACCCAGTTTGTTTGAGAATCTAAGGTTTTATCAAGAGAAAGATGGTGATCTGGTTCTCAAAGATCGCAACTCAGAAGCTATCAATTATCTTTACGGTATTGTTTTCATTGATGAAAATGCGACTGAATGCGGGCGACTGGACTGGCGCAATAATTTTAACGGTATTAAAAGAACCAAAGATGGGATACGGGTCGCTTATGGTCGCTGGTTACAAGATGCTCAACTAACACCCGGGCTTTATCTTTTCCGGCTTTTGAGCTATCAGCTTCCGGAAGGTTTTATCGGAAAAGCACCACTGGAGCTATTTAAGTCAGCTAAAGAAGTAAAGGATGTCGTAAAACTACGACAGAATAAAGCTAACGATCTGATTATCAGCTGTAAAGATGAAAATTGGTTGTTGAATATCGAAAAACTCCTATTTATTCAAGAGCAGCAAACTACCGAGTTAGCCATCAAGGAAGAATACTATAAAAGCGGGAAAACCAGCGAAATTCGGATACCGCAAAGTGTAATAAATGAAGAATTACAGTTAGTTAACAGTAGCTATGATGTGTTGTTGTTGGCAGCCACTTATCAAGAGCAAGAAATCGCAAATTTTGAAGTAAGTGGCGGTTTATCAGAGGCCCATGTGCTCAATGACTTATTGGCTTATCAATCTCAGGAAGGCGATTTAGTCATCCAAAGCTATGATTATGACTGGCTGGCTAAACTGGAAAAGATTGTACTGCTTGGTGAAAACGGAAGTCGGCATACTATTGACTTGCTTGTCAGTAAAGAAGGCAGTCGCTTTATCGACTATCAGTATATCATCGCTTACCAACGCCTAATTCAGGATGGGATTACTGCCGGTACTTATCGTGTGTTGATAAAATCTCAGACTTATCTAAGCGTGGAGGTTCCGACTAGTTTAAACCTGCAAAAAGGAGCATTGAGCGTTCCCCGGGATTTAGCTATTTTCCAAAATGATGATGGGAACCTGCAGATTGCTACCAGCAATTTGTCTTGGTTAAACTCTTTGGCTTATTTGCGGGTTAAAACCAAAGATAGCCTGTGGCGCGGAGTTAAACGGATTGCCCTACACCAAGCTGATAACGGCATCTACAGTTACAATCAACAAATTACCATTCCCTTAAGTATCATTCAAAGAGCTATTGGCGTCTTTGAAAGCAACTATTATGATATCACTTTGATTGCGGCTAACAAGAAGATGTTGTTTGAATCGCGAGTATGGCTAAACACGACGATCAATATCATTGACAGCCCCAGCGATTTGATTATCAGCTGTGTCGCTGGCGATTTGGTAATTACTTGTAAACAAGCTAACTATCTCAACGCCATTACGCAATTGATTTTTGCCCGGGAAAGTGCTTTTATTACCGTTAACGAGTTGTATCTCAATCAACTACAAGAGGTCGTAATTGACGAAAATGTCTTGATTGTCAAAAAGGACGAACTGTTAAAACACGGTTTAAGCTTTGGTAGTACTTTTTTAACGATTGTCGCCAAAGGTTATCAAGAGTACAGTAGCCAATTTTCATTCAATTTCAGTGCTAAAGCAACTCCTTGGGATATCAAAGTCTACCAGGATGAACAAGGTGATTTAGTACTGACTTCGGAAAATGATGTTTGGCTGGCTGCTATTCGTGAGCTGGAATTTGAATCGCTGGAGAATGTCAGTGAGTACCAATTAGGTCGCATCAACATCGCCCAAGATGGCGCTTTCATCAGCTTGAATCCCCAGCAATTGCGAATCAGCGCTGCTTTGTTACATGAAGCGTTGAGTATAGAATACGGAAAAACCTTGGTCATTATCAAAGCTTCATGGTATATCAATACCCAACAAAGTTTCAGTTTTAAACGCTTAGCCAATCCTTACTACCATCTGGTCAATGTTTGGCAAGATCAAGACGGCAACCTGCAAATCGCTGCTTTCAATCAAACTTGGTTGGCAAACATCAATGTCCTTACAATCAAACGGTTGCTTAATCGGGTGGCTCATGAAGCCGTCATAGCTTTGCATCCCGATCGTTTTGGCGTCATCTATCGTGAAAATAACATTCTGATAACCAAAGATGTCTTCTTAGCCGATGGTGAAGTGGAGAGTGGCTTTTATCGGGTGACTTTAAAAGCCAGTGATTACCCGGATTATCAGGCTACCAACATACTGGAAGTTACTTCCGGTTTAGATAACAGCGGTTATCTGACTTGTATCTATATAGAAAACTATCCGCGACAAATGATCACGCGGGAAGGCTTGTTGCCGAATCTTGCCGGTATTGTGGTCTTTGCACAATACAGTGATGGCGATGTCAGACAAATCCATGATTATGAGATGGCGGAGTTTAATTCTAAACCGGGTATGCAAAAGGTTACTTTGGTCTATCAGAATAAGTCAATCAGTTTTGATATTGAAGTAATCAAGCGTAGTTTAGTAAGAATTGCGATTTTGAATATGCCAAAGAAACTGGTTTATTTAGAAGGCGAAGATTTTGACAGCGAAGGCCTGCAGGTCAGCGGTCACTACGATAATGAAACCAGCGAGATTATCGAAACTTACGCTATCAGCGGTTTTACTAATAGCCCAGGCTTAAAACGACTGCGGGTGCTTTACCAAGATTATGTCTGTGAGTTTAACATCAAGGTAGTTGCCAAAAAACCTCTGGCTATAGAAATCAGCCAAAAACCCTACAAGCTGGACTATATTGAAGGCGAGTTATTGGATTTGGAAGGCTTGGAAGTGTCGGTGCTCTACAACAACAACACCAGCGAGAAGATATACAACTATTTAGTCTCCGGTTATGATGTGACACCGGGTGAAAAGAAGATCAGTTTGACTTACGAAGGTAAACAAACGTCGTTCTTCGTGAACGTCAACCCCCGCCACTTAGTCAGCATCAAAGCTGAAGCTCTAGTAACGCCCTTGCAGTTTATTGAAGGTTCAGAACTGGATTTATCTAAAATCAAAGTCAGCGCTTACTACAGCAATGGCAGCGTAGCGACCATCAGCAACTATGAGTACAGCGGTTATGATGGAACGCCGGGTATTAAATCCGTCCAGATCTCTTGTGGCGGCATCAGTGATGTCATCAATGTCAAAGTTTATGAGAAACGCTTGGAAAAGATCCAAGTTATCACTTTACCGCAGAAGATTGAGTATATTCAGAATGAAGAGTTCAATCCTTTTGGCTTGACGGTCATGGCTTACTATAACAATAACACCAATGAATTGGTCAACAACTATATTGTTATGGCGGATTTTTCGACACCGGGAAAACAGAGTGTCACTGTGAAACTGGAAAATAAGATTGCGGTCTTTGCGGTCAATGTCAAAGCCCAAGCTTTGTCCCATATCTTGGTCACCACCAAACCGCTAAAATACGCTTATTTAGAAGGGGAAAACCTCGATTTAGCCGGTATGGTAGTCACCGCTTTCTACAATGATGGTAGTTTTGTCCAACTTGACAACTATGATTGTCGCGGTTATGACAGCAATCCAGGTATCAAAACTATAACTATCAGCTATGAAAATTTCTTTGACAGTTTTGAAGTTGAGGTTGCTGCTCGGCAATTG